>PLLH01000095.1 GCA_003140895.1 Elusimicrobiota bacterium
CCAATTTTTCCGCTTCCGAGGAAACAGGGTCAACTAAAAACGTTGCGGCGGTATCTCCAACAAATCCATCCAGCGTTGCGGCCACATCAACGCTCACCACATCACCCCGCTCAATCTTGCGAGGCCCTGGAATCCCATGCACCACTTCTTCATTAATCGACACACACAAGGCTGCGGGGTATCCTCTGTATCCAACAAAGGTGGGGATTCCTCCCCCCGCGCGGATAAATTTTCTCGCGATATCATCCAACTCTTTGGTGGTGATGCCGGCTTCCACGTGCCGACCCACTTCTTTAAGCGTGAGGCCCGCCAACCGACCGGCCTTTTTCATGGATTCCAATTCAGACGCTGTTTTTAATTCAATCCGCGTCTTTTTTCCGCCAGGCTCACCCATGATTCAGGGAAGAACTATTTCCCCTTCAACGCCTCCACCATATCGCTAAATACTTTTTCGACGCTCTGGGCCGCGTTAATCTTATGGAACCCGGGACGTCCTTTATAAAAATCGATAATCGGCGCCGTTTGCCGTTCGTAAATATCCAACCGTTCTTTTATAACGCTCTCTTGATCGTCGGCGCGTTGCATGAGAGGCGTTGAGCAGGCGTCGCAGGTGTCTTTCACTTTGGGCGGCCGCGTCACCAAATTAAACACTTCTTTGCACTTAGGGCATTGGCGCCGAGCCGTGAGACGCTTAATCAAATCGGTCGCCGGAACATCAAAAAGGAGAATGGCATCAAGCGCCATCTTCTCATGTTTCGCGAAATCGTCCAACGCTTTGGCCTGATCCACGGTCCGAGGATACCCATCCAAAAGGAATGAGGCGGATTTTCCTGACTGCTGTATTTTTTCAAAGACCACTCGAGAGACCAGCTCATCCGGCACAAGCCGTCCGCTGTCGACATAGGACTTGATTTCGACTCCGAGAGGCGTTTTGTTGCCGATCGCTTCCCGAAACGCGTCGCCCGTCGACAGATGCTGAAGCGACAATTTCTCCGCCAATTGTTTGGCTTGAGTTCCCTTGCCAGACCCCGGAGGCCCTAAAAAGAGTATGTTCATGCCGCGTACCACCGGCCGCGCGTGCGGCCTTCAATGCGGCCCGCTTTGCTAAAACCCTCGTAATGACGCTGGATCAAATGAGATTCCAGTTGGCTCATCGTTTGAAGCGCCACACCGACGACGATCAAAAGCGAGGTGCCTCCAAAATAAAACGGGACATTCAACCGCGAATGCAAGAGGGACGGAAGAACCGCCAATGAAGCGACGGCGATGGCGCCCCCCAACGTGATTCTCTCCATGACTTTCTCAAGAAACGTGGCGGTTGGATCGCCGGGACGAATACCGGGGACAAAGCCGCCCCACTTCTTTAAATTCTCCGCAATATCCTTCGGGTTAAACGACACCGAGTTGTAGAAATAACAGAAAAAGATAATAAGGGCCGCGTACACCGTGTTGTAGCCCCAATCGCTTCGATTAAACATATCGTTAATTCGGCTCGCCCATGACGACTGAGGGGCGAACGAGGCGATCGTCACCGGGAATTGAAGAAGCGACACCGCGAAGATCACGGCGATGACGCCGGACTGATCCACTTTGAGCGGAAGGAACGTGTTCTGACCGCCCATCATTTTCCGTCCCACCACGCGTTTCGCCACTTGAATTGGAATTTTCCGTTGGCCTGTTTCCAACCACACGACAAGTCCCGTGATGACCAACAGGGACGCGCCCAGCAGCGCGGCACCAAAGATGCTGCGCTGTTGCAGCTGAAACACTTCGCGAAATACGTTCGTCATGGCCGCCGGGAACCGTTCCACGATTCCAGCGAAAATAATGAGCGAGATTCCGTTTCCAATACCAAATTCTTCAATTTGCTCTCCCAACCACATCACAAAAATCGTACCGGCTACCAGCGTGATCATCGTCGTGAGCGTGAACGCGAGCCCCGGATTCTGAACCACGGGAACGTCTCCCGGAAGCGGCATCCGGCTGATGAGCTGGGTCAGCCCAAAAGACTGAATGATGGCCAGGATGACCGTGGCATACCGCGTAATCTGATTCAACCGTTTCCGGCCCGATTCTCCTTCTTTAGCCAAATGATCCAGATACGGGATCACATGCGCCCCTTGAAGAAGGCTCATTATAATGGAGGCGTTGATGTAGGGCATGATCCCCATCGCGAAGATGGACAACCGCGAAAGAGCGCCCCCCGTGAACACGTCCAGAAAACCCAAAAGAGAATTGGCGTTTTGCTTAAAGAGCATCACCAGCGCTTGTGAGTTCACGCCGGGGATCGGCAACGCAACGCCCAATCGATAGACGGCAATCACGCCCATCGTTAAAAAAATGCGTTTCCGCAATTCTTTGATTTTGAAGAGATCAAACACCGATTGCATCATAAAAATCAGCTCTTAGTTGGCGAGAAGGCTGCCGCCGGCTTTTTTAATCATTTCCTCAGCCGATTTGGAAAAATGTTGGGCCACAATTTTAAACGATTTCGTGAGCTTACCGGCCCCCAAAATCTTAAATGGTTCGGTGGCTTTTTTCAGAAGTCCCGCTTTGGCGAGAACCTCGCCGTTGATTTCCACGCCGGCATCAAACAACTGCTCCAAAACGCCGAGATTCACCGATTGGTAGTAAATTTTTGACGGATGATTAAAGCCTCGTTTCGGGATCCGCCGGATGAGCGGCATCTGGCCGCCCTCGAACCCGTTCATAATGGTGTCGCCGGAACGACATTTCTGACCCTTCTGGCCTTTCCCCGCCGTCTGGCCCAAACCGCTGCCTTCACCGCGGCCGACGATCCGCTTGGACTTTCTCGAACCAGGCGCTGGCTTAAGACTGTGGAGCGGCATGTTGTCCTCCGTCTTTGGTTTCTAAAACGACGTTTTTCCCGCGCATGCGGGAGACGTCCGCGGCAAGCCGCAATGACTTCAATCCTTCCATCGTGGCGTACACGACATTAAAATGGTTCCGGCTCCGAAGAGATTTCGTGAGCACGTCTTTGACCCCAGCCGCTTCCAGAACAGCCCGCGCTGATCCGCCGGCAATCACTCCGGTTCCCGGAGACGCCGGCTTCATCAAAATCCGGCCAGCCCCGAAGGCTCCAACGGTTTCATGGGGAATCGTGGTTCCAACCAAAGACACCTTGATGACTTCTTTCGTGGCGTGAGCCGTCCCCTTCTTAATGGCCGACTGCACATCTTTGGCTTTCCCAAGACCGACGCCGACGTGTCCGGCCCCATCTCCCACAACAACCAACGCGTTGAAGGAAAAACGTTTTCCGCCTTTCACCACTTTCGCCACGCGGCCGATCTTGATGACGGTTTCTGTTAGCGTTAAATTACTTGTATTAATTTTTTCCATAATAGTTCTCTTTTAGCCCAGCCTTAAAATTTTAGCCCAGCGGAACGGGCCCCATCCGCCAATGCTTTGATCCGGCCATGGTACATCCGGGATCCGCGGTCAAAAACAACCTGCGTGATTCCTTTTTCAAGAGCCCGTTTTCCCAAGTTTTCGCCCACCTTGGCCGCCACGCCGACGTTGGCCCGCGCCGAGGTTCCTTTTTCTTTTGACGACGCCGCCACCAACGTCCGACCGCTCGAGTCATCAATAATCTGAGCGTACAGATGATTAAGGCTGCGATAAACGGACAGCCGCGGACGAACCGGTGTCCCGTTAATTTTTTGACGGACACGAAGCCGTCTAAAAACAGTTCGAATATCTTGAGATTTGCTCATTTTTTCGCTCCACCGCCACCCGGCGCCCCAGTCGATCCAACCGCCGCCTTCCCGGCCTTGCGTTTGATCACTTCATGTTCATAACGAATTCCAGTGCCCTTATAAGGCTCCGGCTTTTTTAAGGAACGAATCTGAGCGGCCACCTGGCCGACTTTTTGCTTGTCCGTTCCCTCAATCGTGAGAAGATTCGGGATCTTGGGATCCGTCGAGGCGACGATGCCTTTCGGCAATTGGAAGGTCACCGGATGAGAGTATCCAAGCACCATATTAATTTTATCGCCGGCCACCACAACACGAAAGCCGACCCCTTCCACCATCAGCTTCTTATGAAATCCTTTGGTCACGCCCTCAACCATATTAAAAACAAGTTTTCGAGACAGGCCATGGAGAGCCTTGAATTCTTCCCCCGGGCGAACCGGAGCGACATCCACTTGGTTTCCATTGACCTTCGCCCCAATCGCAGAATGCATCGTCCAACTTAACTTCCCACGCGATCCCTCGACATGGATAGTCCCGCCGTCCACGTGAACCTTCACGCCCGCCGGGATGTCCACCGGTTTTCTCCCCAAACGGGAGAGAGGCGCGCTCTTTTTTTCTTTAACGATTGTTTCGCTCATAATTAATACGCTTCCTTCAAAAAGTTACCAGACGTAGCAGAGAACTTCTCCGCCGATTTTTGATTCACGCGCTTTTTGCCCCGTCATAAGACCTTTCGACGTGGAGACAATCGCCAGCCCCAACCCATTTTGGATGGACGGAATATCAGCGCTTTTATGATACACGCGCAGGCTCGGCCTGGACACGCGTTTGACCCCTTGAATCACGCGTTCTTTCTCGGGCGTATACTTCAGCGTGATCCGGAGAGTCCCTTGGCGCCGGTCCTGCGCCACTTTGTAATTGGCGATGAATCCTTCTTCCTTTAAAACGCGCGCGATTTCTACTTTCATTTTCGACGCCGGAAGATCAATGCTTTCCTTGAACTTATGGTTCGCATTGGAAATTTGTGAGAGCATATTCGCTATCGAGTCAGACATGAGATTCTCCTAAAACCCTTTACCAGCTTGATTTCGTAATACCGGGAATCTGGCCTTTATGAGCCAAGTTCCGGAAACAAATACGGCACAATCCAAAATCGCGATACACGCTCCGCGCGCGGCCGCACATACGACAACGGTTCACAAATCGAGTCGCGAACTTTTGCGGTTTGCGCATTCTTGCCATCCAAGATATCTGAGCCATTCACTTCTCCTTAATTCTTTTTTGCCGCTTCTTTTTCTTTCGCGAACGGGAACCCGAGAATCGCAAGAAGCTCATGGGCTTCTTTGTTGGACCGGGTGGTGGTCACAAACGTGATGTTCATTCCCCGGGGCCCGTCGGATTTCTCCACATTCACTTCGGGGAAAATATATTGTTCTTTGATTCCCAAATTGTAATTTCCGCATCCATCAAAGCAACGAGGATTGAGCCCCTTGAAGTCGCGGATCCGGGGAATGGCCATGGAAATAAACCGATCGAGAAACTCATACATCCGAGCGCCGCGAAGCGTCACGGAAAGACCAATCGGCATTCCTTCTCGGAGCTTAAACGCCGACACGGATTTTTTTGCGCGGTGAACCGACGGTTTCTGGCCGGTGATTTGAGCCAACTCATCCGTCGCCACATCCAAGGCCTTGATGTTTTCCCGCGCCGCGGACACGCCGATGTTGACCACAATTTTCTCGAGGCGCGGAACCGCCCAGATGTTGTCCTTGCCCAAGCGCTCCATGAGCTGCTTCACGCCCACGGTAAAAAACGCCTCTTTAAGACGCGGAACCATATTTTTCACTTCTTTCTCAGTTGATTGACTCACACCTTCTCCTCGAAAAATTAACGCTTCTTCGGTTCCGGAATCACATCTCCGGTCCGTCGGCAAACCCGAATCTTCGTCCCATCCGTCAGGCGGTCGAACTTCGGACGGGTCGGCTTCTTATCATCGGGATTAATGAGCATGACTTTGCAGATGGGCAAATACTGCTCTTTATCCTTGATGCCGCCGGTTTCCATCGCGCGTGTCGGCTTTGTGTGCCGTTTCGCCAAATTCAGTTTCGCCACGAGGACCCGGCTTTTGGAAGGATCCACTTTAATAATTTCCCCTTCCTTTCCCCGGTCTTTTCCCCACAACACTCGGACTCGATCGTGCTTTCGTACAGTCAACATAAATTTTTAGAGAACCTCCGGCGCCAACGAAATGATCTTCAAATAATTTTTCTCCCGCAATTCACGGGCGATGGGCCCGAAAATGCGCGTCCCGCGCGGTTCGCGCTCGTCATTGATGACAACGGCGGCGTTGTCGTCAAACCGGATATAGCTTCCGTCCAACCGGCGCGATTCTTTCCTCATACGGACGATCACGGCCTTCACCACCTCGCCTTTTTTGATCGCCGCGCCCGGAAGGGCGGCTTTGACCGCGCAGACCACAATGTCACCAATCCGCGCGTACCTTCGGCCCGACGAACCTGACACGTGTATACACTCGAGTTCCCGAGCTCCCGAATTGTCCGCCACATTTAAATATGTTTGTTCTTGAATCATAACGTGACCTTTTTAACCTATTTAAAAATCTCCGCGATTCTCCATCGCTTTTGACGGGACAACGGCCTTGTCTCAACGACGCGGACGCGGTCCCCTTCGTGCGCCTCGTTCTTCTCATCATGAGCAAAAACTTTCGTGCTTAAGTACTGCACTTTGTCGTACTTGTGGTGGCGCTTTTGCCAGCGGATCTCGATGACCCGCGTTTTATCCATTTTGTCGGAGACAACCCACCCTTCCAATTCTTTCCGTTTTCCTCTCTCAGCCACGGGCATCCGCTTTTCTCCTCTGATTGATAAATGTGTTCAGCCGGGCAATTTCTCGACGGGCTTTTTGAATCCGCATGGGATTTTTAAGAGGAGATGAGGCCGCGCGAAACCGCAGCTTAAACAGTTCCTCTTGAGTTGTGCTTAAACGTCTCGACAACTCTTCCGCATTTAACTCTTTCAAATTAACGTCTTTTTTCTTGTTAACCATAGGGAATGTTCGTCCTTAACTTAAACCGGCAACCGCTCAATATATTGGCATTTGATGGGAAGCTTATCGGAAGCCAGCCGCATGGCGGCTTTGGCTTCCACTGGCGTGACCCCTTCCATTTCAAAAAGAATCCGGCCGCGTTTGACCACGCACACCCAAAACGCGGGGTCGCCTTTTCCTTTTCCCATGCGCGTTTCCGCGGGTTTCTTGGAAATTGGTTTCGCCGGGAATATGCGAACCCACACCTTGCCGCCTTTTTTCGTGTACCGAGCCAAGGAAACGCGGGCCGCTTCGATTTGCCGGGCCGTCACCCATTTATTGGAAAGAGCCTGAAGACCGTATTTCCCAAACGCGAGCGTGTTCCCCCGCTGAGCGCACCCTTTCATCCGTCCCCGGTGTTCTTTCCGAAATTTAACGCGGCTGGGCATGAGCATAATTAAATGTCCTCCTCCTCAACCCCGGGGACACCTGGAACCAAATCTTCTTTTTCCACCAGAACCGGTGCCGTCGGCTCTTCAACAGGCGCCACCGGCGCCGCCTCCGCTGGAGCTTCCGTCACGGGAAGGGGCAGCACCTCGGCTTCCCTGATCAAATCTTTTTCGGACTTTATGAAAAGTTCGCCTTTA
This sequence comes from Elusimicrobiota bacterium, assembly GCA_003140895.1. Taxonomy (GTDB): domain Bacteria; phylum Elusimicrobiota; class Elusimicrobia; order F11; family F11; genus PLLH01. Next base: position 7,406 of record PLLH01000095.1, read on the forward strand.
AAAATCCACACTTTGACGCCGATCTGGCCCATCGTGATATGCGCTTCGGTAAACCCGTAATCGATATCCGCTCTAAAGGTATGAAGCGGAACGCGCCCTTCCATCACCCATTCGGTTCGGGCGATTTCAGCGCCGCCCAACCGGCCGGCGACCATAATCTTGATGCCGCCCGCGCCCGCCGCCATGGTCCGCTCCACCGCCCGTTTCATGGCCCGACGAAAGGCAATTTGTTTTTCCAGCTGAAACGCCACGCCTTCGGAGACAAGCTGGGCATCCAGTTCGGGCCGTTTCATAACAACCACGTTGATGGCCGCTTCAGAGCGGGTCATCTCTTGAATCACTTTCTTAAGTTCTTCAATGTCGGCTCCGCGCTTTCCAATGATGACGCCGGGGCGGGCCGTGTGCAAATTGATCCGAATGTATTTTCCGGTTCTCTCGATCACGACTTTTGAAAGGGCCGCGAGCTTAAAACGCTCTTTCAAAAATTTTCGAATGCGAAAATCTTCCTCAATAAGCTCCGGCATGTCCTTGGGACTAAACCAACGGGAATCCCAATCTTGAATATAGCCGAGTCTTAGCGCTCGAGGCGAAATCTTTTGACCCACAACTCCTCCTTAACCCTTTTTCCCATTACGCTCGTCTGAAACGACAATCGTAACATGACACATTTTCCGTTTATAAATTCCTCGGCCGCCCATGGCCATCGGCCGAACGCGCTTCATGACGGGGCCCAAGTCAACCCAGGCTTTTTTAACGAACATTCTCTCGGGATCCGATGCCCCGGAATTGGCATAAGCGCTTTTAAGCGTCTTAAATACCAGGATGCCGGCCGAACGGGGAACCAACGGCAAAAGACCAAAGGCCTTTGCCACGGATTTTCCTCGAATGAGACCGAGAACCTGTCCCGCTTTTCTGGGAGAGTAACGCGCGTATTTTGCTTTTGCGATAAAATCCATAGTTCAATCTCTTATGTGAGCGAGGTGGCTTCTTTGTTGTGAGCGGCTCCGTGACCCTTGAAGAATCTCGTCGGCGCAAACTCACCCAACTTATGACCCACCATCTGTTCCGTCGCGAAGACGGGAATAAATTTTCGTCCGTTGTGAACCTGGAACGTAAACCCGACGAAATCGGGCGTTATCGTGCAGGCGCGAGCCCACGTTTTAATGGGCTTTTTGTCCCCAGACATCCGCATGGCCTCCACCTTCTCGGCCAACCGGGGATCAACAAAAGGACCTTTTTTTGTAGAACGACTCATGAACGAACCTCCAACTAAACCTGGGCCGCGACGGCTTGCTTAACGCGGCGATCTCTAATAATTAACCAATCTGTTTGATGGCGCGTTCGGGTCTTGTACCCTTTCGCGGGCTGATTCCACGGAGACCTGGGCTGATTGTTTCCCTTGGACTTGCCGCGGCCGCCGCCGTGCGGGTGATCCACCGCGTTCATCGCGGTCCCTCTCACGGTGGGCCGAACCCCCATGTGCCTGGAACGGCCGGCATTCCCCCATGTCACGTTTTCATGCTCAATGTTCCCCACTTGGCCGACCGTCGCGATACAAGAAGCGGGAACCAAACGAATTTCGCCCGACACCAAACGAATGTGACAATACGTTTTCTCTTTGGCCATGAGCTGGGCGGAGGTTCCGGCGGAGCGGATCATCTGAGCGCCTTTCCCGGGAACAAGTTCAATATTGTGAATCACGGTTCCTTCCGGAATCGCCGAAAGAGGAAGAGCGTTGCCGACTTTGATTTCAGCGTTGGGGCCCGACATCACCGTATCGCCGATCTGAAGGCCGTGAGGATAAATAATATACCGTTTCTCGCCGTCTTTATAGTGGATCAAGGCGATGCGAGCCGTCCGGTTGGGATCGTACTCAATAGCGGCCACGCGACCGGGAATGTCCCACTTGTTACGCTTAAAATCGATTATCCGGTAGCGCCGGGCATGGCGTCCGCCGATATGGCGAACCATGATTTCCCCGGTGTTGTTGCGTCCGCCCGTCTTGGAAAGAGGACGGAGGAGCCGCTTCTCCGGAGCTTTCTTGGTCAACCAAGAAAAATCTTCCACCGTCATGCTTCGACGGGATGGGGTATAAGGTCTAAATGTTTTTAATGGCATTTGCTTTTTCCTTTAACGAAACTAAGCGGCTTCTTCCCACGTAATTTTTTGCCCGTCTTTCACTCGAACGATGGCCTTCTTCCGGTCCGGCTGGTAACCACCCTTGGGCCCCATTCTCCGCCGGAATTTCCCGGGCAATCGAATCGTTCGGACAACCAGCACGTCCACCTTGAATCGCATTTCGATGGCCAATTTAATCTGCCCCTTGGTCGCCCGAGGGTCGACTTCCAGAACGTAATGATTGCTCTCGCGGAGCTTGGTTGATCGCTCGGTAATGAGCGGACGCTTTAAAATGTCAAAGTTGGGATTCATAATCTAGTTCTCGGTTGCTTTAGAAACTCGCGCCACCAAGGCATCCAGCGCGGCTTTTGTCATAAACACGCGACGCGCGCCAAGACAGTCGTATGTATTTAGAGACTCCACGTCTTTCAACACGACGTTCGGAATATTCCGAGCGGCGCGGTTGAAAAGAGGATCAATTTTTTCGACCACAAAAAGGGAATCGGTTGGCGCCTGCCACTTTTTATAAACAGCGGCCACATACTTTGTTTTCGGTTCCTTCATCTCAATCGGCTCAACCACCTGAAGTTTCCCGCCATCCAGCAATTCTTTAACGGCCATCTTGAAAGCCAATCGTTTCTTTTTCTTCGGCAGCGCCTGATCGTAGTTCCGCGGATTGGGTCCGAATATGATACCGCCATGACGCCAGAGCGGAGACCGCGTGGACCCCGAGCGGGCCCGGCCGGTTCCTTTTTGCTTCCAGGGTTTGAGTCCCCCGCCCGAGACCATGGAACGCGTTTTTGTTTGATGCGTCCCAGCCCGCAGACCAGCCTGGTAAGCGACAACGACTTCATGTAAAACGGCGCTGGACGCCCGGTTCGCCACCACCTGCTCATCGAACTGGACCGTTCCGCTTTTGTCCCCTTTGTTATTAAGTACGGTTAATTCCATAAATTCGTTCACTCGCCCTTATTTCTTGCCTTTCTTTTTCGTTTGCGCCGGCTGCCCCACTCGGACTTTCCGCTTCGTTGGATTCAGGACGACAAAATTGCCGTTGGGTCCGGGAACCGACCCTCTCAACAAAATCAAATTTCTCTCCGCGTCCACGTCCACGATCTCAATCTTAGGGACGGATGACCACACATGCCCCATGTGCCCGGCCCGGCGCGATCCTTTGAAAACGCGTTGCGGCCCTTGCGCGCCGCTGGATCCGGCGGAGTTGCGATACTCATGATGCCCATGGCTGTGAGGTCCGCCCGAAAATCCATGGCGCTTCACAACGCCGGCATATCCTTTTCCCTTCGAGAGTCCGGACACCTGAACCCATTCCCCCTTCGCAAACACAGAGACGGGAACCGGTTGTCCGATTTTAAAAGGGGTTGCGTCTTTAACGCGAAATTCGTGAAGCCAGCGTTTGGGTTTGAGCCCTTTTTTCGTGAAGTGCCCCACCTCGGCCTTGGACAGCTTCCGCTCGAGAACATCTTCTATGGCCACCTGCACCGCGTTGTATCCGTCTTTGTCCGCCGTCTTAATCTGGGTGACAATGGCGCCCGCCGAGGAAATCACCGTCACCGGCGCGTTCTTCGTGTCGTCCACAAATACCTGCGTCATCCCCACTTTGGTCCCGATGAGACCTTTAAGAGGAGCCGCTTCAAGAACCGCGGCGGAGGCCGACGCGCTTTCCGGAGTATTGGCTGTTTGATCGTTTTTAATTTCTTCAGTCATAACAAGTTTTTAAGTAAAAGTTAGAAGTCTATCCTCGGTAATTGAATCGCCACATCCACTCCCGCCGGCAAATCCAAACTCCTCAACTCCTCGACGGTACGAGGCGTCGGTTCGACAATATCTACCAACCGCTTATGGATTCGCATTTCGAACTGTTCTCGGGATTTTTTGTCGGAGTGCGGGGAGCGCAGGACTGTATATTTTTTAATCGACGTTGGCAAGAGGATTGGTCCCGCTAAACTGGCTCCCGTGCGCTGAACGGTGTCCACAATTTTGGCCAAAGAGTCGTCCAGCATACGGTGATCGTATGATCTCAATTTAATTCGAATACGTTGGGTATCGGGTGTTTTGTCAGCCATAGTCAATTTCTCCCTCAAGCAGTGGCTTTTGCCACTAATTCTTCCGTTAAATTTTTGGGTACTTCTTCATAGTGGCTGGGCTCCATCGTGTAGGAAGCGCGCCCCTGCGAAAGTGAACGGACGGTCGTCGCGTAACCAAACATTTCTCCGAGCGGCACGTGCCCATGAATGTATTGGATCGGCCCTTTGTCATCGACTTGCTCAATCCGACCACGTCGACGGTTCAAGTCGCCGATCACGTCCCCCATGTATTCTTTCGGTGTAGCAATATCGATTCGCATGATGGGCTCAAGCAAAACGGGAGATGCCTTTTTTGTGCCTTCTTTAAAAGCCAGCGATCCCGCGATTTGGAATGCCATGTCGTTCGAGTCCACTTCGTGATAGCTGCCGTCAAAGACGGTCACTTTAACGTCCACCACGGGATACCCTGCCAACACACCGGAATCCATGGCTCCCCGAACCCCTTTTTCGATCGACGGAATATATTCTTTTGGAATACGTCCACCTTTGATTTTATCGATAAACTCAAATCCCTTGCCAGTGCCGCTGGGCTCGACGATAATCCAACAATGGCCGTAGTTGCCGCGTCCGCCAGACTGTTTAATATACTTTCCTTCCTGCTCGACGGATTTTCGAATGGTTTCCCGGTAGGCCACTTGCGGTTTGCCCACGTTCGCTTCCACTTTAAATTCGCGTTTCATCCGATCGACGAGAATTTCCAAATGAAGCTCGCCCATGCCTGAGATGATGGTTTGACCGGTTTCAATATCAGATTTAATTTTAAACGTCGGGTCTTCTTCAGCCAACCGATTGAGCGCGACGCCCAATTTTTCATCATCCGCCTGAGATTTCGGCTCAATGGCGACGGAGATAACCGGCGCTGGAAATTTCGGCGGCTCAATCACAATCGGGTCCAGTTCATCACATACCGTCTGCCCCGTTGTCACGCCTTTCAAACCAATGACGGCGCCGATATTTCCGGCCGTAATGGTATCCACTTCCTCGCGTTTATCGGCATGCATCCGCAAAATCCGGCCGATCCGTTCGCGCGTTTTCAATGTGGCATTGTAAACCTGAGTGCCCGCTTTGAGCGTCCCTGAATAAACACGGACAAACGTCAATTTCCCGACGTGAGGGTCAGTTTGAATCTTGAAAGCCAGAGCTGTGAGAGGAGCGTCATCCGCGATGGGTCGCGTCACTTCTGCTCCCGTATCCGGATGCATCCCCTTAATCTCGTTCACTTCGATCGGAGAGGGCAAATAGGCGTTCACCGCATCCAACAAAAGCTGAACGCCTTTGTTTTTAAAGGAACTTCCGCAGAGAACGGGGAAAAATTTACCAGAGATGGTGGCCTTCCGTATCGTCTTCTGGATTTGAGCCATGTCTACCGGCTGCCCTTCGAGAAACTTATGCGCCATCTCATCGTCAAAATCAGCGAGACGCTCCACCATAAGATCGTGATATTTTTTTGCATCGGCCATTAGTTCGGCGGGAATTTCCACTTCGTCAAATTTCGCCCCTAATTCTTCTCCATC
>PLLH01000050.1 GCA_003140895.1 Elusimicrobiota bacterium
GAGACATGTATGAAACGAGTTACTTGCCTTGCCATGGGATGGCTGATGTTGTCCGCCGCCGCCCTGACCGCCGCCACGACGCCCGCCGCTCCTGTCCAAAAATTCTACGGGAAAATCATCTCCGTCGAACAAACGCAGCGAAGCGTGACCGTTAAAAACAAAAAACGCCAACTGGAACAAACCTTCACGTGGGATCAAGACACCGCTTTCCTGTTCAATAAAAATCCCATTCCGGCCTCGGATTTAAAAACAGGCCAGTTCCTGGTGATCTCGTATGTCGCCGATCAAGGAATCAACCGCGCCACGCGCATTCAGGTTCGGACGCCGTTTAAAAAGAACGCGTCCCAAAAATCCAATGAGTAGCGCCGGGTGTTCCCCTGATGTTTTTCACGCGGGGGTATCCCACGCCGAGGCATCCCAGAAATGGGATGCCTCGGTTTTTGATACGATCAAGGATGCCTATGAGAAGCTCAACCACCATCCCGGTGATCCTGGGGCAAACCGCGACTGGAAAAACGTCCGTTGGTATTCATTTGGCCACCGCGATGAACGGCGAAATTATTTCCGTCGATTCCAGGAAACTATACAAAGGGCTCACCATTGGAACCGCGACCCCGGAGGGCCTCTGGACCAACAACGCCTACGTCGTCCAGGGCATTCCGCATCATTTGATCGGGCATCTGGCGCCGGATCAACTGTACACGGCGGGCGACTTTGCCCGCGATGCGGAGCGTCTGATCAGCGAGATCCAAAACCGCGGGAAAACGCCCCTCCTCGTGGGGGGGACGGGGTTCTACTTCAAAGCCTTAGAAAAGGGCTTGCCGGTTCTGCCTCCGCGAGATGAAAAGCTGAGAGAGGGAATCGAACAGGCGATCAAGCAAAAGGGTCTTGAGAAAGTCCACGCCGAATTGATGGCGGTGGACCCGGTGGCCGCCGCCGCGATTTCGCCTCAAGACCGGCACAAAATTATCCGGGCTCTTGAGATTTACCAACTTACCGGGCAACCCTTCTCACAATGGAAGGAAACGCCGCGGCAGGCCTCGCGACATGCCTTCACCGTCGTGGGGCTCGAGATGGACAAAACCATTCTCGACAAACGAATCGTCCGCCGGGCGGAAGAAATGGGCCGGAACGGCATGATCGAAGAAACGGCGGCCGTCCTCAAAGACTATCCCAAAAATTGCCCGGCGCTTCTCAGTTTCGGTTACAAAGAAGCCGTCCAGGTCGTTGAAGGGAAAATGTCCCGCGCCACGTTTCTCACGCACCTCATTCGCGGAACCAAAGCGTACGCCAAACGCCAGCGCACGTGGTTTCGAACCCAAGTTCATCCCACCTGGTTTCTCTGCGAGGAAAAAACAAAAAGCGAAGAAATATCGATGAGGATCAAGGCTTTCCTGGAAAGTCCTCACAGTTGATTTGATATACTTTCATCATAAATATTCGATCATACAGAAGGCAAAATAAGACAAATGGTTGAGAAAGTCATCACGGTCGGGCTCCGGCAGGAAGGCGAATCGGCCACCACGTTTACGCGCTCGATGGAAGAGTTGCGCCGGTTGGTTGAAACGGCCGGTGGATCTGTGGTCCAGGAAATCCGTCAACGGAAGTCCCATCCAGAACCCGGCACGTTCGTCGGATCCGGAAAATTGTCCGACATCAGCGCCCTCATCAAAGAAACGGGGGTTCGAACCGTCATCTTCGATCACGATTTAACCGCCGCGCAACAAAAAAACATTGAAAAGATCGTGTCGGCCAAAATTATCGACAGAACCCGGCTCATCCTGGATATTTTTGCCAGACGCGCCCGCACCAAAGAAGGCCAATTGCAGGTGGAACTCGCCCAGCTTAACTATTTGGTCCCCCGGTTAACGGGGTCGTGGCGGGGATATTCCCAGCAAGTGGGGGGAATCGGGACGCGGGGTCCCGGAGAACGGAAAATCGAAGTGGAACGGCGATACGTGCGCGAGCGCATCAAACATTTGAAAAAAGATTTGGAAGACGTCCGGCTGCACCGCGGACAAGCCCGGGCCAACCGGCAAAGCGTCCCGCTCGCGCAAATTTCTCTCATTGGATACACGAACGTCGGGAAATCGACGCTCCTCAACGCCCTGGTGGACCCGTCGGGATCGATTTATGCCGATGACAAGTTGTTCGCGACCCTCGATCCCACAACGCGCCGGGTGAAGCTTCCCGGCGGGCGGATGGTTCTTTTCACGGACACGGTCGGATTTATCCAGAAATTGCCGCCGGATTTGGTGGCGGCCTTTAGGTCCACATTGGAAGAAGTGGCTCAATCCACGTTATTGGTTCACGTCATGGACGCCACCGCCGAAGACCGCCACGATCAAAAAAAGACCGTCATCGACGTCATTAAAAACCTGAAAGCCGACCAGCTTCCGATGCTCAACGTCTATAATAAAACGGATGGTCTGACGGAAAATCATAAGAAAGCGCTTGCCAAAGACGGGGAGCAACTGATATCAGCCAAGACGAAACAAGGCTTGGACACCTTCCTGTCCGCCGTTGAAGAGAAGCTGGATCAACAGCTCATCGATGTGTCGTTTCACTTGCCCTATTCGAAAAGAAAGTTAGTGGCGGCCATTTATCGAACCGGCCGCGTCCTTTCAGAACGGCCCAACGCGACGGGAACATCGATGAAAATTAAAATCGACGCGGACCAATGGAAACGCATCAGCCGCGCGCTCGAAAACTGAGGGATGACCATCATGGGTAAAAAGAACGATCACGTCACGCCGCCGCAATCTCTGATGACTCTGGCCAACAAGATCACGGTCATTCGGATTCTACTCATTCCGATCATCGTCATTTGCCTACTCAAAAACATGTCCACCTGGGTGATCACCCTTCTGGCGTTCTGCATGCTGACGGATTTGCTGGACGGTTTCGTGGCGCGGATCAAAAAAGAACGGACGCCGCTCGGGGCATTCTTGGACCCCATGGCGGACAAACTCCTTCTCACGGCCGTTTTTCTCACGCTGACTTTTTTAAACCGCATCGACATGTGGGTTTTCATCGTCATTTTCTCCCGGGATCTTTTGATTGTTCTCGGATGGTCCATTATTTACATCCTCACCAGCTCCTCCAAAATCACGCCTCGTCTCCTCGGAAAACTCACCACGGCGGCGCAGATGTCTCTGGCGTTCGTCTTTATCATTCCGTTCTCCGCTGCGGGCCGGAACGTGATTCTCTGGACCACCGTGGCCCTCACCACCATCTCCGCGATCGAGTATATTTTTATCGCCGAGAGACGCCTGGGGGAATGGGGATAACATGATCGTCCTTTTCGTTCTCATTTCTCTGAGTTATTTTTTGGGGTCCGTCCCCTTCGGCTACCTGATCGCGAAACGCTATTACGCCATGGATATCCGCGAACATGGCTCCGGCAACACCGGGGCCACCAACGTGTGGCGGGTGTTGGGGAAAAAACCGGGCCTCATCACATTGAGCCTTGATATTTTGAAAGGCGTGATTCCTGTCGCCGCGGCGCGGCTTCTGCTCCCCGGCGAATATGGGTCCGCCCTTTTTTGCGGGCTGGCCTCTATCAGCGGCCACAATTGGAGTTATTTTCTTAAAGGGAAGGGGGGGAAAGGCGTCGCCACCTCGGCCGGGGTTTTCCTGGCCTTGGTCCCCAAACAAATGTTGATCGCCCTCCTTGTTTTCGCCGCGGTGTTTTACAAATCGAGACGGGTATCCGTCGGGTCCATCGCGGCCGCCGTGACGCTGATCCTCACCACGTTCGCTTTTTATACCCCTCTTCTGCTCCGGCTCATGGTCTTTGTCGTCGGGATCATGATTCTCGTCAAACACATTCCGAACATGAAGCGCCTGGCGCGCGGAGAAGAGCCGCAGGTGAAATTTTAAGTTATGAAAAAAGAAAAAATTGTCGTTTTGGGAGGCGGTTCCTGGGGAGCGACGCTCGCCACGCACCTGGCCCAAAACAAGCACGAGGTCACCCTGTGGGAATATTTTCCAGAGGTGGTGGAGTCGCTCAAAAAAACCCGGACCTTAAAAACGCTTCCCCAACTGCGCCTGCCTGAGTCGGTGAAGGTCACCTCCCACATCAAAGAAGCGGCCGAGGGGAAAAACATCGTTTTGTCGGCCGTGCCGTCGCACACCGTGAGATCCACGTTTAAGGCCGCGCGCGACGCCGCCTTCAAGAAAGGCGCTCTCATCATCAGCGCCACGAAAGGCATCGAAACAACCACCTTCAAACGCATGAGTGAAATCATTGAAGAACTCGTGCCTGACGCGAAAGGGGTTGTCGTCCTGGCGGGGCCCAGCCACGCCGAGGAAGTGGCGATGGAGCAACCCGTCGTCATGGTGGCGGCGTCTCAGAAAAAAGAATACGCCGAAGAAGTCCGCGACCTCTTCGCGTCCGATCTTTTTCGCATCTACGCGAGCGTGGACCCCGCCGGCGTGGAACTGGGCGGCGCGCTCAAAAACATTTACGCGTTGGCCTGCGGCGTGGTGGACGGCCTCTCGTACGGCGACAACATCAAAGCCGCGCTCATGTCTCGCGGGCTCATTGAAATGACGCGCCTGGGAACCGCGCTCGGGGCCAAGACGGCCACGTTTTTCGGGCTCACGGGGCTGGGGGACCTCATCGTCACCTGCAACTCCAAGCATTCGCGAAACAGATTGTTGGGCGAAAAAATCGGTTCCGGTAAAAATTTAAAGCAGGCTCTCTCGGAGATGACGATGGTCGCCGAAGGCGTCAATTCCACCCAGTCGGCGTATCACCTGGCGAAACAGAAAGGAATTGAAGCGCCCATCATCAATGAAATGTATCAGGTATTATTCGAAGATAAACCTCCTCGTGAATCGATAAAAGATCTAATGTCTCGACAAGTCGGGACAGAAATGGAGGGGGTTGTCCTATGAACAAAGCAACCATGATTGAAGGCGTCTCAAAACTAACAGGATCCCGGGTTGAAGCCCAGCGTATCGTCGATTTTCTTTTTAAATCGATGCGGGACGCCCTTCGCAAAAACGAGAAAGTGGTGGTCCAAGGATTTGGGAGTTTTCATGTGGTGATCCGCAAACCCAAAAAGGGCCGCAACATCAAAACGGGGCAGGAAGTCTTAATCCCGGCGCGGCCGGCCGTCAAATTCCGCAGAGGAAAGGACTTCTTTTAACCGGAGGACCCATGACCATCATCGCTGAAATTCCTCAGAAATATTATTACACCATCGGAGACGCCTGCCAGTTGACGGGAACCAAACCGCATATTTTGCGGTATTGGGAATCCCAGTTTAAATTATTGCGGCCGGCGCGGCGTTACTCCGGTCATCGGAAATACACGCAAAATGATATTGACCTCATCAACCGGATTCGATATTTGGTGATCGACCGGAAGTTCACCCTGGCCGGCGCCAAGCGGGAAATCAACCGCCAGTTGGGCCTCGGCACAAAAGAAACCCAGCCGACCGACGCGAAAAAATCCGCCCCGAACGACGTGGCGCTTCTTCGGGAAATTAAAAAAGAAATCCAGGAGTGCCTGGATATTCTCCAGCCGAAACAGCCGGATCTCGCCGGTCTCTCGTCGTAAATTTAATCGAAGAGTTTTACTCGGAGCGTAGCGTAGTGGTAGCGCGCACCCTTGGGGTGGGTGAGGTCGCGGGTTCAATTCCCGCCGCTCCGAAAAATTTCGCAAATGCGAAATTTGGTTAATAGTCCATAGTCGATAGTTAATAGATCAAGGAACTAATTAATCGTAGTAAGGCTCGCGAAATTTTCCTAATACACCAGTTGAATAGGCTTTCAGCTCCTCTCTTAAATCAGCTAATACATAGGGCCATGCATGGCAAACTCTTCTGATGGACAACCAAATTAACCAATCTGGTTTTTTCAGATCCCCAGATAATGGATTATGGCTCCCGGTTTCGATGCTCCCCAAAATACACGACATCGAGAGAAAATCAATATTTCTTTATAGCGATGTTTTTCAGCAGAGCACTCTTCTTTCGAAGCTGTTCAATAAATATGAAGTTGCTATTAAAAAAAGTCCCGACCTAGACGAAATGATGGGATCCGCAAAAACCCTCCATGAAGAGTGGCAGAAAAATCGGTGCAAAGACTTAACGGACAGGAATATTCTTTGGGATGCGTTGACAATGAAGAGAATTTGTGAAGCGATTTTACCTCTCGATGGTAACGTAAGAGCAAAGGAAATATTGCAACGTCTTACCGATGGGCATCTCAGAATGATGAAGCATGGATATTCTCTAGCGAAAAATACTTTATGGGAATTAGAAATCTGGTCCCGGGCGAAACGAGCAGGCCTTGAAGTTGAATTACAAGAACCGGATGTTGTGTGGACCGACAAAGGTGAAAAAACTGGGGTCGCCTGCAAGAAAATATATTCAGATAACAATGCGGACAAATCGCTACAAGATGCCGTGAGGCAAATAAATGATTCAACAACCTATGGTTTTGCGGCGTTAGATCTGGATGAATTTTCTCCAGAAGCAAAACAATTTGTAACCAATGACATCCGAGTGGCAGGGAAACAGTTGCAAGAACTGAATGGGAAATTTCTAAGAGAGCATAAAGAAAGGTTCCGTCGATATTTCAAAAGCGACAGGCTCACCGGAGCTATCGTAAGCACTTCTTGTATAACCATCATTAAAAAAGATGGGGGAGACATGCCATTCTTCAATGCGCAATGGCACGTTTGGACTCACCCCAACTTGTCAATAGAGCATAAACGTCGCATAGAAAGCTTCAAGCAAGCCCTAAATCGGACAAACGATTAGCAACTGTTTTCGGCCCTCAAAATGGGAACGCCTATCCCATCTAGCCCCTGGTAACTGATCGGTTCTGCCCATAGAATTTCCTGGTGAGCCTCTCCAAAACCCTCAGTCTATTGTCGTGCCTTGTTGTCTTGGCCAACCCCTGCCTCGATGCTCGAGGCGGCCACAGAAGCGACGGAACCCATGCGCGATCTTCGAGTCATTCATATTCACATCAGTCCTCCTCGGCGAGATCCCATTCGCGCGCTTCATATTCCCGCTCGCATCGGTCAAACTACGCCAATGGGGTAAAAAGAGATCGGCGGGGAAAAATCGCGCGGAGCTCTTCGGCGCGTCATAATTTCATGAAAGAAACCGGATATCCGAAGGGCCGGCCTGGATATGTTGTTGATCACACCGTACCGCTCAAACGTGGCGGGGCTGACGCGCCGTCGAACATGCAATGGCAAACCAAGGAAGCCGCGAAGGCAAAAGATAAAGTCGAGTAAGGTGACAGCCTAAATTTTATCGGCAAAGTATCGGCAATTTATCGGTATAGGACAACAGCCAGGCAACTTTTCTATTGAAAATCAATAGGTTAATGCTTATAATATCGATAAATCGATAATTGAATCGGAATATCGATATGCATATGAACAATCAAATTGAGAAATATAGGCAAGAGATTGCCAAAAAAATACGCCAATTAAGGCAGGAGCGCCAATGGACACAGAAGGAATTGGCGAAGCTTCTGGGTCTCTCTCAAAATCGACTCTCCGAGATTGAGGGGGGACAAGGATCGTTTACGGCTGAACAACTTCTCCTCTTATCGAAGAACTTCAATGTTCCGGTGAGCGATTTTGTGTCCATCAAGGGCAAGGCTGACCAGAAAATACAAAATGCCCTCGCGCGTCTAGGCGCAACTCACTTATTGGAAAATCAAGCATCGCTTCCCAGCGAAAAGCTGGATCAGGCCGTTAATCTTGTCTACGAAACGTTGATTGCGGCCAATTCGTCCCGCCAAATAGCGGCGCTGGGTCCCGTCATCGTTAATTATGCCACCCCGCCCACGCTGAATAAATTGCGGATTCGGTTCAACGAAGCGGGCTTGATTAATCGTTTTGGATGGCTGCTCGATAATGTTCGCTATGCGATCAATGAAGAACTGGGGGAGCGACTTCCAGCAGATTGGCACAAGAAATATGCCAAGGCGGATTTGGTATTGAAAAATCTCCTGGATTTCCCTTGGTTCAAACTGGACAGCAAAGACAAGAATATTACCGACATTCTGGATGATACGATTGCGCACCCGAAAGATTTAAAAGAAGTTCGATCCTCCTCGTCGAACATTTCAAAAAAATGGGGGGTTGTTTCCCTGATTAAGCCGGACGATTTTGTGAACGCCCTTAACNNCTTAAGGAGGCCCGTACCACTTCATTATGAATATGATGGCTGGTACTGTCCTTCCCTTATAATTCAAATTATTGGAGTCAGGACGTGAAACTCATTGAACAATTTTTCCGGGACATTGATCATGAATGGAAACCCGGCCAAGAGGGGAAGCTAACGCTTTTCGTCATTGGATCAGGAGCCCTCTTTCTGCAGACGGATTATGATCGCGGAACCAAAGATTCAGATGTTCTTGAAACCCCCGAAATATCCCCTGATGTCTCTCAACGGCTGCGGGCCCTTGCTGGAAGAGGTTCTTCACTCTTTAAAAAATATCGGTTCTTTTTGGACATTGTTAGAAGGCCTATCCCGTTTTTACCTCAAAAGCCGATTTTTCACGATGTTCCGAATTTGAAAGCGTTGAAGAATTTTACCGTTCAGACGCTGGATATTGTTGACGTTGTTGTCAGCAAGTTGAAGCCGTTCCGCCCTAAAGATGTGGAAGATATCGAGTTTCTTATTAGCAAAAAGCTCCTGCCCCACGACAAGCTTTTGGAACGGTTCCGTTTGGTTGTGGATTATTACTCGATGGACGCCCGCTCAGAAGATTTTCCAAAATATGTCGAAAACTTAAACAAAGTGGAACGCTCAATGCTTTTTGTTCCTGAATCTAAAATCGAACTACCCGATTGGATTGAGGGCATTTGAAGAAAATGACTAGACACTTTTTGAACCCACGCCGGTCAGACAATAATTCTGATTCCCCGCTGAAAGACTGCTACACTTGCCGAAATTAAAATGAATCACAAACGCTCAAAAATTATTTTGGCCTGTCTTCTATTCACCTTTTCGTGGAGATCCTTTTGTTTTGCCGAACAAGAATCGGTTCAAATACACGGGGACTCGTCTTACGAAAAGCCGCACTTATTTGATTGCCTCACCAAAACTCCGGGCGATCTTAAAAAATTCGGGAAAACGACGTTCCGTAAAAAAAATATCGCTATCATTTCGTTGGTGGTCGTTGGAACAGGGTTACTGATGTTGATGGACCAGCGTCTCGTCGATCGGTCCAAACAATTGGGACATCATCTCGGCATCTCACAGACGAATTACCAGAAGACGATTACGAGCATTCCTATGGGGAAGTCGAAATTTGAGATTGAAGGTCCGTTTGATTCAGGCAGCGCGCTGTATTACATCGGCGATGGGTGGGTTGAAGTCCTGTTGGCTGGAGGACTGGTGACCTATGGCCTCTCAAAATCAGATAACCGCGCGCTCCAAACCGCAAGCCAGATCGCGGAGGCCGTCCTGGCCGCCGGCATCGTGGCCCAAGGCTTCAAACATGTGACGGGCCGGGCGAGTCCCTTCACAAACAAATCTTCGGGCGACACCTGGCGCTTCTTTCCGAACCAAAAGCGATACGCCGCTCACGTATCAACCTATGACGCGTTCCCATCCGGGCATCTGACCGCTTCCATGGCGACGCTCACCGTGCTCGCCGAAAATTATCCGGAGCACACGTGGATCCGCCCCGTCGGATATTCTCTCTTCGGCCTCTTGGGCTTCCAAATGATGAACAACGGCGTTCATTGGGCCAGCGATTATCCGCTGTCGTTAGCTCTTGGATACTCGTTTGGAAAAATCGCGGCGAAGGGCGGAAGAAAGAAAATCGGGCAAGAAAGTTCCCTGAAGATCTATCCGATGGTTTTGCCGGGGGGCGGGGGAATCCAAACTATGTATCGGTTCGGAAGAAATCAAGAGCGCCAGAGGAAAACATAGATAGACTGAACCAAAAAAATTACTGTAAATCCAGAAACTGCACGCCGAAGTCAAATTCGGAACTATACGGGAGATCGAGTTTGAGCAAGCCCGAATAGACCCGCCCTTGTTCGGTCACAATGCCGTCGGCGTTTCGGACCGTGCTGTCGTAGGTGGCGGAAATGGTCAAGGTGTATGCCTGCGTCATGGGAACGTTGCAGGCCCGCAAAAAATAGGTTCCGTCCGCTGATTTCTCCAGCGGACCATAGCTCACGGGAAAATCAGGGGAGAACTGATACGTAATCCTCTGAGGATCGGTTAAAACGCCGTTCAATCGAACGGTGACCGTTCCACCGACTGTTTCAAACGAGGCTCCCGGCACCACAACCGAGGAACTCCTCAAGGCGGGATCCGCCGGGAGTCCAACCGCCTGAGTCTGAATCGTAAAGCAAACCAACGCCACCAAGACAACCCCAACACTAATGATGGTTCTCACCATGCGTCCTCCTTAATCACTCTTTAATTGATTCTAACGCTTTTTTATCTTCCGCCTTCGGCGTATTTATGGAATCATCCGCGACATTGCTTGTTTGATTAGAGGGAGGAAAAGCCGCCCTGAACGCAGGTTTGACATCGGCGGCTTAATTCGTTTTATGAGCCAAACTCAACGGTTAACGATTCAGGACGCCGCAACCAAAGGGGCCATTTCCATTATGGGGATTGGAACCGCTCGGCCGCCGTTGGTCCTCACTCAACAAGAAATTGCCGATTTCATACTGAATCATTTCACGATTGCGGACCGGACGAAAACTCTCTACAAACGCGTTCTATCACATCCCTCCATCGCAACCCGCCATTTCGCCCTGGACTCCTTATCAGAGGTTTTGGAACGGGATCACGACCGAATCAACGCCCGGTATAATCAATGGGCGGTTCGCCTCTCAACTGAAGCGTTGAACAACGCGTTGGACAAGGCCGCGGTTCTTCCGGATGAATTGAATTTCCTTGCCGTGACCACCTGTACCGGATATATCTGCCCGGGGCTCAGTTCGTATGTGGTTGAAACGGCGCATCTGCGAAAAGACATTCACCATTTGGACGTCGTTGGAATGGGATGCGGAGCCGCCCTTCCGGCTCTCGAGCAAGCGGCGATGTTTGTCTCCACCCACGAAGGGTCCTCGGCCGCGGTTGTATCGACGGAAATAAGTTCGGCGGCCCTGTTTTCGAATGATTCGCCGGACATTGTGATATCGAATTCGCTGTTCGCCGATGGATCCTCCGCCGTCGTCATTAAAAACCGATCCGGGAAAGGCCGACCGTCGGCCCCTGTCCAGCCGCGCCTCATCTCTTTTGCGTCACGCCTCTATCCTGAATGGAGAGAAACCCTCCGCTTTCGAACGGAAAACGGTTATCTTCGAAACGTTCTCGCGAAAACCGTTCCGGACCAAAGCGCGAAAGCAGTCCGCGATCTCGTTGACAACATTCTGCGGGACGCCGGGCTTAAAGAGACGCATATCTCCCGATGGATCGTTCATTCCGGAGGGGATAAAATCCTGAATGCCGTGGACAAGGCTCTTCAACTGCCCGCCCTTGCCTTGACCGCGTCACGAGAAGTGTTACGGAAATGCGGCAATCTGTCCTCGGCGTCCCTCTTCTTCATCCTGGAACAAAACATAAAAAACCAACCTCCCAAGCGAGGGGAATGGGGGCTCATGGTCTCCTTTGGCGCCGGGTTTTCCGCCTACGCCGCCCTGGTCCAATTCGAATGAATTTTTTCTCACCACACGTGTTCAATCAACGCCTCGACCAACCGGAACTCATGGACACGCATTATTATCCACTCCCCGTCATGCGAGAAACCCTTCGATTTTTAGAAATCACCAATCGTTATTTCGGCGGGCACCGCGTTATCCTCAATCACTTGGACCGATGGTCCGTTCATTGGCCGAACGACAAAACCATCACCCTCCTGGATGTGGGAACAGGGGGCGCCGACATCCCGCGCGCGATCGCTTCATGGGCTCGTCGAAGAAATAAAAAAGTCCACATCACCGGGATTGACATTGTTCCTGAAATTGTCAGAATCGCGCAGGAACAAACCAAACACATGAATTCCATCTCCATTGAACAAGCTGATTTTTTGACGTGGCCCTCCAACCAACGCCGGTTTGATTACGTGATCGGCTCTCTTTTCTTCCATCACATGCCGCCCGCCCTGACCCTGACCGTTCTTCGAAAATTTGACGAGGTGTCCCTCCGCGGGATCATTCTCAGCGATTTGGTTCGCAGCCGAATGGGCTATGGGGCGGTCACGCTCCTCTCCCGCCTCATCGGAAACGACATTGTCCGGCACGACGGCCCGCTTTCCGTGAGACGCGCGTTCCGCCTTGAGGAATTAACCGATCTCGCTCGGTCAGCCGGACTCACGTATTTGACGGCGCGGCGGGAGCCGTGGTTTCGTTTGAGCTTGGCGGGGGGAAAATAAATGACAAAAGCCATCGTTGTGGGAGGCGGACCGGCGGGGGCCAGCGCGGCCCTCGGACTTCTGAAACAAGGGTTCGAGGTCTCCCTCATTGAAAAGCGGACCCAATGGAGCGGCCGCGTGTGCGGAGCATTCCTCAACAGCGAAGCCATCCGTCATTTGGAATGGTTGAACGTGATGGAAGAAGTAAAAAAAGCCGGATGTGTCACCGTCAGTAAAACCAGCATCACGAGTCTACTTCGGCCCTCGAGCGAACCGATCCTCTTCTCGTTTCCAACGCCAGGGATCAGCCTCCCCCGTCAAGCGTTAGAAGAGATTCTGTTAAACGAAGTTCGAAAAAAAGGCGGGCGTATCCACATGGGATCCCGTGTTACCTCCGTGGACAAATCGGGCTCCAACTGGCGCGTTTTTATCCGGCAGCAAACCCCTCCGCCCCGGTTCGAACTGACCGTCGTGGACCCATTGGAGAAAAAAGAAAAAGCGGACACTCTCGAAGCGCCTTTGATTGTGATGGCCTACGGGCGTTTCTCTTTTGGAGAAATTTTATCGACTCATCCTCAAAACGGCTGGTATGGGTGGAACGCGACATTCAGCCGCGTGCCTCAAAAACCAGGCGAGCTCTCCCTCCATTTTTATCCCGGAGGTTACGTGGGGATCGTCACCTTTAACAACGGGGAGAGCAACGTCTGCGGCCTTCAATACCGAACCAGCGAGACCCCGCTGGTCTGGGACACCATCTTCGACCAAGCCGTCGCGCGTCAACCGGGGTTAAAACGCATGCTCTCCCAGTCCCAGAGAATGAGCTCCTGGCGCGGCGTGGGGCCGCTGCCGTTTTCAACCGCGTTAACGCCGTCGGAAGGGGCGATCCTTGTCGGAGACGCCGCCGCCGTGGGAGATCCTTTTATTGGAGAAGGCATCGGGCGCGCCTTGGCCGCCGGGCCCATGCTCGCCACCGCCATTGATCTGGCGAAAAAGAAATCCTCCGCCCAGGAGCTGTCCCGCATCTACGCATCGCTCTGGAAGAAAGCCTATTCAAAACGATTAAAAATGGGGTCTGTCTTTCGAAAAGGATTACAACACTCCCGGGTCGGGGGTCTGCTCTCGGAATTGTTGATCAAACAAGTCTGGATTCGGCAAATCGTCATTCCCAAATTACACGTTGGTTTTTCCGCGCCGCTGCGTTAGAATCAGCCCCATATGCGTCCCAACCACCGTCTCCTTTTCCTCTATATGGTTTCCAAAACCGGCCACCAACGGGCGGCGGAAGCCGTCATGGAAGCCGCCTCTCACATGGATCCGCGCGTGGAATGCGTCGGCTTGGACGCCGTGAGCCACGCCTATCCCTTGATCGGCAACGTGTTTTACCGGATGTACATTCAGATGTTGAAACGAGCTCCCGTCATTTGGGACTACTTGTATGACAATCCGGATGTGGAAGAAGCCACGCGGGACGCCCGCGGCCTTCTCACCTTGATCAGTTCCTTCCGGACGCAAAAATTGCTTCGAGAATATCACCCTGAAGCGGTCGTGTGCACTCAAGCCGTTCCCGCCATCGCGCTCTCAGCCGAAAGACGGCGCGGCCGGCTGAAGGTTCCTCTCATTTGTGTCGTCACCGATTTCGGCGTTCATTCCTATTGGCTCCATTCGGAAGTGGATCTTTATCTGGTCGCTCACGAAGACATCAAAAAAGAAATGGTCGGCAAAGGAATCCAGGAAAACCGCATCCGCGTCACCGGTATTCCCATTGCACCCCAGTTCGGAGAAACATTGGACCCCACTGAGGAGCGGCTCAAACTCAAGATCAATCCGCATCAGAAAACGCTTCTGGTGATGGGGGGGAGCCACGGCCTCGGAGACTTAGACGAACTGGTCGACACATTGAAGACGCTCCCGCTTTCATTTCAAACGCTGGTCGTCTGCGGCGGCAACCGGACGCTGTATCGAAAAATCAAAGCGGCCACAAAAGGTGAAAAAGATTTTCACATGTATGGCTACGTCAAGAATCTTCGACGCCTCATGGGCGCGGCTGACATTCTGATCACCAAACCCGGAGGGCTGACGTGTTCCGAAGCGTTGGCGATGCAATTGCCCATGATTTTGACCAATCCCATCCCGGGACAGGAAGAACGGAACGTGGATTTTCTGACGCGCCACCGCGTCGCCCGGTTCGCCCAAAACGCGGAAGAGCTGATCCACACGGTCCACGATTTACTGAAACACCCCAAAAACCTTCTCCAACTCAAACAACGCTCAAGGCTCATTTCCAAACCTCACTCGGCCTGGGAGGCCGCCCGCCTCATTTTCGATTTAATCAACAAACGCGGCTCTTTCGCCTCACGAAACAATTCACTTTAACGAATTCCGTCGACGGAAAGAGGTTCGCCTAACGCCTCAGGAAAAGCTATTCTTGCCTGCGATGAAAAACAAATCTCCCTTTCATAACGCCAAATTGACCCTTCAAGCGTGGGGGCTGGATCTCTCAGCCACCCTCTTGAAACACGTGCCCGTATCGGTTCGATACAAAATCTTAAGCCGGATGGGACGCCTTTTGGGACCCCTGGCCCACCAACAGAAAGCCGCGCTTGAGCTCAACCTATCGAGACTCCTGGGGATTAACGGCCCCCTTCTCAATTTATTGACCCAGGAAATTTTCTCCAACTTCGCCGTCACGCTGGGCGATTTTTTTATTCCCGATAACATCGTGACGGAAGCCCCTCAACGAGAGATGCTGGAAACCCTTCGTTCCCGCCACAACGGACTTCTCATGTTGACGTTTCACATGGGGAACTGGGAATTGGGCGCCCGCCTTTTGGGCGAGTGGGGATGGCCGGTCACCGCCGTGTATCAACCGTACGAGAACACCAAATTCAAACAGGTCATTGAAAAACGCCGGGCGAAAGGGGTTCATTTCATCCCGGTGGGACATGGGGCCGCGGCCGGCGTGAGAGAAGCTCTGCGCCGTGGAGACGTGGTCGCGATGCTGGGAGACCATCCCTTTGGAGAAGGGGGAACTCCCGTCGATCTTCTGGGGCACCGCGTCGTGTGGCCGAAGGGCCCCGCCTTATTGGCGGTGCGTGAAAAAACCCCCATTGTCATCGCCACGGTCATCCGAACAAAACCGGGACATTACCAGGTTCACATTGAGGAGCCGCTCATTCCCGAATCGAGCGGACGAGACGAAGTGGATCGCTTAACGCAAAAGATCGCTCACAAATTTGGTATGTTACTGGCCCAACACGCAAACCAATGGGCTCGGTTCCTGCCGTTTGATTTCGCCGAAGACAATTCGCCAGTAACGCCGGCGCGCCTGGAAGAAGTTGTCCGAGTTTAAAGTTTAAGGATACGGGGTGTAGCTCAGTTGGTAGAGCGCTTGGTTCGGGACCAAGAGGCCGCAGGTTCAAGTCCTGTCACCCCGAGATTTTTTGTTTTTGGACTTTTTGATCATTTCTTTTCTACAATTCGGTTTGATTAAATTTTAGCGACAATGAAGGAAACAAATGAAAGACAGTCTCGATCCAGTCACACTTTACTTTCAAGGCATCAAAGGCCTTCCCGCCATTTCCAAAGAGGAATTTGAACCCCTTTGGCAGCGCGCCGGGAAAAATGACAAAGTCGCCAAGAAACGGCTCATCGAGGGGAATCTCAGGCTTGTCATTCCCATCGCGAAAAAATACTACCGGCCCGGCGTTGATTTTCTGGACCTCATTGAAGAAGGCAACCTCGGCCTCATGCACGCCGTCGAAAAATTTGATTACACCCGAGGCTTTCGTTTTTCGACCTACGCCGCCTACTGGATCGAACAAGCCGTTCGCCGCGCCATTGATGAACAATCAAAAACCATCCGCATTCCGCCGCACGCCTGGGAAGCCCTTCGCAAATGGCTCAAGGAATGGGACTCGATGCATGGGGCCTTTGGCCGCGATCCGACACTTTCCGAGATGGCCAAAAAACTTCATCTCTCCGCCCGGCAAATCAGAGGCGTCTTGGATGCCGCCGAAGCGGCCCGTGGTTTGCAAAGCCTCGACACCCCGTTGGATGACGATGAAGATTTGTTTGTCAGGGACGTTGTGGCCGAAGGGAAAGAACACGCCCCGGACAACATTCTCTCCGAGCTTCGGATGCGCGACGAGTTGGAAAAAGCTCTCGGCAAAGTGGGCGACCGAGAACGGAAAATTTTGGAAATGCGCTTTGGTTTAAACGGAACCGAACGCATGACGCTGGAAATGGTGGGGAAAAAACTTCGGTTGTCCCGGGAACGGGTCAGACAACTTGAAGAACGCGGGCTTCAACGGTTGCGGCGCGCCGCCCAACGCATGGGGCTCATCTAAGAAACGAAGGGGGAAAGATGTCCGCCATTATTGAAGAAGATCTCAAAAGCCATATCCGCTCCATCCCCGATTTTCCCAAACCGGGAATTCTGTTCCGAGACATCACGACTCTCTTAGCTCATCCGTCCGCCTTCAAAACCGCCATCGACCAGTTGGCCGCTCATTTCAAAGACAAAGGGATCACAAAAGTGATCGGCATTGAGTCCCGGGGATTCTTGGTGGGCGCCCCCGTGGCCTATCTCATCGGAGCCGGGTTCATTCCCGTTCGAAAAAAGGGGAAACTTCCCTTTAAGACCACATCCGTTTCCTACGCTCTTGAGTACGGGGAAGACACCTTGGAAATGCACATGGACGCGCTGCACAAAGGAGAAAAGGTCGTCATCATCGACGACTTGTTGGCCACCGGCGGAACGGCCCGGGCCACGTGTGACCTCGTCAAGAAAAACGGCGGCCAGGTCGCCGGCCTTGGATTCTTTATCGAACTCACTGATCTTAACGGCCGCGACAAACTCAAAGGGATGGATATCACATCCCTCATAACGTATTAGAAACGCGCCGGCCATCGAACGTTATCGAACGTTCCTGTATCCATCGACTATTTGCCCCCGTAGCTCAACTGGAAGAGCGGCTCCGTCCTAAGGAGAAGGTTACTGGTTCGATTCCGGTCGGGGGTGCTCTCCTACGCCAAGGCTTCGGAGAGTAAATTCCTATTTATCTATGTCATTAAAAGGATGAATCATGAGCACAAAGTCAGAGCTGAAAGAAAATATTCTCGCGGCAAAAGTGGAAGTGCTTCTTCAATGGATTTTGGACAACCGCTCAACAGCGATCATGGTTTTCGGCACGCTGGTCGCCGGAGTTCTGATTATGAGCGTTTTTTTGATACGGCAAAACGAACGCCGGGACATGGATTGGACGCGCTTGGCGCAGGCCCAAATTTTTCTGAACAACAAACAAACGGTTCCGAGCCGGCAGATTTTTGAGGAAATCCGAAAAAAATCTCCCAATACGGAAGCCGCTCTTTACGCAACCTACCATCTAGGCGAAGTGGATCTCGAAGAAAAAAAATACGATGACGCCATTGTTCACTTTTCAGAAGCCGCCAACACGCCTCGAAAACACCCGTTGAAACCCTTGGCCTTGTCCAACCTGGGCTTCGCTTACGAGCAGAAGAAGGAGTACAAAAACGCCGCGGAGACGCTTCAGAAATATATGGATGCCTACGCCGATCATTTCCTGGCTCCCCGGGTTCAACTCGCCATTGGGCGAAATTGGGCTCTTTCCGGCGACACCGACGCCGCCAAGAAAACTCTCTCCCAACTTATTGACCTCTACCCCACATCCGAGTGGGCGCAAAACGCTCGGTTAATCATGGACAAATTTATATCTCGTTAGTACAATAACACCGGTTTCAATATATAAATATTGATGGATCGAGTTGAAAACTCGCTTCAAAAAATTGTGAACATTTTGTTCACATATCCTAAGGGGGAATAAACATGAGAAAACTCATGGCCTTTGCAGCAATCTTGATGCTTGCCGGAACCACGAATTCGTGGGCTCTTCTCGGCTTGGAGAAAGTCTCCTATGACGGTTCTCTCGAGACGGTGGGAGTTTCGGCGAACAACGAAGTCCAACAAAACAACAAAGCCGCTCTCTCAGACCATCGTGGCGAAACAAACACCCGAGTCAGACTTGGCATTGACGCCGATGTTACCGAAGGCGTTGTGGGCCGCGTTGAATTCGGCCGGACCAATTCGACGTATGGCCGTTCTTATGCCGCCTCAAATGCGTCCAACTCGATCGACAACGAAACCGCGAATATCCTCATCAACAACGCCTATGTGGATCTCGCGGATCTCTTGAGCTTGAATGTTCGGCTGGGTCGTCAATATGTTGGAAACGACAACGACCTCGTCTGGAATATTTCTCCTCGGAAAGGTGACGCCCTCGCCATCAATGCCATCGACGGACTTTTGCTTGGCAAAAAATGGGCCATGGCCGAAGCCAGCCTTTTCATGGGAAAAGCCGTCAAAGAAGATCCTCAAGGCTCAACCAATCTGAACCTCGCCGTCACTGGCGACGTCAACTTGAACAGCTTAGACATTATTATTCCTAAAGTTCTGCCGAACGGAAAAATCAATGTCGGGTACCTCTGGGGCGTCCAAACCAGCGTGTCTCCTCGGAACAGCTTGAACACAGCCCGCTTGGGCGTGTCCGGCGGCGTTCTGGAAAACATGGTGACCTACCAGGCTGAATACTTGATGAACACCGGTGCCAATAACTTCACCGGAACGAAAGTAAAATACGAAGGAACCGCGATTGACTTGGGAGTCGGATACAACGCTCCTGAAACGTCCATCGGTAAATTCTCCGCCAACATCGGATACGTGATGGCGTCCGGTGATAACAACACAACCGACAACAAAGACAAGGCTTTCCACGACTTCGGCGTCCTGGGCGTGGCTTCGTCTGATCGTTACTTCGGAGAAATTTTCTCCAAGAGCGACGTGCTCGCGGTCGGTCAAGTGGGCGTGAATTCGCCGGCTCAAGGCCAAGGGTTGAAAGTCCTCACTCTGGGAGTTGAATATTTCCCCAAGTGGGTTAACAACACCAACGCCAAACTCGCCTTCTATGATGTTAAAATGGACAAGAACGGCGCCTCCGCTCTCTCCACGGCCAAAGATGTGGGCCAAGAGTGGGATCTGTCGCTGGGCTACAAAGTCTCCGACAACGTCGGGATCAGCGGCGGATACGCCATGCTGCAACCGGACAAGGGAATCGTCGGAACCGTTCCTGGAACAAAAAAAGACGACATCACAAAGTTATTTGCTCGCGCCTCCATCAAATGGGGAAGCAACAAATAACATTCGCTAACTAAAGTTTGAACCTAGAACCCCCCGGTCGCCGCGGCGACCGGGGGGTTTCTTTTTTCCTTGATGCGCTGGGGTGGGTCTGTTACAATGTGCCACTGAAAAATTATGATGAAAACTCGATCCCTTTTTAACCCACTGTGCGGCGCCTCTCTCTTCCTTATTTTAACGGCTTCCTCTTTCCAAACACCGGCGAACGCCACCAGCCTCTCCATTGGCGCCGATATTCTCGCTCGCAGCGTCAGCATGAAAGAGCGTGACATCACGATCCCCGGTATTCAATACACCGACCAGCGGATCAAAGCCTATCTCATTACCGATCTCAGCAAAGATGTGGAAGCGACCGTGCGCGTCCAATCCATCACGCCGTGGGGGCTGGAAACATCCACGAACGTGCTGGCGACGCGCTATCCCAACGCCAACGGAACGCCGTGGGTCCAAAACGCTTTCGTCCGATTGCCGAACATATGGAAAGGGCGCATCATCGTCACCGCCGGGCGCCAACCGATGCAATGGGGAGACGGCGAGATCCTCTCTGATGACGATCTCGGTTTCAACGCCGTTCGCGCCCAAATTAAATCGCCCTTTCAAAAAATCCCGTTCGATACCGATTTCTTTACCGCCAAAGTCACCGAAGGGTTGAGATCCGCGGGGGGAGAAACGGACCTCACCGGAGCGCTCTTGGGTTTTGATCGCGATCTCGTCCGGTGGGAACTCATGAGCTTGTGGGAAAACTCAAACACCGCCCAACCCTACGAGATGGGAGCCGACACCACCGCCATCGTCGCGTCCAACATTAAAAGACAGATTATGGGAGTGCGGTTCAAAGCCAATCTCAAAGACGCCTACATGAAAGGCGCTTATTACATACAACGAGGATCCATCAGCCGGCAAAAAACATCCGGCGTCCCCGATCTCACCTTGGGCGGGGCCGCTTATATGTTCGGGCTGGGGGGGAAATCAAACACGAAATACCTGGGCCGTTTTGGAGCGTTGGCGGAAATCGCGGTGGGAGACGGGGACGACGTCAATACGCCGGAAAAAGATGAAGCGTTTCGCCCCTCCTACTCGAGCCGGTGGTCCGGGCTGGAACGGCAAGGATATGGACGTTATTTCGCCGCCACGTTTTCGGACGCGTATTCGCCCTCCAATTCTTTCGCTCCGGTTAACTCAACCAACGACGGCCTCCCGGCGGGCACCTCCGGCATTCAATCCGTCCGCTTCGGCGTCGAATCCACTCCGTGGGCCCCCGTCACGTTCACGTTTGATTACTATCAATACAAAGCCCAGAAGAATCTGAGCGGGCCAAAAGAGTTGGGAACGGAATTTGATTATGGATTCATTTATCGATATTCAGGACTCGTCACCGTCAAAGGCTCAATGAATACATTTAATCCCGGGGAAGCGTTCCCATTGCTCACGCGAAAGACAGGGAACGCCACCAACGTTGAGATTGAGGTTAAATTCTAACAGGCGGGCGGCAAAACCGGCACATCTCCAACAGCGACGTTAATTATTCACTCCAAGAAGCTTTTCACGAGTCAGAACATCTCCCAAATCACTCCGCAACGACTCCATCGTTAACCAATCCAAATACCGGTCAAAATGTCGAACATTTAAAAAGCCGGACGGCTTAAACGAGATCCCAACAACGTACTCAACCCCTTCCGCCTTTTCCATGGGCTGGCAAACCCTCACGCGCCCCCAAATTTTAATGGGAGCGGCTCGCTTCGAAAGAATCACATGAATAATGATCACGGAATCCAGGGGAACCTTTTCTTTGACAAGAAAGCCCATGCCGATGCCGTTTACGTTTAACGATTCAGCTTGTCCAGACACATAATGTCCATCGTTAAATATCGCGTACTGGAACTGAAGAGAAAAGGGGTAACGGCTGGCTTTTCTTCGTTCCGCGGGCTTCTTTTTGACTGACATGGGGTGGCTCCTTTTATGAGTAAAGGCGGCCCGGATTGGGGGTATGCCAATCGGGCCGCCTTGTGTTTGAGAAATTCGTTATTAACTTCATGCTCAGACTATACCGGATACCGGATTAAAAGCGCCTTAACACGAGATTAATTTCTAAAGAAAATCAAAAGAACCCCAGTTTGCCAGATAGGGGCTTTCCCTCCCAGGTTGTTAACTTCTGATAATATATATTATGTCTTACTATATACCCACCCTGCCACCATTAAGATTGATCAGCCAGGCATAACAAATACCGTCAAATAACTTGAATTTCAATTGATTTGAATTATTATCGAGCCTGTTTTTAATTTTGTTAATGTTATCACTCGCAAAAGACTCGGAAAGTTGCCAACTTTTTGGGAATTCGGATTTTCAATTTTGGAAATCGGGGAAATGAGGGTATCGCGGATACCAAAAATTGGCGATTGGAAGCCAAGCTAAAAAGACCACAAAGAGAAGGGCGGGCCAGGATGGGTCAAGGGATGTCAATTTCGGCTTCTGAAAAAGACCATGAAGCGACCCCGCGTGAGATCCGGGGCCAAACCCCCTTTTTCAAAAAGACCATGAAAAACCCCCTTTTTGAAATCCGAAATTTAGGGTATCCAGACACCCTTAAAATCGGATTTGGAAAAGGCCTCAAAAGACCACGAGGTCATCAAAAGATGGCTCGTTTAAAGACCGGACACCAGAAAGACCATGAGGTAAAAAACCAGGCAAGAAAAACAACAGAAGAAGAACTAGGCAGGATCTTTGGCGACAATACCAAAACCGATCAAGGCATAGCCGCCAATAATCAGAAAAGGACTCAAGCAGCTGGCAAAATTTTGACCACGGGAATCCGTCAAAGACAAAACAAAGAAACCGCAAAGGACCACGAGTACGCCCAAACCGATGATTTTCCAGCCGCGTTTCGATAAAAGCGGACCAGGTGGAAGGGAAGCCGGGAGTTGAGCCGCGTACAGTCCTTTTTTCTTATCTTTTTTACTCATAACGTTATTTAACGAAGTTTCAGGCGCGCGCTCAAGCCCTGCCTTGATTTCTCTTGAGTCGCAACGTCTTGTACTCTATTTCGCCCAGAGTGGAATGAACCGGCAAACCCATCCGCCAAACGCTCCGACGTAGGTTCCGACGACAACGCCCAGGATCGCCATCAGCACTCCTATATGGGCGACGCCTGGACGGTAAACGCTCGCCACAATCGGCGCCGAGATGGCTCCTCCGACGTTGGCTTGGCTGGAGGTTGCCAAAAGGAAGAGCGGTAGTTTCATGAGCCGTCCGACGTAAAGAAGAAGGACGCCGTGAATGATAAGGACACCCGAGCCGAAGAGCATAAAGATCGGCGCTCCGGAAGCGGCTCTCAAGTTCGTCTTGGCTCCGATCGTCAGAAGAACGAGATATAAAAGAAGTTGTCCGGCGATCGACGCGCCTTTCTGCTCCACTTTTTTAAGGGGGGTCATCGCCAGAAGAACCGCCGCCGTGGTCGAGAATAAGACCGCCCATCCGCTCGATGACAAAAGCGGGAGCGAAGGGCTGATTCTCCCCGCGACAAAAATCATGATTTCTCCGACGGAAAACCCCGTCAAAAGAACGATCCCGATCCGCCGAAGTCTTTCCCCCCATCCCCTCTCAGGCTTGTGGTCCCCCCTCCCCTCCGGGTTTTCCTCGGATAAATGGGACGCGGGAAAGCTTTCGGGAAGACCCATCGACGAATCAAACCTCCGTTGCATCCCCGCTCCGAAGATCAAGATCGCCATCCAGCCGTAGGAAAGAAAAGTATCCACGATCACAAGCGGCGCGAACCCGCTCTCAGATAGGTTTAAAAGCTCCTTAACAGCCAGCATATTGGCGCTTCCCCCTGTCCAGGTGGCTAGGAGCGCTCCGGCCGCTTTCCAGCCGTCCTGGGGCAAATACGGCCCAAAAATCGCGAATGAAATCCAGGTTGCCAACACCATCGTAACGATTCCTAGAATCATGGCCATAAGTGCCGGAGGACCCATCTTGATGAGATCCTGAATCGATGTGCCGATCAACATGAGGACAAGGGCCGCTGACAACACATGAAGTCCTATCCATGGATACACGGGTGACTGAGGCGGGAGCCATCCAAAAGTTGAACAGACAATCGAACTGAAATAAATCCAAAAGGGCGTCGGCAGGAAATTGCCGATCCTGCGGCCGATGGACGTTTTAAAAAACGCGGTAATTCCGACGAGAAGAGAGAATAAGACGGTGAGGGTCGAAAACGAATTCAACACGTGACGATTAATCGGCTCGGTAAAACCGTTTCCAGAGATAATACACGGGCACGCCCAGGATAAAGAGACCGAGCCCCAAAGGCCCATACAGTCCGCGCTTGACGATGGTGGCGTAGAGCATGAGCCCCGAAATAATCATATACACGACCGGCACCACGGGATACCCCCAGCAGCGGTACGGGCGCGGATGATCGGGATGGGTTTTGCGGAACACAAAAATGGAGCACACGGTCATCGCTGAGATGATCACGAGGGGAACCGACAACATCATCAGGATCTGTTCAAAGTTCCCAATGAGAATGAGCACGCACGCCCAGAGACCTTGAAAAAGAATAGCGCCTGTCGGCGTTTGATGAACAGGATGCACGACTCCGGTGAATTTGAAAAATAATCCGTCGCGACCCATGGCGAAGGTGGTTCGCGGATTAGAGAGGAGAGACGCGCTTAAACATCCCAGGACCGAGGTGGCCACGAGAGCCGTGATGAGAAGCGTCGTTCCCCCGCCAAACAAATTGCTGGCCGCCAGATGGGCGATTCGGACTTCTCCGACGAGCTGAGGAAGCGGAACGGCATAGAGATAAACGGCGTTCATGAGAAGATAAATCGCCGTCGTGATGAGCGTTCCCATAATAAGCGACAGCGGAATCATCCGGCTGGGGTCTTTCATTTCCTCCGCGACGAAGACCGGCGCGTTCCACCCGGAATACGTGAACGCCATCGGAACCAGAGCCGCCCCCATCACCATCACGATGTCTTTCGTGTCCCCCGTGAAAAAAGGATGAAACGCGGCGATATGCCCCTGCCCTATCGAAAATCCGGCGACCACAAGAAAACCCATCGCGAAAATTTTTATTAACGTGATGGTGTTCATGACACCGGCGCCGATCTTCACGTCCCTCGTGTTTAAGAAGGTGAGGACAAGCACAACCAGGATGGAAAAGATTTTCGACTCCCATGTCCCCGTCGATATCCCCAGATATTCAGCGAACCCGATGGCCAGAAGGGCGATGGTCCCCGTGCTCGTCACCAGCGTGTAGGCCCACCCATAAAGAAAGGCGGAGAGCGGGCCGTACGCTTCTCTCAAGAAAATATAATTGCCGCCCGCTTTCGGAAACATGGTTCCAAGTTCGGCGTAGATCAACGCTCCCGTCATGGCCAGAAACCCGCCGATCAACCACGCCACCAGAACCCACCCGGCGGAGGGAAGCCCGTGGGCGATTTCTCCCGGCGTCGTGAAGATCCCGACTCCAATGATATTGCCGATGACGAGCAAGGTGCACGTAAAAAGACCCAACTCTCGTTTGAGCTCCGTCACTCTACCTTCCCCCCGTTCATCTCGCGAAAATCACTTTCTTTTTCTTCGTCCGGAATCAGCGTCCCAAAATAAATGATCCGATCCCCCACCGCGTCTCCCGATTTTAAGTCGGATCGATTTTTCCCAAATCGCTTAAGAAACGACATCTTCCGCACCGTCTCCCCTGATTGAGGCGCTTCCACGAGCTCCTCATTCCCGGCATAAAAGGCGACGTGAACGATTTTCTGAGGTTTGTCTTTCTCCGCCAGAAAAATAAGATCCGCCGGCTGAAGGCTCGCTGGGTTGACGGGGCGGGACTTCATGTATTGCTCATGCGCGTCTCTCGGAACGAACCAACCGATCTGACGGAACGACCAATTCACAAGACCGGAACAATCAACGCCGGTTTTCATCTTCGTCTCTTTTGGATTGTGAAGCGACCGACCGCCCCACAAATACGGCGATCCGAGATGTTGCATGGCATACGATACGATTTTTGTTCGAAGATCCGGCTGCGAGATGGGAAGCGTTTTGAGATGATGATGGGCCGACAAATCCGCGGTGAGCGCCTTCTTCAAAATCCAGCCCGGATATCCTTCCCACCGATTGTTATGCGTGTACTCCATTTGTTCCGGGCATTCGATTCGCGCCCATTTTCCTTTTTCTTCCAACACGAGAACGGGTTCGCCCTTGAGAACTTGTGTCTCCTGAAGCGGATCAAATTCGTATTTCTGAGAAGGAGATTCTGGTTTTGACCGCACATCAGCCACATCCACGCGAACGACCATGGGAACGGAGAGAATCTCACTTGAAGAAGGGGCGGAAAAAAACAGGAAAGAAAACGCTGCGATGAAGAACGGGGCCGGACTCGTCCTTCTCGGAAACCTCACGGCTTGGTCTCGTTCATAAATTGATAAATAGCGGTGGCGATCGACTGGGCCACCAGGGCCTGATGAGCGGGCGTGATAAAGAGTTCTTCCATTTCTGGAACAACCAAAAATCCTTGCTCGAACAAAACGGAGGGCATTTGCGTGGCGCGGCACACCGCCAGATTGGACCGCCAGAGCCCTTGCTCGCGAATCTTCGACTTTTCACCGTAGACGTTAAACAACGCCCGAGCCAACGGATGGCTCTGAGGATGATAATAATGAACGCTGTAACCATCCACATCGCGCGGGTTTTGACCTTCGGGGCAAGCGTCGGCATGAATGCTGATAAACATGTGGGCGCGCTCAGCCCAAGCCAAGTTCACACGATCCTGCAAGGAAATTTCTTTGGTCCCATCCTGGGTCATCACCACCTGAGCTCCTCGGCGTTCCAATTCTTTTTTGACTTCATTGGCCACCCCTAAATTCACGGAGGCTTCCGTGTTCCCCCACGGCCCGATGGTTCCGAAACTTTGATGCGAATGGCCGGCGTCGATGGCGATTTTAAGACCCTTGAGCGGCAGTTGATGCGCCGGCGCCCACGGAGGACGATGCCGGATCTCGACGATCAACTTGTTTCCTTCATACCGGACGTCATATCCCCATCCAAATTTTTGGGTCGTCTCGATATCCAATGTCGTGGTTCCCGATTCGTATTGCCGCCACGACAGTTCTTTAACGACTGAACCGTTGGTCTTATAACGAATCCGGTCGGTATCGGCCATGACGCCATAGAGCGTGATGAGGAGGCGATGATCTTCCGTGATTTGATCGACGCGGAACGCGTGCCGATGTTGAAGCGGGAGTTCAATCAGCGTGCTGGTCCCAGTTGAATCAACCCGAATGCTCCCGGCCACGCTTTTGGCCGGAGGAGTTCCCACGGGCAGTTCGTTAGCGGTCCCGGCGCGAATCCACCCCTCGTTGGATTCCGTTAAACGAACGCGGAGGTAATCGCCCCATTCGCCGGTGACTTCCATCCGCGTCCCTTTGAGAAGAAACAAATAATACCCCAAGTCCGCCTCGGGCCCCGTTAACAAAATGGCGTCCTCGCGCAGCTCAACCATTCTCGGGGTTCGGCGGCGTTGAACCGTGACTTCGGCCCCGGCTTTGGCCGTTATTTTCCGTCCGTCTTTTCGTTTAAGAGAAAACGTCACGTCATCCCCTTCAAATTGATCCGCCGGTTGAATCCGGTACACCCCTTTATAGATTCCGCCGATCTCTCCCGGCTGCTCCTGCATGGGAATATTTTCACCGCCGGCCAACCGGAAAAAGGCCGTCCCGCTGGGAGCCGCTTGGAACGTCAGCGTGAGGAGATCCCCCGTCCGGAGCACCACGCGCGTCCGAGGGCTCAAGGGATCCAAATGTTTGTAGGTGATGGGATAGGTCCCCATCGATTCCTGAACGTTGACGTATCGAACCGCCGAACTCACGCTCACCCCGTCGGAGGCGATCGCCTCAATCTTAAACCGGCCTTCTTCAAAGGGAATCATCGTTAAGAAGCCGCCGTTCGTGTAAGGTTTCACCGCCACGCCATTGATGATGACGCTCGCCGTGGCCGGAGACACCGCTCCGAACACAAAGGAAGATTTGACGGGGGGAATGGAGGCGTTTTCATAGGGCTGAACGATCCGGATAAATGTATCCGCGCCGGCGTAAGAACCGGAAAGCGCGAGAACAATTGATGTGAGGACAAAAAGTTTTTTCATGGGACCCAATGATACTTAAAGGAAGGAATCAAAGCGAGGAGGAGAACGGAAACGTCTCACATCTAGGGTACGACGAAGGGTTATCCGAAATAATTAGATTTGGTATCATGAAAGCCCCTCGAAAATAATTATTCCCCTCCAAAAGAAGGCAAAAATGAAATCAATTATTCCAATTCAGAACGTTCAGCAGCACATCTATACTCTGCGAGGGCAAATCATAATGCTGGATCGTGATTTGGCTCAGCTCTACGACGTCAAACCTATTGCACTTCGCCAACAGGTCAAACGTAATAAGAATCGCTTCCCTACCGATTTTATGTTTCAACTGACCAGAGCGGAGGCGGAATTTTTGGTATCACAAAATGTGATACCTTCAAAGAGAAGCCTCGGTGGCTCCCTCCCTTTTGCATTCACGGAACAGGGAGTTGCAATGTTGTCGTCAGTATTAAACAGCCCAAGAGCAATAACCGTCAATATTTCGATAATGCGCGCATTCGTGAAAATGAAAGACGCAATGGCCACTCATAGAAAACTTGCTCACCGGATAAATGAGCTTGAGGCAAAGTTTGATGTCCAGTTCAGAATTGTTTTTAAAGCCATTCGAAAACTTCTTCAGCCTCCGGTAAAACAAAAGCCCAAAATCGGGTTTGTATCCAAAATTTACCTCTGAGCAGAAGGGGTCAACTTGGGATTGCCCCTGCTTACCCCTAAATGCGCGGCAGTGTGCACGACTGCGATGATTGGTTAGGCGTCGAATTAACCCAATTCACTTCGTTATTTTGACCCACCAAAGCGACGACAACTTGCAATTGTTGAAGCATGGGAAAAAGAGGATCAAGGTAATGTCGAAACCAGCGGCCCTCTGGCACTGCGAGCGCAACCATGGTTTTAGGGTTGCCCACACGATGATGAAGCACCGTAAACAGTCCCTTTGAGGTTACATCGAAAACTTGAGATTGGGTGTAGGCCTTTCCAAAGCGAGAACTTCCTTCTCTTGAACTGGTTCCGCCTTTAGCTTCGATAAGCAGTTTCTGTTTTGAAACCTGATGTTCTGCAATTATGTCAATCCCATGTTGCTTTGTGTGACACTTCTGAAGAATGAAATAGCCCTTGTTTTCTAAATCCTGACAAACAGCGGCAACAACCTGATTTTCATCCATTCTTATACTCCTCGACGCCTAACATACTTCACCTGTAATTTTAACAGCAATCAGTTTGGCTCTATCGTTCAGGAATTGCAAATGGAAACGAAGGTTTCTGATGGTAAACGGGGAGGGTTAGAACGTGGGCCCCAAGGTGATGTACCAAA
>PLLH01000086.1 GCA_003140895.1 Elusimicrobiota bacterium
GTCTTTCTCATCAGAACATCGGCCAATACGCCGGTTCGGCGAAATTGATTGACGCGCTGCGCCCCGTGCCGGTCCTTCTCATGAGCGCGCTTTTCCCCATCCTCTCAGAAGCATCCATAAATAACAAACCGCTTTTTTTTAAGATGATCGGGGCGATTTACAGCCATTCCGTTCTTCTTCTCCTTCCGTTCACGCTCATCGCCTCTCTTTTGTCTCGCCCGTTATCCGTTCTCGTGTTCGGGGCCGAGTTCGTCCAAACGGGACATGTATTTTTTGTGGCGGTCTGGGGATTCTCGCTCATTTTCTTAAACCATATTTTCGCCCAGATTTTATTGAGCGCCGATGGCCAGCGAAAACTGATGGTGGGGTCTATTGTCGTGACGTTTCTGAACGCTCTTTTTTGTCTTCTGTTCATTCCCCGGTATGGCATCGTCGGCGGGGGGTGGGCTCTTGTCCTTGGCGAATTGGGCTTATCGGCGTTCAATATTTTCTTTTTACGTTCTCTTTTTAAAGGGCAGCATGAAACGCTCGTATCGGATTTTGTGCGGCCGACATTTTTTTTGCTCATAACGGGCCTTCTTTTTTTCTTGTCCAACGAATGGATTGGAGCGGGAGGCGGTTTTGGGATCGCTCTCGCCTTTGTCGCCTTTGTCACGTATAAATTTAAATTGTTAGATGTGTCGTTGCTCCAAAAATTACGCTCATGAAAACACCTTCGCTATCCATTATCGTTGTCAGCTTTAAAACGCGCGACCTGTTGCGGACTTGCCTTAATTCCATTCTGTCGCAAATTGATAGGGACAACGTCGAGGTGATTGTCGTCGATAACGCTTCGCGCGACGGCAGCGCTCTCATGGTGGAGCGGGAATTTTCATCCGTCACGTTGCTTAAAAATACGGCCAACCAAGGGTTTGGATTCGCCTGCAATCAGGGATGGAAACATTCCAAGGGGGAATTCGTCCTTTTTAGCAACGGGGATATTGGATTTCCGGCCGATTTGGTCAGCGCCATGCAACGTTCGATCGAATCAGACCCCAAAATCGGAATCTTAAGCCCTGAATTGGTCGGAACGGATGGTTCTTTGTATCAGATGACGTGGGGATGGAACATTTCGTTGTTTGGCGAGATGCGTCAGAAACTGTTTTCTCCTCGTTACGTTTCGAAATTTAAACTCATCAATTGGGCGGTGTCGTTCCTTCAACAACGAGAAACAGATGTGCCCATCGTGGCCGGCGCCTGCATGATCACTCGGCGAGGCATGCTTGATCGAATAAATGGTTTTGACGAGGATTTCGAACTGTATTTTGAGGACGCCGACCTGTGCATTCGATGCTGGGAAGCGGGTTATTCGGTTCGATTTATGCCTCACTTAAAAGTTTTTCATGGCCTCGGGCAGTCCGGACAGACGATCGCCCTCAAAATAGCCCTTGTTTACCGGCAAAGTCAAATCACCTACTACCGGAAACACCACCATACGTTTCAGTTGGTCCTCCTTAAAATTTATCTTTGGATTAAATTTCTGTTTTCAAAGAAAATGTGGGTCGACGCCGACTTCCGATATTGGATGACTCAAATTCTTTTCGAACGCTGCAAGGTTCATTTGGATAAGGATTTGACGCTCAACAACACGCCGCTGTGACGCCCGGGAGAATTCAACCCTCATGGTGAACGAGCGAAAAATTGGATTGGACGTCAGAATGATTCATCATTCTGGCATCGGCACGACCATTCGAGGCCTGCTCGATCATTCAAGTTCCGCNNCGCAATTGGAACGCCTAACGCTTTTCTCCAATTCCGGCCCGCCCCTTTCGTATAAATCGAAACATATTCCCGTCCCCTATCCCATTTATAGCCTCAGGCAACACGTGAGCTATCCGACTATTCTCAAAAAACACGCGGTTTCGCTTTTTCATATGCCTCATTTTGACGTTCCGTTGTTTTATAGAGGGCCCTTTATAGCGACGATTCATGATTTGACTCATCTCCTCTTTCCCCAACACTCAACCAAGCGATTCTCCAAATGGTACGCGTGGACGCTGATACGGCATTGCGCGCGCCGCGCCCGTCGTCTCATTGTCGTCTCCGACAACACGCGGAAAGACCTTGTCCATTTTTTCCCGGAAGCGGAAGGGAAAACCATCACAATTTATCCCGGCATTGATGCTGATTTTAAACCGGTTCAAGGCGATCCATTCAACCACGCGCTGAAAAAGCATTCGCTCACCCCGGGATATCTCTTGTATGTGGGCAACCTTCGGGCCAGCAAAAACACAGAAGGGCTTCTGGCGGCGTATGCGATTATGAGGGAAAAGAACCCCCGCGTTCCGCCTCTTGTCCTGGCGGGGCAAAATTTCCTAAAGAAATATGATCAGGGAAAGTTTCCAGCAGGAGTGAGGGCGCTGGGCTCAGTTCCCAGAGAAGACTTGCCGGCTCTCTATTCCGGAGCGTCGATTTTCATATTTCCATCCTTTTATGAGGGATTCGGACTTCCTCCATTGGAAGCCATGGCGTGTGGAACCCCGGTTGTCGTTTCTCGATCGGCGTCTTTGCCGGAGGTGTGCGCCGACGCCGCCGATTATGTCGACCCGAATTCCCCAAGCCATATCGCGGAGACGGTGTTGGCTCTCATGGGAAATCCAGAGCGGCAAAATACACTCAGAAAAAATGGGTTTAAAAACGTGGGGCGATTCTCTTGGAGACGTTTTGCAACTTCCATTTGGAAGGTCTATGACGATGTCCTCGATGAAATGAAGGAAGAGATATGAACCGGTGGTTTGATTATTATGTCGGCGTTCCATTGATGAAAGTTTTGCGGCCGTTGTCGAAATGGGCGCGGGAGGAATCGGGACCCCCCAAACGGATTCTCGTCATCAAACTGGCTGCGGTGGGAGACACCGTTCTTTTGATCCCACTGCTCCGCTCCCTTCGAGCGGCCTACCCGGACGCCTCCCTTCATTGGCTTGTCTCATCCATCAATCAATCGATTGCGAAAACCGTTCCGTATGTGGACCGTTTGCACGCGTGGTCTCCCAAAACGATCATGGGGCTCTTCCTGTTGATTCGGAATCTAAGGAAAGAACGCTTCGATACCGTCATCGATTTGGAGCAATGGTCCCGAGGTTCGGCCATCCTGTCTTTCCTCACGGGGGCCCAGCGCCGGGTGGGGTTTGACACGCCGGGGCAATCTCGGGCGTCGCTCTATACATCCGCCGTCGAAAAAAAGTTCAATCAACATGAAATTCTGGATTTCTATGATGTGGCCGGACTCGTCGGCCCGCTACAACGCGACGTGCGGCTCGAACTGTGGGAAACGGAACAAGGCCGGCTGGACGTGCAAACCCGGCTGTCGCTGGAGAAAAAGGGAAACACATCATCCAAAAAGATTTTGATCCACCCGGGCTGCGGCGAAGACGGCTTGCCAAGGGAGTGGCCTCTTCCTTCGTACGGCGTGTTGGGCCACTGGTTGGTGAAAAATTTTAAAGCGGATCTCTTCCTCACCTCTGGCCCGGAAGAGAAAAAGAAAACAGCTCAATTAAAACAATTACTCAATGGACAGGCACGCGACTGGGGAGGGAAATTGACATGGGACGGCATGATCTCTCTGGTCAATCAAGTGGATTTGGTCATTTCCGGGAACACGGGAATCATGCACATCGCCGCCGCCCTCCAAAAACCGCAGGTGGCCTTGCATGGGCCGACAAACCAAAAACTGTGGGGGCCGCTTAATTCACGCGCTATTGTGCTCCAATCGTCGTGCCCGCAATGTCCGTGTTTGCGCCTCGGATTCGAGTACCACACGCGCGATCAATCATGCATGAAGCGAATTGATGTCGAAGATGTTAAACTGGCCGTCCAACGTTTATTCGACAGTCCACCTCGGATTTTGTAGAAAACCTGGGAAATAATTAAATAATTCAAATGAATTCAATAACTCATTATCGCAAGGGCCTTTCTTTGTGGGAAACCCATAAGTTCATCATTTCGCGCCTCTTGATTATTTCAGGAGACATGCTCTGCGTTGCCTGCGCCTATGCGTTCGCCTATTCCCTTCGGTTTTATAACGGCGCTTTTCTCGCCCATTACCCGGCCTATAAAGGAATTCCACCCGTATGGGATTATGTTCAAGCCAGTCCCATCATTCTCTTTTTGTGGGTCTTGGCCCTTTCGTGGACAGGAGCGTACAGACGCATCAATCTTCCGGCCATTGACGAAGGCCTTCGCGTATTTCGCGGATTTCTCGTCGGCACCATCATGTCCATGTCGGCGATGTTCCTCTATCGGGACAAATCCTTTTCCCGCATCGTATTTATTCTTGGCGGCGCCTTTAGCGGCATCCTGCTTATCAGCTATCGAGAATCATTGAAAACGGTTTATCTCTTTTGGGCTCGCCGTAACCGCCACCCCCGCCGCGTGCTTGTGCTGGGAGACGGATATTTATCCGCCTCGGTCCTCAAAATATTAAAAAGGCATGGAGATCGCGCCGTTCTAAAAAAGAATGAAATAGATTTGGATGACATAAAAAACACGATTCGACGGTCTCATATCCATGAAGTCTTGGTCGCGAATCCGAACATCAGTCACAAGGTCACCGTTCAGTTGGCCACGTTTTGCGAGGAGAAAGGAGTGGCGTTCCGATTGTTGCCGGATATTCTTGAGATTCGAATGGGAGAAGTCCTTATTGATGAGTCGCTGGGAATCCCGACGTTTCAACTTAAGTCCGTTTCCCTTCATGGAACCGCCTTCTTAACGAAGCGAGTCATGGACATCACTCTGGCCAGTCTGGTCATCGGGGTTTTTTCACTTCCGCTTGGCCTCATCGCCCTGATCATCAGAATAACGTCATCCGGCCCCATTTTTTACCGGCAGGACCGAATGGGATATAAAGGACGGCATTTTCAATTTCTTAAATTTAGAACCATGGTCCAAAACGCGGACGATCTGCTTGAAGAGCTGAAACAAAAAAGCGACCGGGGGGGGCCCGTTTTTAAAATGAAAGAAGACCCTCGTATCACGGCGATTGGGAAATTTTTGAGACGCTTTAGCATTGATGAAATCCCTCAATTAATTAATGTGCTCCGGGGAGAAATGAGTTTGGTGGGGCCGCGCCCTCAAGTGATTTGGGAAGCTCAATTTTATGATGACTGGGCGAAGAAACGATTGAACGTCTTGCCGGGGATCACCGGCCTGTGGCAAGTGAGCGGCCGCGCCGAATTGACCTATGAGGAAATGATCGAGCTGGATATTTATTATATTGAGCATTGGTCGCCGGGGCTTGACGTGAAAATTCTAACCAAAACGTTGCCGGCCGTCCTTTCCGGGAAAGGGGCTTACTAATGAAGATTCTTGTCACGGGAGGAGCGGGTTTTATCGGATCCACCATCGTTGATCGCTATATTGAAGAAGGTCATTCGGTTGTCGTGGTTGATAATGAATCGTCAGGGAAACGCGCTCAAGTGAATAAAAAAGCCGTTTTTGTTCGATTGGATGTGCGAGATCGTAAAAAAGTCGGCCAATTGGTTCATAAGCACCGGTTTCATGTCATCAATCATCACGCCGCCCAGATTGATGTCCGTCACTCCGTCGCGGACCCTCACCATGATGCTCACGTGAATATCATGGGAACCTTAAATCTCCTGGAAGCGGCCCAAACGTCAAAAGTAAAAAAGTTTATTTTTTCCGCCTCGGGTGGAACCGCCTATGGGAACTGTTCAAGACCCGCTCGAGAGGGAGACCCCGAGGTCCCGCTTTCTCCCTATGGCGTCACCAAACTCGCCGGGGAGAAATACATACAAACGTTCTCGTCTCTGTATGGGTTCAAATTCACCATTTTCAGATACGCCAACGTCTATGGTCCACGGCAAGATCCGCACGGAGAAGCCGGCGTTGTGGCTATTTTCTCCAATAAACTTCTGGGGAACGAATCTCCTTTCATTTTCGGAACCGGACGACAGACCCGTGATTATGTTTTTGTTGGAGACGTGGCCCACGCCAATGTATTGGCGTTGTCAAAAGGCGACAACCAAACGCTGAACATCGGGACCGGAATTGAAACGTCCGTCCTTGCGCTTTGGAACAAAATGGCTTCGATACGGGGCGCCTCTCCCCGTCTGATTTACAAACCCCTTCGCCCCGGAGAATTGCAGAGAAGCGTGTTGAGTTATTCAAAAGCCAAGAAAGAACTCGGGTGGGCCCCGTCAACTCGCCTCAAAGAAGGTCTCTCGGCCACTCTGTCTTTTTTTGAAGAGAAACGTCAGGCTGTTTCCCGATAAATGAAAGCGATCCTCTTGGTCGGTGGATTCGGAACGCGTCTGCGACCGCTGACGCTTCATCGCCCCAAAGCGATTTTGCCCATCCTGAACGTTCCTTTCATTTACTACCAGCTCTCTCTTTTGGAAAAAGCGGGCGTTCGCGATGTCGTCCTGGCCTCTGGTCACCTGTCATCGGGCTTAAAGAACGCTCTGCGTCATTATCCGTCCAGACGCATGTCCATCACGCACGCGGAAGAAAAAACACCTCTCGGGACCGGCGGCGCCATCCGGTTCGCTTATGATCAGCTAAAAAGGAAAGGACTCTCAAAGAACGAGAGAATAATCGTTTTTAACGGCGATATCTTGTTCGATCTCGATTTAATCCGCTTCGTTGATCGGCATGAACGATCAGGCGCTCAATGTTCGATTGCCGTTCGTCCCGTTCCTGACCCCTCGCGATTTGGATTGGTTGTTTTGGATTCAAGGAATCAAGTTCTCGAATTTCTTGAAAAATCCAACAAAACGAACAAGGGGAATTTGATCAACGCCGGAGCCTATTTGTTCAATTCGGATTTACTCAATACGATTCCGCAGCGGAAACCGGTTTCGATCGAGCGCGATGTGTTCCCTGTCTGGCTCAAAGAGGCGGTAAAGATAGAAGGGTTCCCGTTTCGCGGCTATTGGAATGACATCGGGACTCCGGCGACATATCTGCAAGCCCACAAAGACCTTCTCTTCAATAAAAACATCTGGACAACAAAAAGTTTATTGCGTAAAAGAGGCCTCTCCCAGCGGCGTAAAAAAGGTCTTGTGATGGGGACTAAAACGAAGGTGGGGAAACGCGTGTCCGTGTCGGGAATGGTTTGTCTGGGATCGCGCGTGATTATTGAGGATGATTGTTCACTGAAAGATTGTGTTGTCTTTGACAATGTCCATGTCGGACGAGGAGCCCGCTTATCCGAAGCCATCATCGGCGCAAATTGTGTTGTGGGAGCTTTTTCACGAATCGACGGCGGCGCTGTTGTGGGAGACGGGAGCCTTCTGACGGATTATTCAAATTTCTCTATTCCAAAAAGGTGATTCAACGTGAGTTACATCATTAAATTCGGCACGGACGGTTGGCGGGCGGTTATCGCCGACGGATTTACGTTTCGCAATGTCATGCGAGTGACGCAAGCGGCGTGCGACATTATTCGGAAACATTCGAAAAACAGACTCATCCTGATCGGTTACGACCGGCGGTTTTTTTCAGAAAGATTCGCTGAAACCGCCGCGCAGGTCGCCGTGTCCAACGGATTTCAGGTCGAAGTTTCAGACGCCCCCATCGGATCTCCCACTCTGGCGCTTCACGTCATGGAGAAAAAGGCCGCCATGGGTTTCATGATCACCGCCAGCCACAACCCGGCTCAGTTCAACGGTTTTAAAATGAAAGGCCCTCAAGGAGGGTCGGTGGACGAAACATTCACAAAAAGCGTTGAAGACCGCATTGACATCGGTGATATTCGAATGGGCGACGTCCGCTTCAAACGGAAGGATTTCACGTCGTCCCATCTCGCTTTTCTTAAAAAACACGCCCATGGCGTTAAATGGCGCAATCTGAAATATCCTATTGTTTTTGATTCGATGCATGGCCCCGGCGGCGCTCTCTTCGAAAAAGTATTTCCTCGATCCGATAAATTTCGCTTTATTCGCCACGAAACCGATCCTCTTTTTGGAGGGGTGAATCCGGAACCCATTGAAGTCAATTTAGCGGCATTACGAGAAGCCATTCTGGCCTCCAAAGCGGGGGTGGGTATCGCCGTGGATGGAGACGCGGATCGAATCGGGATCATGGATGAAAAAGGGCGGTTCCTTCCGCCTCACACGGCCATGCCTCTCCTTCTCTTGCACTTGATCGAAAGCCGCAAGATGACGGGGAAGGTGATTCAAACCGTATCGATGGGATACTTGCCGGGGCGAATCGCCCGGCATTTCAACCTCCCCTT
Source organism: Elusimicrobiota bacterium (assembly GCA_003140895.1). GTDB lineage: Bacteria > Elusimicrobiota > Elusimicrobia > F11 > F11 > PLLH01. The sequence continues at coordinate 8,234 of PLLH01000086.1, forward strand.
TGAAGAAGTGTCTGTTGGATTCAAACATATCGCTCTCAAGATGCATTCGGAAAAAGTTCTGTTGGGGGGAGAGGAATCCGGCGGTTATGGTGTCGGCGTTTGGTTCCCCGAACGAGATGGGCTTTTATGCGCGCTGCTCATCATTGAAATGCTGGCTGAAAAAAAGGTCCCGTTGTCCCAACTCGTCGAAGAAATGACAAAGCGGTTTGGCGCGTCTCACTTTAAACGCGTCGATTTCAAATTGGCGGCGCCGGTCGACAAGGGTCCGTGGACCGAAAACCTGCTCACTCATTTAGGGGGCTCGTTGGCGGGACAGCCGATTAAGGAAATCAGGAAAATGGATGGCCTCAAGATTATCTTGCAGGATGATTCATGGGTTCTTATGAGGCCCAGCGGAACGGAACCGCTTATCCGAACCTACGCGGAAGGGGCCACATCCCAAACCATGAATGATTTAATTCAGGAAAGCGATCGCCTCGTTCACCTGCCGCCGCCCAACCCCAAAAGGAAAAAGGACGACGGTAAAAAGAAGAAAAAAGACATGAAACCACGGGCGGGAAAGCGCTAACCGACCGGATTAGATCTTTCACTGATTTTTTGATAACGTTCGCCTTCCCAATAATGAGGACATAAAAAAGTTTTTTCTAATAATCTGAGGAGGATGGTTAAGTGAGAAAAGATAAGTTTGTGTTTACGTCAGAATCGGTCACAGAAGGGCATCCGGACAAATTATGTGACCAGATCTCTGATGCGGTTTTGGACTCCGTTTTAAAGAATGATCCCAAAGGACGCGTGGCGTGCGAAACATTCGTGACGGTGGGGCTCGTGATCGTCGGCGGAGAGATCACAACACGAACCTATGTGGACATTCAAGATTTGGTTCGCGACGTCGTTCGCAGGATCGGTTACACCGACTCCAAATATGGTTTTAATTATGAGACCTGCGCCATCATCAACGCCATTCACCAGCAATCGCCGGATATTTCCCAAGGCGTAGACCGGGGGGGCGCCGGCGATCAAGGCCTCATGGTCGGGTTTGCCTGCAATGAAACGGAAGAACTCATGCCCATGCCGATCCAGTTGGCCCATGCGCTCACGCGGCGCTTGACCGACGTTCGGAAGAAGGGAATCCTTCCTTACCTCGGGCCGGATGGAAAATCCCAGGTGACCATCGAATACAGAGACGGGAAGCCCTACCGGATTGATACCGTGGTCCTTTCGTCTCAACACACCATCGACATCCTCGATAAAACAGGAAAGAAAATCACGCAAGCCGCCCGGGAAGAGATCATCGAAAAAGTGGCCCTGGCTGTTCTCCCAAAAAGGCTCATCGACAACAAAACTAAGTTTCATATCAATCCCACCGGAAAATTCGTGGTGGGCGGCCCTCAATCCGACACGGGGATGACGGGGCGTAAAATCATCGTCGATACCTACGGCGGATGGTCGCCTCATGGCGGCGGCGCGTTCTCCGGAAAAGACGCGACCAAAGTGGACCGGTCGGCCGCTTACATGGCGCGACACGTGGCTAAAAACATTGTGGCCGCCAAACTGGCGACGGAATGCACGATCCAATTGGCCTACGCGATCGGCGTGGTGGAACCGGTGTCTGTCTTGATCGACACCAATGGAACCGGCGTCGTTCCCGATTCGGTCCTCAGCAAGGCGGTTGAGAAAGTATTTGATTTGACTCCGCTCGGGATCATCCACTACCTCGGGTTAAGGCGTCCGATCTTCCAAAAGACGGCGGCGTACGGCCATTTTGGCCGGAAAGAAGCCACCTTCACATGGGAAAAGACCAATAAGACAAAAGAATTGATCAAACGCTGCAGCTAAAAAGGACGACTCCTTTCACCATGAAACACCACATTAAAAATATCCAGTTGGCCAAAGAAGGGCAGAGGCGCATTGAATGGGCTGAACGCGAGATGCCCGTTTTGCGAGCCATTCAGGAACGGTTCCGGAAAGAAAAACCATTGAAAGGAAAACGAATCGGGGCCTGTCTTCATGTGACCACCGAAACCGCCAACCTCATGATCACCTTAAAAGCGGGGGGAGCCGACGTCAAACTCTGCGCGTCCAATCCGCTCTCGACACAGGATGATGTGGCCGCCGCTCTCACAAAAAACCATGGGATTCCAACCTACGCCATTAAGGGAGAGAACGAAAAAACCTATTACAGCCATCTAAAAGCCGTTTTAGAAACCCGTCCGCAAATCACCATGGACGACGGCGCCGATTTGGTGGGACTTCTTCATTCCCGCTATCAACACCAGTTGGATGAGGTGATCGGCGGAACGGAAGAAACGACGACCGGCGTTATCCGGCTTAAAGCCATGGAGAAAGACGGCGTTTTGGGATACCCCATCATCGCCATCAATGACGCCGACACGAAACATATGTTCGATAATCGATACGGGACAGGCCAATCCACGCTGGACGGAATCATCCGCGCGACGAACGTTCTTTTCGCCGGGAAAACCGTTGTTGTGGCCGGCTACGGTTGGTGCGGACGCGGTGTCGCCAGCCGCGCTCGAGGCATGGGAGCTCACACGATCGTGACGGAAATCGACCCCTTAAAGGGGCTGGAAGCCGTTATGGACGGGTTTGAAGTGATGCCCATGGTCAAAGCGGCCCGCCAAGGGGACATTTTTATCACGCTGACAGGAAACAAACACGTCATTCGGGAAGAACATTATCGCGTCATGAAAGACGGCGCGATCATCTGCAACTCCGGCCATTTTAATGTTGAAATCGACATCCCGGCGCTGAAGAAGCTGGCCGTTTCCATCAAACAAGTTCGCACGTTTGTGGACGAATATAAAATGAAGGACGGCCGGCGAATTCACCTATTGGCGGAAGGCCGGTTGATTAATTTAGCCGCCGCGGAAGGCCACCCGGCCAGCGTCATGGATATGTCTTTCGCCAATCAAGCTTTATCCGCCCGCTATATGGCGCGAGAGCATGAGTCGCTTGACCCGCGTGTTTATGACGTCCCCAAAGAGATCGACAAGGAAGTATCAAAGCTTAAACTGCGCTCCATGAACATGTTCCTGGACGTGCTCACGCCGGAGCAGGAAAAATATCTCGTGAGCTGGCAGGAAGGCACCTGATTTCACACCCCTTTTTTTTACGTTGTTTATCACAGGGAGGGAGAATGAAAGTTCGAGAGTCACTATCGACACGGGTCTTCATCATGTTGACCTGCGCTTTGCTCAGTCTCACCAGTTGTAAAAATAACAATCTCTTCGGAAAACTACACGATCGCGGCGATTCCAATAACCCAACTTCGCTCACCACCGAAGGAAGCATTGCCCTCCGGAATAAAGATTACGCGGGAGCCTTGGCGCTCTACCAAAAAGTTCTGGATCAAGACCCCGGCAATTCGCAAGCCCTCTATGGGGCCTCCGCCGCAGCGTTGGGAACGGCCGGGATCAACCTGGGATCCCTCATCGCCAACTTCACCAAACAACAAGCCGGCAGTTCGGGTGCTTCCATTACGAGCTTGACGGATCTTGTCCGGCGATCCAGAGAATCCATCGCAGGACCGCCTCAGGCCGGCGGCGTCGACAGTTTGTTGGAGGGAATTAACTTAGTGGCATTGGACGGCGTCATTGACGTCGCGGTTTGCCGCCTTCAGAAAATTGTCTCCGGGCAAGCGGACGGAAAAATTCCTCCGAATGATATCGACGTGCTTCTCAATCTGGGGACTCTGTGTGCGATGCGGGCGGTCGTGAAGCCGCTCTTGTCTGACTTTCTTGATATCGCCAATCCGAATGGGAGTTTTAACATCGTTCCGAAGACGGATTTCAAAAACGCCTTCTGCAACAGCCACTCTGATCTCATTAAAAAAATGGCGCGCGATATTGTTGGGTCTTACGCTTGTTTTAACAAAGCCGCGGATCTTCTGCATCTATCCGGTGATGAAATCATCCGTCGTGTTCGATCGGATCTTGATGAAGCCATTAATGAATTGCTTGTCTCAGGGGGAGCCACAAAACTTCCCACTGACTGCATCACGATCTTGAGCGCCATCAATATCACCCCGACGACGTTTACATCCAATACTGAAATCTTCAGCCCGAACTGGAACGGCTGTTAATAATAAGGAGAACGACCGATGAAATTATCAAGACATCTCTTAATCGCCACACTGGCAGCCGTTCTCACTTCGGCCGGTCTTCTCGCTGAAGAAAGACCGCTTAACATTCAATTCGTTCGG
>PLLH01000065.1 GCA_003140895.1 Elusimicrobiota bacterium
GACCCACGCGGCGGAATCAAAGCCGAACGTTTGGTCGGTGAGCATGACGTCGTTGTCGATGGTTTTGGGGACGCCCACCATCGGAATCCCGAGGTTATGCAGGTGGTTCGCGACGGTGAGCGTGCCGTCTCCGCCAATGCAAATCATTCCATCCAGTTTGTGCTTTTTAAAATGGAGGAGGGCGGACCGGGTCCGGTTTTGTCCCGGAAGAACTCGCTGGGATTCGTTTCGTTTGATGCCGAAAAAGTTGTCTTTGTTGGAGGTGCCGAGGATGGTGCCGCCCTGGGTGAGGATGTTCGAGACGTCGTCGTATCCCAGCGGCCGTGTCTGATTGAAGACCAACCCGCGAAAGCCGTCTTCAAACCCGACGACCTCCATTCCGTAGACGTTGGTGGCGGTTTTAACGGCGGCGCGAATGACGGCGTTGAGTCCCGGGCAATCGCCCCCGCCCGTCATGATGCCGATTCGTTTCTTCTTCACGCGGGGGATTCTATATTAAATCGACTCTAACACTTCTTCGATGTGCCCGTCGACGTGGACGTTCGGGAAAATTCTATTAATGGTGCCGTCCGGGCTGATGACGTAGGTCGTCCTCACAATGCCCTTAGATGTTTTTCCGAAGGAAATTTTTTCTTTCCAGACGTTGTAGGCTCTGAGCACTTTTTTATTGGTGTCGCTTAAGAGGGGAAAGGGGATGCCGTATTTTCGTTTGAATTTTGTGTGGGATTCAGGGGTGTCGGCGCTCACGCCGAGAATGACCGCGTTCTTTTTTTCAAACGCTTTGCCGAGGTCTCTGAACCCGCACGCTTCTTTGGTGCAGCCCGGCGTGTCGTCTTTTGGGTAGAAATAGAGAATCACCTTTTTCCCTTTGAAGTCTTTTAGAGAAACGGTTTCTCCGATGTCGTTTTGAACATGAAAGTCCGGCGCTTTATCACCAACAGATAGCATACCCACCTCCCGAATGGTCTTCATAGAGCACAATACCAATAACGACGCTTAAACGGGAAAGTTCCGACGACAGGCTAGCCTGACGGGCTAGACGTTCCCCGCTTTGACAAGGATGTCTTTGGGGAGTTTGGAAGCGGCCATCTTGTCGATGAGCCAGATCAAATCCCCATCGGAGAGCATCACGAGTTGCGCGGGGAAGCGGCCCTTGGGCAAATCGTCCCGCAGGATTTCCCTTAAGATGCCGGCTTTGGGGAGCCCGGAACAGAGAAACAAAACCGTCCTCGCGTTGTTAAGAACCGGGAGCGTGAGCGTGATTCGATTGGACGCGTGTTCCTGAACGATGTTGGCGGACACCCAGTGAACCTTGTCTTTCAGCGCGGTCGTGCCGGGGAAAAGAGAAGCGGTGTGGCCGTCCTCTCCTATGCCAAGGAGGATCAAGTCAAACCGGGGCCACGCCACGTCTTTCCCAAAATAAATCTGAAGGCTTTGCTGATACGTTTTTGCCGCTTCCAGGGGCGATTCCATTTCTCCGGGAATGCGGATGATGTTTTCCTCGGGCACCGGCACTTTGGAGAGCAGTGTTTCTTTGGCGAGGCCGTAATTGCTTTCAGCGCTTTTCGGCGGGACGCACCGCTCATCCGCCCAGAAGAAGGTGATCTCGGTCCAGGGGATCCGCGTTCGGAAGTACGAGTCCGCGAGGACCGGCAACACCCCTTTTCCAATGGATCCGCCCGAGAGAGCGACAGAGGCGCGCTTGCGTTCTCTGACGGCGTTGTTCACGGTCTCCATGAACACGTGGGCCGCTTTGTTGGCCAGAGCCGTTTCGTCGCGAGCGATGAGAAGAGAGGAGCGGGAATCCGGGCTCATCGAGTTGTGATGGTTCGGATGAGTTCGTCTAACGTGACGAGCCCTTGTTGGGCGTCGTTCAAATGAATGCGTATGGCGCGCCGGTTTTTATTTTTGAGCGCGCTCAAATCTCCGAGAGCCTGGGCCTCTTTCAAGACGCTGAACGAATACGGTTCGCCGGGGATCGGGAGATCCGCCGGATCATTGGCGATAATTTGAAGGAACACCCCGTTGTCGCCGCCTCCTTTGTGGAGCTGGCCCGTTGAGTGAAGGAACCGAGGTCCGAACCCGACGGTGGTCGCCACGTTCGTGTAAGCCAATATTGAGTGGCGGATGGATTGAAGGATTTTATGATTCGCGTCGTTTCGCGTGAGGTACGCCAGAAGCGCCACATAGTCCCCCGGTTTGACCTGATCCAGGATCCATTTGAAAACGTCCCCAAACGAGGAGAGTTGAAACGAGCCGGCGGGAAGCGTCACGGACAGGCCATTTTCTTTGACGGTCGGGGACTCCGCTGGAAGCGATCCTTTTTGGATGTAGTCAGCCAAATACTTCTTAGTCAAGTCTTTTGACTCCTGAACGTTAGGTTGATCGAACGCATCGATCCCCATTAGGGCGCCGGCAACAGCGGTGGCAAACTCCCACCGGAAGAGCTCCCCGCCTATATCCGTTTTTTTATCCATCGTGATGCGGATGACTGGAAACCCCGCTTTCTCCAGCGCCGCCAGTTTCTTAAGAGAAGATTGGTCTTTATCGTTGGCCAGCCGGATCGATACGAACACCCGGTCACGACCGTAACGGTCTCGACCGTAAAAGGACGGGTCTTGCAGGTCTTCAGATTCAACCGGCAGGATGCCTTTCCCTTCTTTTCCTGTGCTTTCGGCCACCAGCTGTTCAATCCAGCCGGCCAGGGAAACGATCTCTTTTGATAAGGTGAACGTCAGCTTGTCCTTGCCCTGGTTGGCCAGACTTCCCAGAGCCGCTCCCAACTCCGCGCCGGGGTTGTTTGACACCGGGACAAAGGGCGAGCAGGCGGCGGCCATGCGCGCGCCGCTTTCCAAAATGGCTTGGGCGTCCAGACCCATGAGGGCGGCCGGAAGCATGCCGAAGAAAGACAGCGCTGAAAACCGGCCCCCGATATCCGGCGGATTCAAAACAATATGGCGGAATTTTTTCTCTTTCGCGATTCGTTCCATCGTGGTTCCGGGGTCCGTGATCGCGATGAAATTCTCTCCCGCCTTGTCTCCCTTTTTCTTTTTCACCTGATCGAAGAAATAGGCGAGAAACGCGTTCGGTTCCGACGTGGAACCGGATTTGCTGGCGACGATATAAAGAGTTTTTTCCGGCTTGGAGCGCGCCGCCCGTTCCGCGACTGACGCCGGTTCCGTGCTGTCTAGGATCGCGAAGTCCGGGAAGCCTTTTTTCTTTCCGAAGGTCAGGCGCAGCACTTCCGGACAGAGGCTTGAGCCGCCCATGCCGAGCAACAAAATGTGAGTGAATTTCGCTTTCTTCACGTCTTTGGCGATATCGAACAGAAGGGTTTTTTTCCGGAGAACCGTGTTCATCACGGTGAGCCACCCAAGAGAATTTTTTATGATCTTTTGGTGGTCTTCGTCTGTTTTCCACACCAAAGCGTCTTTCGACCAGACGCGGGGAATCCATTTGTCTTGCTCGATTTTCTTGAGAGCCTGGGAAGCGTCGCCTTGGGCTTTCCCGAGAGAGAGAACTTGCCGTTTTTCATGCCGGCCCGCGAAGAGTTCCTGTTTGGCCGTGACGACATGGAGAAGTTGATCGAAGGAATCGATAAACGCCTGAACGCCCTGGTTCTCCAACTCTTGCGTGACGTCTGGCAGGCTGATGCCGAGCTTGGACAACGCCGCGATATCTTCCCGGGCTTGGGAGAGGCCGGTTGCCAGTGTCGCTTTGACGCCGCCGTGATCTTTAAAGGCCTCCATCGTTTGCGGCGGGATGGTGTTCACCGTATCCCGGCCGATGAGTTGGTCGACGTAAATAACGTCCGAGAGGCGCTTGTCTTTCGTGCCCGTGCTGGCCCACAGCAGGCGCTGCGCTTGGGCGCCCTTCTCGCGCAGTTTTAGGAAACGCGGGGATTTGATGACGTCTTCATAATACGCGTACGCCAATTTCGCGTTGGCGATGGCGGCCTTGTGAAGAAGTTTTGACGCCGCGCCGCTTTGGCTTCCCCCGGCCAGAATCAACGGGTCCAATTTTTTGTCGATCAGGGTGTCCACGCGGCTGACGAAGAAGCTGGCCACGGAGGCAATGGTGTTGATGGGTTGTTTTTTCTTGAGGCGGTCTTCAAGGCCCGACAAATAAGCGTCCACAACTTTCTTGTAGACCTCGACGGAGAAAAGAAGCGTCACGTTCACGTTAATCCCGGCGGCAATGAGCTCGCGGACGGCGGGCAGCCCTTCTTGCGTTCCGGGAACTTTGATCATTAAATTGGGGCGGTTCACTTTTTTCGCCAGCCGTTTGGCTTCCTGAACCGTTCCTTTCGTGTCGCGAGCGAGATGGGGGTTTACTTCGAGGCTCACGTAGCCGTCGACGCCGCCGGAGGATTTATAGAGAGGGCGGAAAACGTCGGTGGCTTTTTGGATGTCTTTAACGGCGATGATCTCAAACGTCTCGGCGGGCGATTTTTTTTGGAGAGCGGCTTTTTTAATGTCGGCGTCGTATTCATCGCCGGAGGAGATGGCTTTTTCAAAAATGGTGGGGTTTGACGTCATCCCCCGGAGTCCATCTTCGTCGATCATCCGTTTCAATTCGCCAGAGGCGAGAAGGCTTTTTCGGATATAGTCCAACCAAAAACTTTGTTTCTCGGAATACAACGTAGACAACGGATTCATATAACAAACTCCCCTTTAGAGCGGCCTCTCCCCAGCCTTCGGCATAAGGCACCGAAGGCTGTTCCGTTGAAAACGGACAGGGAGAGGTTTTCCTTTGTGGGAGGGAATCGTTTTTCTCTGCCTCTCCACATTACAACCTTTCCTCGGTGCGTAAAGTTCCGATGGTTTCTAGGCGGGCAACAGTTTTTTAAAACGGCGCTTGCCGACTTTGAGGACGAGGGGCGAGTGAACGATAATTTTCTCCCCCACCTCCACTTTTTTTTCTCCGAGCTGAACGCCGCCTTGTTCCAACAGGCGGCGCGCTTCTTTCTTGGATGGAGCCAGCCCGGCCGTGACCAAAAGCTCAACCGCGTCCATCTCCGGCTTAAGTAGTTGAAAGGACTCCATGTCGGACGGAGCTTCCTTCTTCGAAAACACGCGCTCAAACTCAGACCGGGCGGTTTGGGCTTCCCCGGCTCCATGAAACCGGGCCGTGATCAAGCCGGCCAGTTTCTTCTTGGCTTCCATGGGGTGAAGGGCCTTCATTTCGGCCACATTCTCTTCCGTTAAAAGCTCAAAATACGCCCACATCCCATTGTCTGATATCGACATGATCTTTGCAAACATCTGATTAGCGTGGTCTTTCACGCCTACATGGTTGCCGTACGACTTCGACATCTTCCGTCCCCCATCCAGCCCTTCCAATAGGGGGAGGGTGAGGACAACTTGGGGTTCCTGGCCCGCCTCCTTCTGCATTTGGCGACCCATGAGAAGGTTGAACAGTTGGTCGTTCCCTCCCAATTCCACATCGGCTTTCACAGCCACGGAATCGTATCCCTGGAAAAGAGGGTACATGAGTTCAAGAAGCGTTATCGGCTGCCCGGCTTTGCGCCGTTCGGTGAAATCATCGCGCTCCATGAGTTGTTGGACCGTGTGCTGGCGAAGCAGCGTTTTCGGCAGAAAGGACGGGTTTGATTTATCAAAAAGTTTCAGCAACCAGTCGCTGTTCGCGCGCACCTCGGTTTTGGAGGGGTCCAACACCTTAAACACCTGGTCTTGGTAGGTGCGAATGTTGTTTTCGATCTCCGTCTCCGAGAGGGGCGGCCTCGTGGTGTCCCGACCCGACGGGTCACCGATCGAGGCGGTGAAATCTCCCATAATAAAAACCACCGTGTGCCCCATGTCCTGGAACAGGCGGAGTTTGGTGAGGACCACGGTGTGCCCCAGATGAATGTCCGGCGCCGTCGGATCAACGCCCAATTTCACGCGCAGCGTCCGCCCGAGAAGAAGTTTCTTCTTGAGCTCTTCTTGAGAGACGACGTTCGTGGTCCCGCGGAGAAGGTGTTTGAGTTGATCGTCCAAATTCATGGGTTGATTATAGTCAATGAAAGGGAAAGCTTAAATGGGTGGTTTTTTAAACGGTGCTTCAAACAAGCTGTTGAGCGAGAGCGATGAATTGAGACACCGGAATTCGTTCCGGGCGGATTTGGGGCGAGATTTTTAGATTCTCAAGAGTGGCTTCAACAATTTCTTTGGGGAGGCCCAGCCCGTGTGAGAGAGAATTTAAAATTACTTTCCGCCGCTGCTGAAAGGCCGCCTGGATGACGCGCTGAACGGCCGGGATGTTGTCCGTGAGCGGGACCGCTCGCCGGGTGAGTTTCACGACCGCGGATTTCACGCGCGGCGCCGGCTTGAAAGACGATTCCGAGAGAACAAACACCGGCGCGATCTCGCAGGTGAGATTCATGCCGACCGTTAAAGCGCCGTAATCCGAACTGCCGGCCGGCGCGCACAAGCGGTCTCCCACTTCTTTTTGAACCATGAGGAACGCCGTCGACCACCCCGTCCATTCGGAGAGTTTCCGCAAAATTGGCGAGGTCAGATTGTACGGCAGGTTCCCCACCACTTTTATTTCTTTTTCCGGTAGCGCGGACAAGTCAAATTCAAGAATGTCTTTTTCAATAATGGCGACGTTTTTGGATCCGATTAATTTCTTTTTAAGGAGGGCGACCATCTGAGGGTCGATTTCAACCACCACCACGCGCTGGACTCCTTCGACGAGGAGGGCCGTGACCGCGCCCTTCCCGGGGCCGATTTCAAGAACCGTGTCCTGGGGGGCCAATTTCATGGCGTTCACAATCCGCTCCACGGCGTGCTGATTGATCAAAAAATGTTGGGCGAATTTTGTGGCCACGTTCTGCTCCTTATGTTGAGGGGCAAGGGATCAGGAAAAGAGGTTGTACTTCACGATGCACCAGACGGCGCGGATCCCGTCTTTCCAGTCGATTTTCTTCCCTTCCGAATACGTCCGGCCGTAATAGGAAATGCCGACTTCGAAAATCCGGCATTTTAATTTGGCCACTTTGGCCGTGATCTCCGGCTCAAAGCCGAACCGGTTCTCCTGGATTTTGATCGATTGAATGATCTCCCGCCGGAACGCTTTGTAACAGGTTTCCATGTCGGTCAAATTGATGTTCGTGAACATATTGGACAAGAGCGTCAGCATTTTATTCCCGATCATGTGCCAGAAATAAACGACGCGGTGAGGCCGGTCTCCGGCGAACCGGGAGCCGAACACCACATCCGCCCTGTTATCCAAAATCGGTCCGATCACGAGCGGGAATTCCTGCGGATCGTATTCTAAGTCCGCGTCCTGGACGATGACGATGTCTCCGGTGCAGAGGGAAAACCCGGTCCGCAGCGCCGCTCCTTTCCCCTGGTTCTTTTCGTGATAGAACACCTTAATCCCGTTGGGTTCAATGTCGTTCTTTAGCTTTTCCCGGGAGCCGTCCGTCGAGCAATCGTCAACGACGATGATTTCCTTGTCTTTGTACGGAGCCGCCAGAACCGCCGATATGATTTTGTCGATGGTGTTCAATTCGTTGTAGCACGGAATCACGATGGATAATTTCATGGGGCGCCCTCTCATTTCCTTTTTTTCAAATTTTTCAAATGGGGAGTTAGTCGATGCAACCGAAACCATTCAATGGTGGTTTCGATGCCTTCGTCAAACGAAACCGTGGGAACCCACCCCAACACTTTCTTCGCCAGCGCGATGTTGGGTTGCCGGATTTTGGGATCGTCCACCGGAAGCGGTTTGTACACAAGGCGGCTCTTGCTTTTGCAGGCTTTGATGATGGCCTTGGCGCACTGGGCGACGGTCATCTCGCGGGGATTCCCGATATTGACCGGGCCCACGTGAGACGACAGCAGCAGCCGAACAATGCCGTCCACCTCGTCATCAATGTAGGTAAAGGACCGCGTTTGCTTTCCATCGCCGAAAATCGTGACGGGTTTGTTGCCGAGGGCTTGAGAGACGAAAGCCGGAATCGCCCGCCCATCGTTGTTGCGCATGCGGGGGCCGTAGGTGTTAAAGATCCGGACAATGCGCACTTCCACCCCATGGGTTCGGTGATACGCCATGGCCAGGGCCTCGGCGTAGCGTTTGGCTTCATCGTAGACGCCCCGCGGCCCCACGGGGTTCACGTTTCCCCAGTAGGATTCAGGCTGAGGGTGGACCTCCGGGTCGCCGTACACTTCCGAGGTGGAGGCCAGAAGGAACCGCGCCTTCTTGGCCTTCGCCACTCCCAGCATCTTATGGGTTCCGATGGCGCCCACTTTGAGGGTTTGAATCGGGAATTTCAGGTAATCCAAGGGGCTCGCGGGACTCGCGAAATGAAGAACCGCGAAGACGTTTTTGGAAAAGTAAAAATCTCTCGTCACGTCGTGTTGGATGAACTGAAAATTGGGGCGGCCGATCAAATGTTCGATGTTGGAAAGCGAGCCCGTCAGGAAATTATCAAGGCAAACGACGTTGGCCCCCAGTTGGACGAACCGGTCGCACAAATGGCTTCCCAAAAAACCCGCGCCGCCGGTGATGAGAATCCGTTTGTTCTTAATGAGAGATGATTTCATGGCTTTTGATCCTTCGGCTTAAAGTGAGAGAGATGTTTCATAACATTAATCTGGTCAAAAGGTCGAATTTTATTTAAGTCATTCAAGAGGACCGCCGGCTCTCCTTTTGGCGTCGCTTCCAAGAAATAAAACCCATGGTCGAGCATCTCTTTTGTTTCATCCGTCGTATCCGTTAGATGTATTTCCGAATAAGGCTTGTAACGGGGCCCGTTTGGCAAATTCGGCGCCGCTTCCACTTGGATATGGGTGGCGGTTCCCACGACAACAATCCGAGGTTTCTTGTTTTCAATTTCCCCCAAGGCCTCATTGATGTTTTCCCAGTGATTGACGAACACGTTGCTTCTCACGTTGACGGGCATTTTCCACGCCAGCATGAGAAAAGAAACCGCCGCCACCCCCGTCCATCCGGGCCAGCGAACCAGCGAGGCGGACGAGCGGACCATGAAACGAAATCCGCCGGTAATCATCGCGCAGGCGAACGGGAAAAAGAAGAGCCCCATCCGGCCGCATTCCATCGGGTACTTTCCCCAAGCGGCCAGGAACAGAAGCTCCAAAATAAGAACGAATCCGACCACCCCCATTCGATTGGTTGATGAATTCGTTTTTATTTGGGAAAAATTCCCGACGGCGCCGAGGGCGGCCAGCGCGACGAACCCCGGCGTGAGCGGTTTCACCCACCAGCGTCCCAGAACTTCGCTTAAACCTTTCCAGGCTGAAAACACCCAGTCTTTCAGCGAGGGGCCATGGATAAAAAACGCGGCCCAGTATTCATGAAGACTGTCGCTGTTCGCGTATTTCATGCCAAGCTGGTAATTGATTTCGACCAAGAAAACAATAAATACTCCTGCCGGAAGAAGCCGGAGGAAGGTCCGGCCCCGGCCGGGCCTGAGAAGTAGATCGGATCCATGGAACGCGGCGATCACGGCCAACAATACAAACGTGTATGTGAGGCTGAGCAAGATGGGCAAAGCCAATAGACACAATTGAACAATGGGGACGGACCCTTCCCGCCACGCCGGATAAAGGCGACGACCCACTCGATATGCCACCAGAGACCAAAAGAGGTCGGCGCTGTATTGCTTGAACTCGCCGGCGTAATAGTAAATGAAGTGGTTGCCGAGAAAAAGAAGAACGGCCAGGAATGAAAGAAAAGGCCAGGCGGATTCGTCTTGAAATTCGTCCCAGAGAATTCGAGATCCCAAAAGAATGGCGCCGATTCCGAATAGGAGCGGAAGCAGCCTAAGCGACCACAAGTGATAGCCGAAAACAGTTTTTACCCCATAGACGACCGACAAATACAAGCGAGGGAAATGTTGGTTGTATTCAAGGGGGCCGAAGAGGGCGAGAAGCGATTTGGTCCTCACATTCGCCGCGACGGAAGCCTCGTCCAGCCATAGAGATCGAAACGATAAATAATGGGCGAGGCACAGGAGAACCGCCACGGCCACGAGGCCGGTGGTGAATGCGGGGATGAGGCCGTCACCCCCGCGTTTTTTAAATTTTTCCAGCAGGCTCTTCATTTTAATAATTCCTTCCTTATCATTTCCAAGGCGCTGAGCGCGGCGCGGTGCCGGATGAGCGCGCGTTCCCCCGACAGCCGCAGCTCCTGAACAACCGTTTTCCGCGGCGTGGAGAGCCCCAGGAACACGAGCCCAACGGGTTTCTCCGCCGTCCCGCCGCCTGGCGTCCCGCCGTTGGGCGTCCCGCCGCCTGGCCCCGCGATCCCCGTGATGGAAACGCCGATGTCCGCTTTTGCGCCCTTCTTGATTCCCTCCGCCATGGCGCGCGCGACTTCTTTTGAAACAGCGCCAACGCGGGCCAATGTGGAACTCTTAACTCCCAGCCGGTTGATTTTACTTTCGTTGGAGTAACACACCACGCCTTCCTTAAAATAGTCCGAGGAGCCCGGTTGGTCCGTGATCATTTTGGCGATAAGCCCGCCGGTGCACGATTCCGCCACCGCCAGAGAAAGACCTTTCTTTTTTAACAGAGCCCCGACGGCTCCTTCCATTGTTTGATGGTCTTCTCCAAACACGCGTGAGCCCAACTTTTTTCTTATTTTTTTGCTTAAGAAATCCGACGCCTCCGCCACGGCGGAAGAATTTGGGCCGTCCACCCGAAACCGGACGGTGATGATCCATTGAGAGGCGAGAATCGTGTGCGTGATACGGCAGCCGCGACGCTTTTTGTAATGAGAAACAAACGGCCGGATCCACTCATCCACGCGAGATTCAGGAACGCCGAAGAGATGGAAATTTTTCTCCATTGATGCGCCATGACCCAGACGCCGCCGAAGGAGCGGGAGAATTTGTTCCTCCATCATGGGGACAAGTTCGCGCGGCGGACCGGGAAAGAGAACCAGCCACTTCCGGCCTCTCTGGAAGAATTGCCCCGGCGCCGTCCCAACCGCGTTGGCGAGCGGAACGGCTCCTTTTAACAGGAAGGCCTGCCGTTTGTTGGAGACCGGCATGGACAGGCGCAACGCTCGGAATTTATCAAGAATGAGTTGATAGAGATTTTTTTGAAACACGAGCGGTGTTTTTAAAACCCTGGCCCATACCTCACGCGTGATGTCGTCAAATGTGGGCCCCAAGCCGCCGCAGCAAAGAACGAGATCCGACCTATGCCACGCTTCAGAGAAAACTTCTTTCATAAGCGCGGGGTCGTCTCCCACCGCGTGTTCACGCGCGATGGAGAGCCCCAGCGGCGCCAGCCGCTGGCTCAAGAAAGAGGTGTGCGTGTTGATCTTGCCGGAGAGAAGTTCCGTTCCGACGCAGATGAGTTCGATACGCGGATTAATGGTACAGGCCTCCCTCCGCCGGAGGCGGCGTCGTGTCGACTTTGATGGCGCCGAACCGGGACTCGTATTTTTGGATGTTGTCCATGAGCGCGCTTAAGAACCGTTTGGCGTGTTTGGGGCTCGTGATAATCCGCGAGCGGACTTTGGCCTTGGGTTGCTGGGGCGACAGAAACATAAAGTCCAGGATAAACTCCTGTTCCGAATGGGTAATGAACGCCAGGTTGCAATACATGCCCTGTGCCGTCACATCATCGATTTCTATGGAGAGTTGATTCTTTTCTGGTTCAGCCATCTTGTTCCTCCGTGTGTGTGATTGGACGTCTCAACGTCACGTCAAAAGGGTTTCTTGAATGCCCAAATAGCTCTGCTTGACCTTATCATTGGCCAGAAGGTTTTTGGCTTGATCGTGCATCACCACAGATCCCGTCTCCATGACATATCCGCGCTGGGCGATGCCCAGGGCGGCTCTGGCGTTTTGCTCGACCAGAAGGATGGTCACGCCTTCCCGGTTGATTTTTTGAATAATTCGTAGAACCTGTTGAGCCACGATGGGCGCCAGTCCCATGGAGGGCTCATCCAAGGCCAGGAGTTTTGGGCGGCTCATCAATGCCCGGCCCAAGGCCAGCATTTGTTGTTCTCCCCCGGAAAGGGTTCCTCCGAGCTGCTTGCGCCGTTCGTGTAGGAGTGGAAACGATTCATACACAAGCCTTTTATCTTCCGTGATGCCGCCTCGATCCCTTCTGAAGAATGCGCCCATCATGAGATTTTCCTCCACGGTGAGCAAGGGAAAGATGCGGCGCCCTTCGGGGATTTGGACCAGCCCTCGTTTTGTGATGGCGTGCCCGGGAAGGCCGTTGATTCGTTTCCCTTCGAAGTAAATCTCCCCTTCCGATGGCGCCAAAAGTCCGGAGATCGCTTTGAGGAACGTGCTTTTACCGGCGCCGTTGGCGCCAATAAGGGTCACAATCTCCCCACGCCCCACGCGAAGACTCACGCCGTGGAGCGCCGTGATTTTCCCGTAACTCACCGATAAATTATTAACCTCGAGCATCGATTGTTATCTCCGGGGTTTCCTGGGTTGATCCCAAATAGGCTTCAATCACTTTGGGATGGTTTTGAATATGGTCCGGCGTTCCTTCGGCAATTTTGAATCCGTGATCCAACACGTGAACATTTTGCGATATTTTCATGACCAAACTCATGCGGTGTTCGATGAGGAGAATCGTGATTCCTTCTTTCGAGATTCGTTGGATGAGCTGGGCCATCTCGAGCGATTCCGCGTGATTCATCCCGGCGGAGGGTTCATCCAGCAAAAGAAGTTTGGGTTCCGTGGCCAGGGCTCTGGCGATCTCCAGTTTTCGCTGGGCGCCATAAGGAAGGTTTTTGGCCAATTCATTTCCATCGTCCAAGAGGCCCACGAACCGGAGCCGTTCCATCGCCGATTCCGCGATTTCTTTTTCTTCCCGGAAAAACCCCGGCGTCCGGAGGAGGGCCGTGAACAATTCCGAGCGGGTCCGGCAGTGGCGGCCCACCATGACGTTTTCAAGGACCGTCATGTTGTTGAAGAGGCGGATGTTTTGGAAGGTTCGAGCGAGGCCGCGTTTCGTGATCCAGTAAGGAGGCCGGCCGTCGATCCGCTCTCCGCAAAAGTCGATTTCTCCGGCGTCCGGTTTGTAGACGCCGGTGAGAAGATTAAAAAACGTGGTCTTCCCGGCGCCGTTGGGCCCGATCAAGCTGGCGATTTCGCCGGAGGAGATGGAAAAGTCGATGTCAGAGAGGGCCTTCAGGCCCCCGAAGGTCTTGCTGAGTCCGGATGTTTTAAGGAGGATCACGAAACCTCCTTCATTTCCGACAGAGGCGCGTTCAATTCCCGTTCCCGCCTTCGACTGGGCCAAATTCCCTGAGGCCGAAAGACGGCGATGGCGACAAGAGCCACTCCAAAAAGAAGATAACGCCAGCTCATGAGGCCCGGGCTGAGCACGTTCCTTAAAATTTCGGGGACAAGAACGACGATGGACACTCCCACCAGCGTTCCCGGGATGGAGCCCATTCCCCCGATCACGACCATGGCCACCAGCATGACGGATTCCCAGAACGTGAAGGACTCCGGTGTCACGAAATTTTCCCAGCGCGCGAAAATTCCTCCGGCCAGCCCCGCGAACGCCGCGCTCATCACAAAGCCGATCATTTTCATTCGCGTGAGTTCGATTCCCGTCAACCGGGCGGCCACTTCATCTTCCCGGATGGCCATCCACGCCCGGCCCATTCGAGAATTGAGGACTCGCCGGGTCATCACAATGCAAAGCAGGAGCATGAAGAAAATCAAATAGTAAAAATCCGTGTTGGTGGAGAGGGTCCACCGAAACACGCTGACGGGTTTTATATTGGCATCGGTGATGAGCGAGATCCCGCGCGGGCCGTTTGTGACGGAGTCCCAGTTGTTTAAGACGATCCGGGTGATTTCGCCGAATCCCAACGTCACGATGGCCAGGTAGTCTCCCCGCAGGCGAAGAACCGGCGCGCCCAGAAGTGCCCGAACCGCGACCGTGAGGGAAACGGAGCAAAAAAGGGCGGGCCAGAACCCAACTCCCGCTTTCGACAGGAGCGCCATGGTATAGGCCCCGATCGCGTAGAACGCCATAAATCCCAAATCGAGAAGTCCAAGAAACCCCACGACGATGTTAAGCCCAAGCCCCATGATCATGTAGAGTCCGACGAGCCCGAAGATCCGGATCACATAGGAGTAAGATGAGTTTTGGAAGAGGAGAGGAAGGGCCAGGGACGCCAACAAAAGAAAGCCGATGGAAATTTTTTTGGTCATATTTTTTCCGAGGTGCGTTCTCCGAAGAGACCTCGCGGCCTAAGAATAAGAACGAGAATCAGGATCGCGAACGCCAAAACGTCTTTCCATTCGGCTTCGGGCAGAAACGCCGCGCCCATCGCTTCGGACACGCCCAGAAGAAGACCTCCCGCCATGGCGCCCGGAACGTTTCCAATGCCGCCCAACACCGCCGCCGTGAACGCTTTCATGCCGGGGAGAAACCCCATGTTGTATTTGATGGAGCCGTAATAGAGGCTGTACAGAATCCCCGCGGCGCCGCCCAGCATGGCGCCAATGAAGAACGTGAGGGAAATAATGCGGTTCACGGGAATCCCGACCAATTCAGCGGCCTCCCGATCTTGCGAGCAGGCCCGCATGGCTTGACCCAGCCGCGTGAACGTGATGAAGAGCCAGAGACCCCCCATGAGAACGAGGCTGCTGCCCAGAATCACGATCTGAATCAGGGAGAGCGTCACGGGACCTATATTGATTTGAGTGGGCGGGAAGACCGTCGGGAAAGCGAGAAAGTCATTTCTCCAGAGGAAGACGCTGTTTTGGAGAACGATCGAAACACCGATGGCTGAGATGAGGGGCGCCAGGCGCGGGGCGCGGCGGAGCGGCGCGTAGGCCACCTTTTCCATGGCCACCGCCACGAGCGCGCAAGCCAGCATCCCCATTAAAAACGCCGCTCCGACGCTCAGGGGCCACGGGAGCGCGCTTAACGCGACCAGGGTTCCGCATCCGGCGAACGCGCCCAGCATGAAAATCTCCGAGTGGGCGAAGTTGATCATGAGGAGAATTCCATAGACCAGCGTGTAGCCCAGCGCCACCAACGCGTAGATGGAGCCCAACGTCAGGCCGTTTAAGAGTTGTTCTGTGAAGCTGTGCATCCGTTCTTATTTTTTCTGGGTGGGTTTGAAGACGCCGTTCTCAACGCGGTAGATGGTGATGGTTTTGTTGAGCGTGTCTCCTTTCTCGTCAAATTGGGTTGTGCCGAGGAGGCCTGAGAATTTGACCGTGCGGAAGTAAGCGATCAACTTGTCGCGGTCGGGGCCGACGTTTTTAATTCCCTCAATAAAGAGAGAGGCGTCTTCAAAACCGTAATGGTCGTACGATTTGATCTCGTCGTTCGGGTAACGCATCTTGTATTTTTCGACGAACACCTTGGCCGACGGAAGAAGCGTGGCGGGACTCCCGACGAAGGTCACGTAAGCGCCTTCGGCGCCTGTTCCGGCGGTTTGAATGAACACGGGGTCGTAGTTGGCCTCGGAGCAGAGGAACACGCCTTTAAATCCTTCATCACGCGCTTGCCTAAGAAGAATTCCTCCTTCAGAGAACATGCCGCCGAAATACAAGGCCTCGGGTTTGAATCCGTCCACGCGCGTCACGAGAGCCCTGAAATCCCGCTCCCCGGTTTGAAGCCCTTCGAAGGCGACCACCGTTCCGCCGTCCGCCACAAATTGTTTTTTCACTTCTTCGGCGATCCCTTGTCCATAAGCGGTTTTATCATGGATCACCGCGAGCCGTTTGATCTTGAGATCTTTGAAAAGGAAGTCGGCTCCAAAGGCGCCTTGAACATTATCCGTCGTGTTCACGCGAAAAATGTTTCGCGGCCATTTCCATTGGGGAGACAGTTGTTGCACAGTGAGTTCCGGATTTGTCGAGGCGGGAGAGAGCATGGGCAGGTGAGCCTCGGCGTAAATCCGAGAGGCTGGGATGGAGCAACCGGAATTAAAATGGCCGATCACGCCGACGAAGGAGCGGTCCGCCATG
>PLLH01000008.1 GCA_003140895.1 Elusimicrobiota bacterium
GATACAACTCCGCCCGTCACAAAAATATACTTCGTCATGAACGCCACTCCTCGTTTAACAACTCAGTCGTTGAACAACTCAATTCAAATTTTTCTCTCTCAACCTATTAATCACCACATCCACATCCGCCGGCGTATCCACTCCAATCGAATCATACTCCGTCAACTGAACAAAAATCGGCATGCCGTGATAGAGCGCGCGAAGCTGCTCCAGTTTTTCCGTCTGCTCCAACGCCGTGGCTTTCAGCCGGACGAAATGGTGGAGAGCGGCTTCCGGGTAAACATAGAGTCCGAGATGCTTGAGCGAGACATAATCATCGCTCACGCCATGAGCCGCGAACGGAATCATGGAGCGGGAAAAATAAAGGGCTCGTCCATCATCGCCGATCACGACTTTCACCGCGCTGGGGTTATTGCGATCGGCCAACGCCAAGGTGGTGGCCGCCGTCGCGATGCTTTTCTTCCGAAGGGCCAACGAAACGGTGGTTTTAATGGTATGCGGATGCATGAGCGGCTCATCGCCCTGAATATTCACGTAATAGCGCGCCTTGATTTTTTTGGCGACGGCCGCCATTCGTTCGGTCCCGCTCGCGCAGGTGGAGGGCGTCATCTCGGCCTCCCCGCCGAATTCTCTCACGGCTTTAACGATCCGCACATCGTCGGTCGCCACCACCACGTTTTTGATCGCCGCTTTGGCCGCGCGGTAAACCCGTTCGATCATCGTCTGCCCCAATATCTCAACCAACGGTTTCCCGGGAAGCCGTGTGGAGGCGTAGCGAGCGGGAATCACGCCCAAAACATCAATTTTTTTAGAGGGGATCCGGCTCATGAAGCGTTCTTGAGAGCCTGAGTCAGCTCGTCACGCGTCACGACCGCCGTCCCCAATTTGGCCACCACAAGCCCCGCCGCCGCGTTCGCGATCTGAGCCGCCTCCACATGAGGGGCGCCCACCGCCCGGGCCAAGGAAAAAGCCGCGACAACCGTGTCGCCGGCGCCGGTCACGTCAAACACTTCGCGCGCCCGGGTTGGGATCAATTGAACCGCCCCGCCCTTCTTAAAGAGCATCATGCCTTTTTCGCCGCGCGTGATGAGAAGGGACCGACACGCCAATTTCTTCAGAATTTTCCATCCCAGGGCGATCAGGTCGTCTTCATTTCGTGGCGGAAGAGACCGCATCCCTTCGACGGCTTCTTTGGTGTTCGGCGTGATGCAGTCCACCCCTTTGTAGCGAAGGAAATGTTCAATTTTGGGGTCAACGGTGATCCCGATGTTCCGGCGATGAGCCTCGCGCAAAACGGTTCGAATCACGGGAACCGTGACGACTCCCTTTCCATAGTCGGACAAAATAATTCCTTTCTGATGAGGCAAGGTTCGTTTGATGTTGGACAGGATTTGATGGAGAGAAGAAGGGGAGAGCGCGCCTCTTTTTTCCACATCCAACCGGACCACCTGCTGGTGTCCGGCGATGACGCGCGTTTTGGTGATGGTGGGCCGGTCGTTATCAACGAAAAGCGATTCGACATTAACGCCGCATCGTTCCAGGTCCCGGGTGATTTGTTCCCCGATGGGATCGGCGCCTCTTATGGCCAACAGAGTCGGCGCGGCCCCCAGAGCCGCCAAATTGCACGCCACATTTCCGGCGCCGCCGGCGGTTTGGGTGTGTTCCTGAACGTCAATGACGGGAACCGGCGCTTCCGGCGAGATGCGCTCCACCGTGCCGCGCAAGGAACGATCCACCATGAGGTCTCCTATGACAAGGAGGGGCACTCCGTGGAATTTCTCAATCCACTTCAACAAGTGGCGGGATGAACCGGTCTGTTTCATAGTTGTGATTGGAGTCAACGTTTTGGATCTATAGACATGGTTAAACGTCATTGTTTGCTGGGACGATCTGGTTTACCAAAATGGCGGAAGGAGTGTCAAACAAACCGGGAATCCGAGGAAGCTTTTTTTGGAGGGAAGGTAAGAAAATTGTAAAAATTTCTTCCGATTACCGAATGTGAGTAGTGGGGATAACTCTGTGGATAAAGTGGAGGAACGAATTCAGGAGGCAGGAACCGCGTTTAAGACCAATTTATAGACCATTTCTGTCTGAGACACCGTGTTGCTGATATCGTACCTCTTGGCCATTTCAAAAGCCCGCGAACAAATCAGCTTGTTATTGGAACCCGCGATGATGGCTCTGTTCAACGCCTCAGCCAAATTCTGAGGATCCTGAGGCTTGGCCAAATATCCCGTGACGCCGTCTTTCACCATCTCCGGAATCCCCCCCGCGCGCGTGGCCACGACAGGAACCATGAGCGCCATCGCATCCAAAACAGAGGTTCCCAGGCCTTCCTCTTTGGATGATAAGCAGAAAATATCAAAGCTCTTAAGCAAGCGAAGGGCATCGTCGCGAAATCCCATAAAGTGAATCACATCATCCACTTTGAGCGCCTTGGCGAGCCCCATCAATTTGGATTTGAGCTCCCCATCTCCCACGATCATGGCTCTCATATGGCGGAAGGACGGGCGAACGAGCGCCACGGCCTTAATAAAGGTCGCCTGATCCTTATGGTCGGCCATCGACGCCACCTGCCCGATGAGAAGCGAATCGGACGGCACCCCCAACATTTCCTTTGGAATGGCTTCGATCCATTGGAAACGGCTGAAATCAATGCCGGATTTGACGACGGAAATCTTCCCATGAGGAACGCCGTCTTGTTCCAACACTTCCTTCACTTTGTCAGAAATAGCCAGGACCCGGGAGGCGTGGTTATATTTCCATCGGGAAAAGGGGTTCCGGGCGAGATGAAAATCAACACGGCGGGTCACGACGTAGGGAATGTTTGAGAACCGTTTGACCAANNGCCGCTAACGCCGCTCCATGAGCGGAGTGGGCGTGCATCAGGTTTATTTTCTGACGGATCAAGGTTCGCGAAAGGAAAAACGCCGTCATAACATCCCACTCGCCCATGGGCCGAACTTCATGAACGCTGATGCCCGCCGCTGTTAGACGCTTTGAGAGAGGACTTCCCGCTCGAACGACGGGGAAAGAGGTGACGCCATTCTTATTCAACCCCTGAATCAGAGAGAACACCTGTTGCTGCCCCCCTCTCCAGGTCATTTCCGTATCGATATGAGCCACACGCATGTTTGATTTCATCAAGACACGTTCATCCTTGCGCCCGAGGGGCCGTCCGATCCATCGCCCATCCATAAATCCGATTTGTTTTTTCCAGTTGTGTTTTCCCGGAGAAACGGGCCGCGGCCACGCGATACGCCTGAATCCCCCATCGGCGGGCCTCATCGGCGCCTTTGAG
>PLLH01000081.1:0-406 GCA_003140895.1 Elusimicrobiota bacterium
TGTGGGAGGCTCGTGAAAAGCCCGTTCACGTACACCTCGTCGGTAAAATAGCCTTCCGGCTCGATAAAAATATGATGGCGGTCGTGATGAGGAAACTTCATGATCTTGTCTTCAATCGACGGGCAATAGCGGACGCCGGTGGTGGAAATTTTACCGGAGTAAATGGGCGAGCGGTCCAAATTGGCGCGGATCAACTCGTGCGTGCGCGGATTCGTATGCGTGAGCCAACAGGGAATTTGTTTTTGCGGAAGGGCTGTCGTGAAATGAGAGAAGGGAAGCGGAGGCTCGTCTCCCGGTTGAATTTCCATTTTTGAATAATCAATGCTCCGCCCGTCCAGCCGCATGGGCGTCCCGGTTTTAAGCCGTCCCACCTGAAACCCCAGCCGCCGGAAAGAATCCGACAAAT
>PLLH01000081.1:526-3415 GCA_003140895.1 Elusimicrobiota bacterium
GGTTCTCATGACGTCCCGGTAGCGGCTCCGGTCGCATTGCGCCCGGGGGCTCCAAACAGCGGGACCTTTGCCTCGGTTCAGCATCCGAAATTGCATGGCGGCCTTGTCCGTGGCCCGGCCCATCTCGCCTCCCAAGGCGTCCACTTCGCGCACCAGTTGCCCCTTGGCGGTTCCGCCGATCGCCGGGTTGCAGGACATCTGCCCGATCTTGGCGGGGTCCAGCGTCATCATGAGGACGGAAAGCCCTAAGCGCGCCGGGGCCAACGCCGCCTCAATGGCCGCGTGCCCTCCGCCGATGACGATCACGTCGTATGTGTGGGGATGAATGCTCATGATTTAAGTGGGATGTTCGATTAATACTCGAGGAACCTATTTTACCCGATATCTCCCTTCAACGACGGATTTAAGTGCGCCCTCGATGTTCTGAAATTTGGGGCGTGGCCCCCAGCGCGAATAAGGGCCTATTGTCCATAAACGGGAATTTTCCTATCCGGTTCGTGAATGGATGTGGGCGGCCGGCGCAGTGTATTTTTGAATATTCTAAGGAGAGTCGCTTTTTGACGTCGAATTTCGAAGACTGGCACATAATCTTTTTCGATAGATTGCAGCTGTTCTGTACGCTGGGAACGGCGGACGACATACATTAAATAGCGAAGCTGAGATGTGTCCTTGAACCTTTCAATTGAACCGGAAACGGATCGTTTCACCAAATGGATATTCGCCACATGCCGGTGAATGGGAACGATGATTTCGGATTCCGGCTCTGCGTGACTGGAGAGCCACCGACTCCCTTCCAAATAGGGCTGGCCAAAATATTCGACGGAAAAATAGTTTTCCGCCGGACCTGGAAGCGCCCAATTCACGATTTCGTTCAAGTAGGCCCCTTCGTACGGATGCATGGAAACCATCTGAAGAACACCATACCCATAAATGCTGAAGATGAGAATGAAAGCGATTCTGGCTTTAAAAAAGTTAAACAGAACTTCAAATCCTGTCCCAATGAGTAGACTTAAGGCGGGCATAACGAAAAGAAAATGTCTCATTCCGTTGTACTTAAGCTCGGATTGAAACGACATCGCCAATCCTGCTCCAAACCACAAAAGAGCCAGCGCCACCGTAGCTATCATTTCCGATGGGGCCGTTTTCCTCTTGATGCCCCAATACAGGTTGAGAAGAAATCCAATCAAAAACAAAACCGGGACGGATGCCAATAGATGGCTTGAGACATAATGCCACGGCAACTGGTGGACCTTATAAATGACTCCCAGATAAATCTCTCCAATGTTAAAGGAGAAATATGAGACTTGGCTGATTAGACTCTTTAGTTTCCAGAAGGGATGACTCCACAACCATGGCCAGAAAAAAAAGGCCATGACGGATCCTCCGATCAGAAGGAGAACGTATTCTTTCCACCAAAGTTTGGCATGCGTTTGGTCAAACAAGAAAATCCAAACCGCCAAAAGAGGAACAACGAGGATGGAAAAGGGGGTGGATGTCCACGCCAGCCCCAAACCGATACAGCCAAAGGCAAAAGCTCTTTTCGTGCAGGTCATTTGAAAATTGAGAACGGAAAAAATTCCCAACGTGAAACCGAAGAGAGCGACAAGATCTTTGGGATTGCTTTGTGAATGCGCAATAAATTGAGGCATGATAGCCAAAGCCAATGTGGACAAAACGGCCGTTCGCGCGCTTTTCGATATAAGAATCGAAATGCGATAAATCAAGAAAAGACTCAGTGACGAAAGAACAAGGTTGGCGAAATGAAATCCCTGGGTGAATCCAGCCCCCGAAACCAGGCCGACGAACAGCCGGGCCACGCCATAACGATACAAGTCAATAACAAAATAATAACCAGGCAGCGCATGGAACGGCCATAAATAGGCTCCTTTTCCGGAAAAGAAGGATAAAAAAATGTTCGCGTAGGCTCGTGCGCCCCAAAGCGTTTCCCATTCATCCACCGTCGCGCCATAATCGTATAGAGTGAAAATTCCAACGACAAAAAACCCCAAAGGGATAAGGACCCCCAACCAACGAGATCGGTGGGATTGGAAAGGAATGCGAGATGGGAATCGGAATAAGATCATTGTCCGGTGTTGGTTCTCTGGCGGGCGCGGGACTCATTCACAGTGAGAAGTAGGCCGCCTCCGATAATAAAGAAAATAAGAAGTGAGCCCACGCCGACGCGAAGACCGAAAAATTGAGAGGCCACCCCAAACACCGCCGGGCCCATGAGAGAGGCGGCTTTCCCGACGACGGAATAAAGAGCGAAAAATTCACCAGAGCGATCAACGGGAATAATGACGGAAAAAAGAGAACGCGCCGCCGATTGCGACGCCCCCAACACAAATCCCACCACCGCCCCCATCGCCCAAAATTCCGCTTGAGTCCGCATGAAAACGCCCCAAGCCGTGACCGCGGCGTAACCAAGCAGCGTGAGCAGCACCACATTCCGGTGGCTCCACGAATCGGCCAGAGGCCCCAGAAATTTCGCGCCAAAAAAAGCGACGAATTGAATCATCAAGAAACAAAGGGCGAGTTGCGGCGTCGTCATTCCAAGAGCCTTCGCGCCAAAGATGGAAGCCATGACGAGAATCGTTTGGATGCCGTCGTTAAAGAAGAGATACGCCGCTAAAAACCGGGAGACGTCTTTCATCGCGACAACGGATTTCAGCGTCACAAACAGCTGCCGGACCGATTGAAGCGCCAAGACAAAGCGGCTTTTATCGTCGGGGGGTGAATTCGCCGGGCGGGGTTTATCTTTCACCCAAAGAAACGTCGGAATGGAAAAAAGAAGCCACCACAGCCCGGCAACGGCCACGCTGAGTCGGATGGGAAGCGTGGGATCCGCCGAGCCCAGATGGAAAAACGCGGGCTTGGCGATCATCCACA
>PLLH01000041.1 GCA_003140895.1 Elusimicrobiota bacterium
TAGCTCAGCTGGGAGAGCGCATCGTTCGCAACGATGAGGTCGTCGGTTCGATCCCGATCAGCTCCATACTTTCTTGGTCTCAAACCTTCCTTTATTGTTTCTGCCACTGGGAGAGCGTCCGCCGCGGCGAGCAAGGCGGGCAGGTTCATCTTTGAACTTCGATCATTGGAGATTATAATGGTGCCGCGCATCAGTTCTATACGTTAAACGTGTCGGGGGGTAATTTTCAAATGACCGGTAATAAATGGATAGGCATTTTTCTATTCAGTTTTTTCACCTTAATAGTCGTCCACGCCGAAACGAAACAGCTTACGAATGGGGCAAACCTCGATTTGGGAAGTCGTTATAACTCGGATTCTCCCCAATTTAGCCCGGACGGCAAGAAAATATGTTTCAGCAGCAGTAGGGGTGCGCCTTGGCGCAATATTGAGAATGGGATTAATATTGGTACTTGGCATATTTTTATTATGGATTTAGAAGGGAAGAACGTGAGCGAGATTACTCATATGCCTTGGGATGTGCGGCCGGCTTGGTCTCCAAAGGGAGATGTGATTGCTTTTGATAGTTATGGCGATAATCGTTCCTCCCGGCTCTCCTCATGGATGGTCAATCTCGTCGATCATAAACCTTGGCAATTTAAGGAGGATGCCCACGTTGCCCCTGGCTGCTGGTCCCCAGATGGAGAAAACATTGTTTTTAGTCATGGCAATCAACTTTGGATTTCTCCGTCGGATAATTCATCAAAGGCGAAACCGTTAACAAAAATCCCCCCCAAACCTCCCGGACCTATCGAAAGTTACCCCGCTTGGTCTCCCGATGGATTGTGGATTGCCTATTTGACGAATGATGACTCAATTCTCGCTCGACCGCATGTCGTCGATAATGACTCGGAAATTGACGACCATGATGAGGACGTCGTTGTCTACTCTAAAATCTGGCTGATTCGTCCCAATGGTGCTGATCAGAAATTGCTTTTTAGTGGCGGCTCGAGAACATGGATCAAATGGGCGCGTGATGGCAAATCTCTTTATTTTAATGACCAGAATTCAATTGTGAAGTTTGATATCAAGGAGAGAACTCAAAAAGTATTGTTTACCGTAAAAAATTTGGGGACGGGTTGCGATATTTCTCCCGATGAGAAATGGTTTGTATACGACAATGCCCTCGATAATAATGAAAGTGATATTTTTATTAGACCTTTTAGTGTCGATGAGTGACACGTTTAACCAAGCACCGGTTGCGACGGCACCCCCGCCTTCACTAAAGTTTCGGCGGGCAAGCTAGTGTTTCAGCTTCGGTCATTGGGGATTATAATGGGTGCCGCGCATCAGTTCTATACGTTAGGCCGCTTAACATCGCTCTTAGTAAACAAAAGGGGGATTCATGCTCAATTCGCTGATTATGACGGATGAAGAAAGACAGGCATGGGAAACGACTTGCTTTCGATGTAAAAAGATTTTTCCCCGGGAGCAGATGATTGGGCGAAGATTTAATAAGTATTGTCGCCGATGTTTCTGGATTGATACTGCGCTTATGATTGGGGTGGGAATAACTGTCTGGATAGTATTTGTTGCAGCAGTAGTTTCTTATCGAATGTCACATTAAATTTGCGGCCTAACCAGCGGCCGCACCCGATGCTTCCCTACGGGTCGCACGGGCGAGCCTTATACGTTATCCGCGGCAACCGGGAGCAAACCTTTCCTTTTCCTCCAATTGATAGATTGATCTACCAATTATGCTAGATCGATCTATCAAAATAGTGTATGCTTCTAAAATGGTTATTGTCCGCGATTTCGTCCACACTCTTCTTGCCCGGATGCAGGAGTCTCATCCCTTGATCCAGACGGTCTTGGGGCCAAGGCAGGTGGGGAAAACGACGGGCGTCTCACAGTTGCTTGACAAGGTCAAGGGGCCGACCCATTATGTCGCGGCCGACGACACCCTCCATGCTTCCAACAGGTGGATACAGGAAGCCTGGCAAGAAGCGCTTCAAAAAGGGCCAGGGACTATTCTCGTCATTGATGAGATTCAAAAGATTCCCAACTGGGCTGAAGTGGTCAAGCGCTTGTGGGATGAACAGCGAAAGCAACCAAAGCTTAAACTCATCCTTCTCGGGTCAAGTTCGCTTTCCCTTCAAAAAGGACTCACTGAAAGCCTGACCGGCCGGTTCGAGTTGATTTCCGTTTTTCATTGGTCATTCCCTGAATCGCAGAAGGCCTTTGGCTATAATCTCGATACCTACCTGCGTTTTGGCGGCTATCCCGGCGCCGACGCCTATATTAAAGATTATCCGCGGTGGTTCTCTTATCTGAAGTCGTCGGTGGTTGATACTGTCGTGGGGCAAGATATCCTCACCCATCAAACTGTGGCGAAGCCCGCACTCTTTCGGCAGGCCTTCGAAATCCTGTGCAGCTATCCTGCGCAGGAGGTCAGTTACCGGTCGCTCTTGGGGCAGTTACAGGACCGCGGTAACACAGACCTGATTAAACACTACATAGAGCTTTACGAAGGGGCTTACCTTTTTCGTACGTTGTCAAAGTATTCTGCCAGGCCGGTTAAGATAAAAAGCTCGAGCCCCAAGATCATTCCTCTTTGCCCGGCCCTGTATACGTTAGCCGCTGGAGCTCATGCGCTGGATGACCCGGACAAGAAGGGGCACCTCTTTGAGGCTGTTGTGGGGGCGGATTTGTTAAGGATCCACGGGGCTCAGGTTTACTATTGGCGCGATAGCTCGTACGAGGTGGACTATGTCCTTTTTCACGAGGGCCGTCTGTATGCGATCGAAGTGAAGTCCCGTCGCCGCCGGTTTTTGGGGGGCATTGACGCATTCCAGAAACGTTTCAAGAAGGCAAAAGCTTGCGTCATCACCATGGAAAACTATGCCAAGTTCTCTCAGGCTCCCCTTGAATTTTTAACCTCTGTTTCTGTTTCCTGAAATTTCACCCTTCCTACGCTCGCCGCGGCGAGCTTCGGAGGATTTGCCCTCCGTAGTTTTAGCGAAGGAGGGCTTGAAAAACCAGCCTATTTCGGCCACCCTTGTAACATGAGTTGGTGCGCCAAAAGAGCCTTAAAATACGTGCCGTTCCTGATACTGATGGTTCTTGCCATCGAGGGGGCCGAAGTGAAGCTTCGGATCTACCTCAAAGACGGGACCCTGCAATCCGGAAATTTGGTCTCGGAAAACGTTAATGCGTTTGTGATTTTGACGCGCGATGGGCGCTCGGAAATACCGAAAAACAAGATCATGTTCGTTAACGGGAAGACGTTGGAGCAGTGGGACGCTCGTCCCGATAAAAGTTATTCGACGGAGATTATGCCGGATCAGATCCCGAACCCCGCGTATGTTCTCGATAAATCCCAGCCTCCCACCATTCCCAAAATAAATCCCGTCATAAAGCCGGTGGTCTCGGTAAACCCGCCCGCATCCGTCAATAAACGGCTTGCGTCCTCCGGTGTGCCTTTGCCTAAAGGACAGGCCAGCCCTGTCCCTTCTGAGAAAAAACCTATTCCGGACACGAAAGAGATGATGAAAAAAGAGGTGGAGGCGAAACCAGTTGTGTCAGCGGGTAAAGCTGGGGTCGCATCTGTCCCCGTGGCGTCAGTGCCTATTTTATCAGGCGCGGGCGCAAAGGCTCCGGCCACCGCCGCGCTATCGGCCGCTTCGTTAAAACCATCGGTGGCGGCAAAAATGGCCCCGTCCAAGACCGCTTCAGCTGGAACGGCTTCAGCCGGAACAGTCCCGACCAGAATGGTCTCGGCGGTCGCGTCCGCTCCCGTGGTTGTTAAAGCGGCTCATAAGAAGAAAGGAAATAAAAAACCAATTGCGGCTGAGCTGATCCTGGCTAAGTCGATTCCAGCGACGTCGGTTCAGGCGATGCCGGTTCAGACGATGCCGGTTCCGGCGGCTTCAAAGACGCCTGTGAACGAAGCGGCTGTGGTGCCTCCGTCTCCTCTCGAACCGGTGCAGAGTGAAACGAAAGCCGAGGATATCCCGCGCCCGTTTCCATTCACAAGAGATGGCTTTGCCGCTTATCACTTTGCTCGGGCCCGCGCTTTTCTCAATAAGGATTCTCGCGGCCGCGCCATTCAGGAATTGCATATGGCTGCCGTTCTCAATATGCACGATGAAAAACCGTATCTTCTTTTGGGGAAGTTGTATGCCGAGGAAGGAGTCATCCCCAAGGCCAAGAAGTATCTCGATCATCCGGCCCTTCGAAAACAAGCCGAGGTGAAAGAAATTTTGAACGATTTGGACCATGCCGCGAAAACAAATGTCAATCGGCAGCGTCTGCTGTATGGAGGGGCCGTGGCGGGTCTTTTGGTCAATGTCCCATTGATTTTCGGTCTGCGCTTCCTCAAGAAACGACGCGTTCGGAAAACCATTATTACCGCGGACTCGGTGTTGGCCATGGTTCACGAGGCCGCCGCGGCGGCCGCTCAAGGGACATCGTTGTCCACAGGGGCGATCGAGCGTTCCACCAAGGAGAAACCCAAGGAACGTCCTCAAATGCCGTCGTTGGATGAGATTGATGCGTTGATGAAGCCTCAAGCCTCGTCGGCTGAAGGGATGAAGGAAGTGGCTTCCGTGGAGGCCCTGCTCAAAGCCCGGCTAAAAGAAGTTCAGAATATGCCCGATATTCAGGCTTCGCTTGATAAAAAACCAGCGCCTTCACCCGAGCGGCTTGTGACCCCGTCTCATTTGGAGGCAAAATTGCCACCGACGGCGGCTCCGCCGATATCTCCTCCATCGGTTCCATCTGAGCCGCTTCCGGCTGATCCGATACCGGCGTCGCCGGTTCCGGCGATGGAATCCAAGAAAGAAGAACTGCAGAAACTTGATTTCGAAGTGTTCCTTGATCGGGAAAAACTCGTGGCGGAATCGATTGCCCGAGGACACCAGTTGTCGTTTGAGGGGAACAACGACCATGCCAGGCGGGAATACAAAACCGCCTTGGCGCTTCACCCCAACAGCGTGGAGGCCTTGTTAGGATTGGGCTATCTTTCGTTTATGCAGGATCAATGGGAGCTGTCTCTTCAGCTCTATTTGAAGGCGATTCAAATTGATCCGAACTCAGCCGACGCGCATTATGGGTTGGGGCGGATTTATTTCGAAACCAACCGGCTGGATGAAGCTGTCCAGGAATTTCAGCAAACCCTCGGGCTCGACCCCACCTACGACGACGCCCGGGACACTCTCTCAACTCTCGGCAAACCTGTTTAGATTCCGCCTTTCCTTTCGGAACTTGTTGATGGCTTTGACGTTCCATTAAGTACTCCAATAAGTACTCCAAACATTTGAAGGCCAACGAAAATCGCTTTTGTATGATGATTCTTGTCAGGAGTCAGGGGAGGGGATCGCTTTATGCCGACAAAGAACCGTGCCGTCGTCCGAATTGGGGGGGCTGCTGGAGAGGGAATCGCTTCTTCGGGAGATATTTTCTGTAAAACCGCCTCGCGCATGGGCCTCTCCGTCGTGGCCTACAACAGTTATCAGTCCGTCATCCGCGGCGGACATGTGTATTACCAAGCCCAAATCGGCGGCCCGGAAAAAGTCCTTTCTCATGGGGATCAGCCCGACGTTCTTATCGCGCTCAACCAAGACACCTTCAATCGCCACGCGGCCTTCGTGAATGAAAACGGGGCCATCATCTTCAATAAGGACAAAATAAAACCGGAGGGTCACTCCCTTAAGAACGGCGTTCAACTGATCGGCATTCCGGTTGAAGAGCTCACCAAAGCCTACGGACGCAACCCCATCATGCAAAACACCGTTGATTCCGGCGCGCTTGTTTATCTTCTCGGAATGGATTGGGACCTTTTTGAAGGGTCTATTCGATCCGTGTTCGGCTCCAAGAAATCAGAGATCGCGGATCTTAATATCAATCTGGCGAAAATTGGCGCCGCGTTCGCGAAAGCAAACGGCAAGACGCTGGACGTGAAACTCGTTGGCGATGGAAAGAAGCGGGCGTTCGCGACGGGAAACAACATGATCGCCTTTGGCGCGCTCGCCGGCGGATGCAAATTGTATACGGCCTACCCGATGACCCCGGCTTCCGGAGTCATGCATTGGCTGGCCCCTCGCGGTTCCAAATATGGGATGGTCATGAAACAAATGGAAGACGAGCTCGCGGCCATGAATGCGGTTGTCGGCGCCGGACATGTCGGAGTGCGCGCGATGACGGGAACCTCCGGCGGCGGGTTTGCTCTCATGACGGAGGGGATCAGTTTGTCCGCCATGCTCGAGGTGCCTTCCGTGATTGTCCACGTGATGCGCGGCGGCCCCTCAACGGGTCTTCCCACCAAAACCGAGCAGGCGGACCTCTTTCAGGATTTGGGCGCCGGGCAGGGAGATTATCCGAAAGCGGTTATCGCCCCTTTGTCCGTGGGGGATGCCTATCACGCTTCGGTTGAAGCGTTGAATCTGGCCGAGAAATATCAGATTCCGGTGATCCTGCTCAGCGATCTTTACTTGTCGGAACACGCGGAAACAATTGATGACGGCGTCGTCTCCGCCGACGTGAAAATTGAGAGGGGGGAGATTGTTAATTCGTGGGCGCCGTCGGACCCCGCCAAGACAGACAAAGACGGATGGTATGTTCCCAAGAATCCAGACGATTATTTGAGATACAAAGACACGCCGAGCGGCGTTTCGCCCCGGGCTTTTCCAGGAACCGAGAACGCGCTTTATGTGGCCGCTTCCGATGAACATGACGAGGAGGGAATCGTGATTTCCGATGTGTTCACCGATCCCGCCATCCGCGTCAAAATGATGGAGAAGCGGATGAGGAAGATGATCGGAGTTGAGAAGGAAACGGGCGGGCCGATTGTCACGGGAGCCAAAGAGGCGGAGGCGACGCTGGTCGGCTGGGGGTCCACGTTCAATATGATCGAAGAGGTGAGGCTGGCCTTGGAGAAAAAGGGGAAGTCCATCAACCATGTCCATTTCCGCACGTTGTGGCCTATCCACGCGGAGGAAACAGCGGCCCTGTTAAAATCGTCTCGAGTCACCATCGACATCGAGAATAATTTTACGAGCCAATTGGCCAAGCTCATTCGCATGGAAACAGGCCATCAGATGACGCATTTCGTGAATAAATACGACGGCGAGCCGTATTCGTTCAACGCCCTTCTGAATGAAGTGGAAGCGCGGTTGGATGGAAAACCCAATTTAGCGAGGAACAAATAAATGCCTGAGACAACGCCCATAACTCCCTTAGCCGAATTCAAACCGAAGGTCTCTCCGGACTGGTGCCCGGGATGCGGGGATTACGGCGTTCTGAACGCGCTTCAGAAAGCCGTTTCCAATCTTGGGATCAAACCCAAAGATTTGTTGGTTGTCTCCGGCATTGGGTGTTCCTCTAACCTCCCCGGGTTTATCCGTTCGTTTGGGATGCACACGCTTCACGGGCGCGCGGTGGCGGTCGCGACCGGAGCCAAACTGGGAAACCCGGATTTAAACGTTGTTGTGACCGGCGGGGACGGCGACGGGTTTGGAATTGGCGTTGGACACCTCCTTCACGCGGCCCGGCGGAATGTGAACATTACCTATATCGTTCTCAATAACCAGATCTATGGACTCACGACCGGACAAACCTCGCCCACCTCGGCGCGGGGGCACAAAACAAAGTCGACGCCGGGAGGGAATCTGGAGTTTCCGTTTAATCCGGAGGGGATGGCTCTCATGGCCGGCGCCTCGTTTGTGGCGCGCGGATTCTCCGGCGAAGGCGGGCATTTGGCGAGCGTGCTTGAGCGCGCCATTCAGCATAAAGGCTTCTCTTTGGTTGTGACGATGAGCCCCTGCGTCACCTACAACAAATTGAACACGTACGCCTGGTTTCGGGAGCGTGTTTATAAATTGGAAGATGAACATCATGACACTCATAATTTTGAAGCGGCCATCACGAAGACACTTGAATGGGAGACGCGGATTCCCATGGGCGTCTTTTATGAGACGGATAAACCCGTCTATGAGGAATCTGAGCCGGCGTATGCGTTTGGTCCGCCGGCCAAACAGGCGCTCGGGCTTAAGAAAGAGGATTGGACCGCGTTGTACGATGGTTTTCGATAGCTGACGTCTCGTTTAATATTTGTAAGATACGCTTTGTTTGCAAAGCACTCGCGGACAGAGCGTTATTTTTTTGAGGAGTCCATTTGAAAAAAATATTTAAGTTCGGACCCGCGTTGGCGTGCGCTTTCGGCCTTTTGTCGTGGAGCTATCTCTGGGCTGGAAACATTGCCCTGGTGTATGAAAACGAACAGGCTGTTCGGGACGGGCACTCCATTACCGGAACAGTGACGGCCGAGGGGGTTCTCATTCCGGCTCAGGTCGCGCTCAAGTCGGCGTCAACGCTGATGGTGGCCGCCGTCAAGGAACCCCTCAGAAAAGGCGTTATTGTTCGTTTGGATAATACATTGGATATGGCTCTGATTAAGTTGGGGGATTTCGTTTCGAACCCCGAGCTTCAAAAAGCGCATGAGGCCCGGTCTAACGCGATTTTGGCATTTCTTCCCGAGGCCTCTTCCGTCAAATCAACAACTCCCGCTGCCATTCCCGTTGTTTCGGAACCCTTTATCATAAAAATCAATGGTCAATCGGTGGGGACCGAGCCCATCTGGCTGATTCAGAAAAGAAGAGAAGTTGCCCTCAATTTGGATGTGGTTAATACGAGCACCACGCCCGCGTGGAATATTGAAGTCAATATGCGTTCGAATCCTCCGGTTTCTTTTTGGAAGAAAGGGGACCAAAAGGGGCTGAACGCCGTCCCGCAGAAAGACCTCACGTATAGCCAGCAATTTCTTTTTCACCCGTTGTCGCCGGGGGAATCCGTGACGGTGCCGATCGAGCATTCATTCATCAAGACGGACGCCGCCACATTGTTTGTTGATGTTAAAACGAAAGCGGATTCCCTGAGCAAGCAGATCCCCGTCAAATTCGAATGATTAATTTTCAATATCTCTATTTGCGAAAGCGAGGAGTGTTATGTCACGAAAGAAAGTAACCGTTGTGGGAGCCGGTAATGTCGGGGCCACATTGGCCCAGGCGGTGGCTCAAACCAATTTGGCTGACGTGGTGTTGATTGATATTCCCGATACAAAAGGGATGCCCGCGGGAAAGGCGTTGGACATTCTGGAAGCCGGGCCCCTTTATCCTTATGATAGGTTGATCACCGGCGGCACCGATTGGTCGTTGGCGGATCAGTCCGATATCGTGGTGGTGACGGCGGGGATTCCCCGGAAACCGGGAATGTCTCGCGATGACCTTTTGCTCACCAACGCGAAAATCGTGTCGGACGTGTCCAGGAACATCAAGGCGCACGCTCCGAATTCGATCGTGATTGTCGTCAGCAATCCCTTGGACGCCATGTGCGCGGTGGTTCACCGCGTGACCGGGTTTCCACGAGAGCGGATCTTGGGGATGGCCGGCGTTCTGGATTCCGCTCGTTTGAGAGCCTTTATCGCTCAGGAGTTGTCCGTGTCCGTTGAAAACGTGCACGCCTTCGTTTTGGGCGGTCATGGGGACACGATGGTTCCCCTCCCCCGGTATTCAACCGTTTCCGGCATTCCCATCACGGAGCTTTTGCCGAAGGAAAAAGTGGAAGCGCTCCTGCAGCGGACCAAAGACGGCGGAGCGGAAATTGTGAAGCTTCTCGAAAAAGGATCCGCTTATTACGCGCCGGCCGCGGCGGTGCGTGAGATAATCGAAGCGATTCTCTCGGACAAGAAAAAAATTCTTCCCTGCGCGGTTCTTTTAAAGGGCGAGTACGGCGTGAATGATCTTTTTGTGGGTGTCCCGGCCAAGCTGGGGAGCCGCGGTATGGAACGTGTCGTATCCATTAAGCTCAACGCGGAAGAAGAAGCCGCCTTTAAGAAATCCGTTGAGGCGGTGCGGGAGCTTGTATCCGTCCTGGAGCAAAAGAAGGTTTTCTAGCACTCACTTATAAAAACCTCAGACGTCCGGTGGTAAAATCTCTAACGGGAATTAAACATGGGTTTTTTATCCAAATTATTTTATAGCTATCGACGCATGGCCAAGGCCGTGAAATTATTTTTTATTATTTCTGGGCCTGGCCTCATTGTTATGATGGCGGATAACGATGCCGGCGGCATCACAACCTACGCCGCCACCGGCGCCCGGTACGGCTATGGCTTAATCTGGTTTCTGCTTCTCCTTCTTCCTGTGGCGTATTATGTTCAGGAGATGACGGTTCGCCTAGGCGCCGTTACGAAACGTGGGCATGCCGAAGCGATTTTTGAGGCCTTCGGTTCCTTCTGGGGTTGGTTTTCTCTTCTGGATCTCATTCTTGTCGATTGGCTGACTCTCATCACGGAATTCATCGGGATGACGGCCGCGCTCGGTATTTTTGGCGTCCCTCCTTATATAACCGTTATCGTGGTCACGATCATCATGGGCGCCATGGTCATTCAAGGACGATACTGGACATGGGAGAAAATCGCCTTTTTGTTCTGTGCTTTGAATCTGATTTATATTCCGTGCGCCTTTATGGTGCATCCATCCGTTTCAGACGTTCTCGCCCAAGGGATCCGCCCTCATTTTCCCGGCGGATTTAATAACGAAATGTTTTTCTTCCTGATGGCGAATATCGGAACGACGATCGCTCCATGGATGGTGTTCTTCCAGCAAAGCGCTGTTGTGGACAAGGGTATGCAGGAGAAAGATATCCCGTGGGGGCGGTTGGACACCTTGGTGGGGTCTGTCTTTACCGTCATCGTCGCTATTTTTTGCGTGATTGTGACGGGAACGGTGTTGCGCGGGATGAACATCGACAGCGCCGCCCAAGCCTCACTGGTTCTCATGGGGACCAATAAATATGTCGGCACCTTTATTGCCATTGGGTTGTTTGACGCCGGCTTTTTAGGAGCCATTTGTATATCGCTGGCCAGTTCCTGGGCATTCGGCGAGGTGTTCGGGTGGGCCCATTCGCTCAATCACAAGATCAAGGAAGCCCCGTGGTTCTACGCCTGCTATTTCCTTATGTTAATTTCGGCCGGGATTGTTGTTTTGATTCCGGGGGCGCCTCTCGTTCTCATCACCTTGTTTGTTCAAGTGGTGGCGGTGACGCTCCTTCCGGCGGCCCTTGTGTTCCTGATTCTTCTCTTGAATGACGAGGAATCCATGGGGAAATTCAAAAACACTTTGTTCATGAACATTGTGGATTTATTCATTGTTCTTGTTATTATCGTTTTATCGACACTGTACGGGATCAGCGCTCTTTTCCCGAACATGTTTAAATAATGGGGAGCGCATTGGAGAGGAGCCAAACTCATGGGGATCATTAATTTTTTCAAAGAACTTTTTTTAAATGCGGTAAACGTCGTGCGGGACATCAACAAGAAGTACGAAAAACCGCGTATTAAGATGACACCCCTGGTGTCTTTTTCGATGTTTATGTTAAGGACCTATCTGCTGTTATTGGTGGGGATTTTGTTTTACAAGTTTTATACGTTGGTTAAATAACAGGAACGGATCTATGAACGAGCGCGCCTTGGAAAATCCAGCTCAGTTTGAACCGGTTTATCACCTGAGCGAAATCATTAAGAAACGAGTGGTTCTTAATGGAAAGAAAATTGGGGAGTTGGCCGATGTTGTGGCGCAGGAAACGGGAAAAGTGCCCGAAGTCACTCATTTCGTTGTCAAACGTCCTTTCGGAGACCCGACGCTGCTCATTCCTTGGGCCAAAGTGAAGTCGATGATGGATGATGACATCGTCGTAGATCTTGAAAAAATTGAACCGTATCAGGGAATCCCCGGCGACAATGTTCTTCTCCTCAAAGATCACATTTTGGATAAGAAAGTGCTGGATATTGAGGATCACGAAGTGGAGGTGGCTTACGATATCCGGATGGTGATGCGGAACGGTATGCTGTATGTGAGCGACGTGGATTTTAGCCGTTATGGATTTCTCCGTCGCATGGGGCTGAAGCGGGTGGCGGATTATATTTATCGGCTTGCTTTTATGGCCGGCGCCAAGAATATCGGTGCCTCCAAGCCCGATATTCTTTCTCGGTTGCTGATTCCTCTAGCCAATAAAATTAAGGACCGCCGTCTCTCGTGGGTTTATATTCAGCCGCTTCCCACCGGCCTCACCGGATTTAAAGGGGACGTAAAGCTCAATGTCCTCAAAGAACGTTTGGCGGACATCCCCACGGTGGACTTGGCTGATATTCTCGAGGAGATGGACCATGAACAGCGGGTCGCCATCTTCGACAAGTTGGATACCCAGCAGGCGTCCGATACGTTGGAGGAAATCGACCCCAACGTTCAACGCGCCTTGGTGTCTTCTCTTAAAGTGGATAAGGTGGCGCAGCTGATCGATGAAATGACGCCGGCTCAAGGGGCGGACGTGCTGTCCGTTCTGCCGTGGAATGAAGTGAAAGAGATTTTGGATCTTCTCAAAAAAGAAAACGCCGAGAAACCCCAGTCTATTATTCAAACGCAAGAAGAAGAAATTTTGAATTACGCCACCTCCAATATCATTAAGCTTTCGCCGGATCTGACCATCGGGCAGGTCCAGGACGACTTCAAGCGCATCGCCAAAGGAAAAGATGTGGTGATGTATTTGTATATCGTTGACGCGGAGGAGAAGCTTCTTGGCATCATCGACATCAAAGAGCTTCTGCAGGCCAAGGAAGAGAGTCTGTTAAAGGACATTATGGTGGATCACGTCATTAGTTTGGATCCTCAAAGCACGCTTCATGAGGCGTCGACTCTCTTCCAGCGCTACGGGTTCCGCGCCATCCCGATTATTGACCCAGCCAACAAGTTTCTGGGGGTCATTCCCTTCCGGGATGTGATGAAACTGAAGCACCGTTTCCTGGAATAAGGGGTGCATATCTTCACCCCGACGGCCGAAGGGGTGAAATTTTAAGGTTGCACCGGCGGACCCATTTTTGGTAAAAGCTTTTCCTGAGTTGAAACACCCACCTGTTTAATCAGCGTGATTAAGTCCCCTCGGCTGCTGACTGGTTCGGTGAATTATTTTGTGGAGTTAAACCCAATGGCTAAAGCAAGTTTGATTGAAAGACCCTACGAGAGTCTGTTTATTTGTCCGTCCGAAACCTCACAAAAGGCGTTGGATGAGTTCAATGAAAAGGTTAAGAAGACCATCGTGGATACCAATGGCGTGGTTCGCAGCGTTCAGTCCTGGGGCCGTCGCCGCCTCACCTATCCCATCAAACACCACCGGGAAGGCACGTATGTTTATGTCGATTTTAACGGCAGCAACACCAGCGCGGAGGCTCTCAATACGTTGTTCCGCGTTTCAGATGTCGTTTTGCGGCATCTGACGGTTGAACGGGTGGACGTTGTCAAAGAAGTCCCTAAAATAGAAGGGGTGGCAGGAGCCGAAGCGGTTGTTCCCGCGGACGCCATTCCCGCTCCCGTCACACAAACTGAGGCACCCTCGGCCACCAAGGAGGCCTAATATGGGTCATCTCAAACTGCATTCCCTCAACGATGTAAAGCTGGTTGGACGTTTAACGCGGGATCCGGAACTCCGGTTTACCACTCAGGGAACGGCGGTTTGCCATTTCCGCGTGGCGGTGGGCCGCAAGTACAAAGACCGAAATTCGGGGGAATGGAAGGAAGAGGTGGCGTTTGTGTCATGTTCCGTTTGGCGGGAAGCCGCTGAGCGCTGTGGGCAACGGCTTAAAAAAGGAAGCCCCGTTTTCATTGAAGGCCGTTTAAAATCCAAAGAATGGCAGACCAAAGAAGGCCAGAAGAGAACCGATTTAGAAGTTGATGTTTCACGAATCCAGTTTCTGGAATCGATGGGAGAAGAAGGAGAAGCCGAACCCGTGGCGGAAGAATCGTCGACTGACGTTTCTGAAGGTCCCGTGGCCGCGGCCGCTCCTCGCGCCTCCGTTCGAAAATCAGAAGAACTTGACGAAGAGAAGGTACCGTTCTAATGTCAAACGAAGCAACCCCAAAACCCGCTGTACGCCCCTATTCTCCCTCATCCGATCGTCCCAGTTACGGTCCGCGTCCTGGCGGCGCCGGCCCCGGAAGGCCGGGAGGCCGTCCGCCCATGGGAGGTCCGGGAGGACGAAATCGAACCTTTACACGAAAACGCATGTGCCGGTTGTGCCAGGATAAAACCGGCCACATTGATTGGAAGGCCGTCAATTTGTTGAGGAGTTTCATTACGGATCGGGGAAAGATGTTGTCGTCCCGTGCCACGGGCACATGCGCCGGCTGTCAGCGGCAATTGGCCAGAGCCATTAAACGGGCGCGCGACATGGCGCTTCTACCGACCTCTCCTCTTTAATCCAGCGTCCGCGCTGAGAATTCTTCAAAAGAAAAAGGTGCACGAATTATGCCACAGTCGATAATCTTACTTTCAGACGTTCCGGGACTCGGACAAGTCGGCGATCTTTGCAAGGTCAAGGACGGGTTTGCGAGAAACTATTTGATCCCTCAGCAGTTGGCTGTCGTGGCGACAGCGAACATAAAAAAACGGTTTGAACATCAAAAAGAAAAATTGACGGCCACCCGCGAAAAACAACTCAATTTTTCGAAAGGGTTGGCGGACAAATTGACCAAAGTGGGTCTTGTGTTTGAGCGTCCCATCGGCCCCAACGGCCGGTTGTTTGGTTCCGTGACGACGATGGACATCATCTCCGAACTCTCCCGTCAGGGAGCCTCCGTTGAGAAAAAATCCGTTTTGATGAACGGCCCTCTTAAAGCCGCCGGCGACCACAACGTTCGTGTCCGGGTTCACTCTCAAGTCGTGGTGGATCTTCCGGTCAAAGTGATTGGAATAGAAATCAAGAAGAACGTGGCGCACGAAGAAGACATGGCGCCGGAAGAGGCCGCCACTCCAGCAGACGCACAGCCGCAATAGCAGATCCTTTCCAGTCCCGTTTTTTCAAAGGAAACATGTCCGACAACGAAGGCTTACCCCCTCATAGCGTCGAAGCGGAAATGGCTGTTTTGGGCAGCATGCTCGTCGAGCGTGAAGCGGTCATCAAAGCATTGGATGCCCTGAAGCCGTCCGATTTTTACAAAGAAATCCACCGCCTTGTTTTTGAAGCCATCTCCCGTCTTTATAATTCGAACGTGGAAGCCGACGTCGTCACCGTAACGGAGACGCTTCAAAGCCACCCCACCTTTGTCAGCTCCGGCGGCCCGGCTTTGCTTGTGGAGTTGGCCGAGCGCGTTCCGACGGCCCTCCATGTCGATCATTACGCGAAAATCGTCCACGAAAAATCCCTTCTTCGAGATCTGATCACGAAAGCGCGGAACATCGTTCAAGACGCCCAATCCGGGAAATTGCCGGCGGAGGAGTTGGTGGACCGGGCGCAGGAACATTTTTTCTCCGTCGGCCAAAAGAAAACGCGCCGCGATTATTTCTCGGCGGGCGATCTCATGCAGGGGGCCGTCACCACGCTGGAAATGTTGGCCAAATCCGGGAAAATGGTGACAGGGGTCCCGACGGGTTACCTGGAATTGGATAGGATGACATCCGGATTTCAGCCGTCCAACCTCGTTATCGTAGCCGGGCGGCCTTCGATGGGAAAAACAAGTTTGGTGTTGAACATCGCGGAGCATGTGGCCGTGGATAATAAAACGGCGGTGGTGTTCTTTTCTCTCGAAATGAGCCATCAGGAACTCGCTATCCGTCTTTTGTGCTCCCGGGCGCGTCTGAACATGGGGGATATCCGCCGCGGGTATCTCGCCCGGAACAATTGGCCGCGCATCACCTCCACCGCGTCGGAAATCGCCGAAGCGCCGCTCTTTTTTGATTTTGCGACATCCCCGTCGATCTTGGAGCTTCGCTCCGCCGCTCGCCATTACGCTCATGATCTGGAGAGGAAAGGAACGAAGTTGGGCATGGTCATCGTCGACTATCTACAGCTCATGCGCGGCGATGGGAGCCAGGAAAGCCGCCAACAGGAAATCTCCGAGATCTCGCGCGGCCTCAAAGGGTTGGCGCGCGAACTCAGTGTCCCCGTGGTCGCTTTGTCTCAGCTCAACCGGCGGCCGGAAGAGCGGACCCGCGAAGGCCGGCCGCAACTTTCCGATTTGCGCGAATCGGGCGCCATTGAGCAAGACGCCGACGTCGTGATGGCGATTTTCCGGGAAGAAGTGTACCGCCGCGACGACCCGGATCTAAAAGGGAAAGCGAAAATTTTCGTTCTCAAACAACGCAACGGGCCCGTGGGCGACATCGATCTCACCTTTATTGATGATTGCACCCGGTTTGTAAATCCCGAACGCGCACTTGAACCCACCCAAGTCTAGCTTTCTTCATTTGCTAGAATTCCGGCCATGACCTTCTATCGCCCAACCTGGGTTGATATTTCAACCGAGGCTTTTTCGTCTAATATCCGCGAAATTAAGAAATTCATTGGAAATGGCGTAGAGCTCCTGGCGGTGTTAAAAGCCGATGCCTATGGCCATGG
>PLLH01000010.1 GCA_003140895.1 Elusimicrobiota bacterium
GGAAGGAGCGAGTCCTATCAAAAACAACAAACAATGCGTCCTTATCGTTGATGACGATGGAGTAACCCGCTTCTATTTAAGACGAGTTTTTACGGCAAAAGGGCACCATGCAGTAGCGGTCTCTGCCGAACAGGAAGCAGTGGCAACCTTGCAACAACATCATTTCGACCTCGCCCTGCTGGATATCCAGCTTGAGGAAATGTCCGATGGTATTGCCCTCGCGCAGAAGATCCGCGCATTGTGGCCGAACCTGAAAATCGCCCTCATGTCCGGGGATCCGCTCAATTTTGTGAAAGCTGAAGACGCCGGATTCAAAAGCCTTTTCCTGAAGCCGGTTCTGTTCTCCGACATCGAGTCCCTATTGCCTTCTTAGTTTACGCATCTCTAATCAAGCCTTCTGGTCGTAGCGAAAAACAGTTGCGTTTGCCGGAAGTCATTGCTGACGCGGCGGAGCTGGAATATTCGGCGGGGGTTGAGGATTGGATGAAGAGGACCCCGGCCCTGACGGCGGAGCGCTGGGGCTTGGTTCTTCATCAATCGGATTTCCGTCCTCCGATGTGAGAGCAAAGCTCCCATCTTTGAAGTCGATCAAGATCCGAAGCGATTTGCCGCCGGCCCCTCCTGTAAAACGCGCTTTTTCCACGCCTTGCCCCAAATATTTCAGGAAAACAGACTGTGAAGATGTGGTGTCATAAAGAAAAGCCTCCGCATGTTCTCCGTAAAGTTGAACCATGCGTTTCCCATCGGGGCTTTTCCACGACGTTCCCTCCGTTGCAGCGGGAATGTTTTTCGGGGGAGCCAAGACTTCCGGCGTTTTAACGGTGACATTGCCTTGTTCATCATAAGGGTAGTAATTGTTGTCGACATAGGCGTAGGGAACGCCGTCGGGGCCCGACCACCACCAATACCCGTCCCGCCAGAACACCCAGCGGTCGAAGTTCACGTCAAACCACCACCAANNTACCAATGATGCCCGCCGTCAAAAAAATGGCAATACCGAGCCCCGCCCACGTCGTGCCAGTAATATTTGTTCCGGACAATTTCAACTCGTTGCGACGACTGAATATTTTTCACGATGGCGGGATTTCGAACAATGGTCGTGTGTCCAGAGGGAGGAACGGTCGCCGCTCTTGCCGTGATTCGAGTTCCATTGGAATAGGTGGATGGATAACGAACTTGAGCAGAACCTGAAACAGCTCCAGATGGACGTTCTGCGCTTCGGGTTGAAGATACGTTTCGCTGACGCATTCTAATCATGACCCCTCCACCGCCTCCGCGTCCACTGGCGGAGAATCCGCCTCTGCCGCGC
This sequence comes from Elusimicrobiota bacterium, assembly GCA_003140895.1. Classification (GTDB taxonomy): domain Bacteria; phylum Elusimicrobiota; class Elusimicrobia; order F11; family F11; genus PLLH01. Next base: position 1,310 of record PLLH01000010.1, read on the forward strand.
CACTCCGCCTCAGAGGACAGGCCCATGCTAGAAATGAGCAGAAGACTCGCTGCAACAACGTGAAAGATTTTGTTCATAATCCCCCCTAAAATCGCCAGCCCCATTTTCCGCCGACCGTCAAGTAGCTTAAATTTCCGGTGACGTTATTGAGGCCCACGCTTTGCCCCGCCGGCGTGGCGGAATAGCTTCCGTTCGATATGCCGGTCCATCCGATTTCAAAACTGAAAAACGACGGGTTGAATTGAAGAAAGTCGATCCCAAGCCGGGCCGTGGTGGCCAGACCCCAATGACTGTCATCGACCAATGTTCTTGTTTCATCGGTCAGTGTGTCCGACCACAAAAATCCGAAGTTAGGCCGGGCATCGATCAGCGTGGAGGTACGATTGACTCCGATCCCTGCCAGAAAATACGGGCGCGTCCAACCTCGATCGACAATGGTGTATTTCAGCACCGGCATAAGCAAGAAGGAGTTTCCTGATATTTGTGTGTCGGATTGCGGGAGAAGACCATGAGAGTCGCTTGATCCGCGATTCATGGATTCGATATTGAGCCCGAAGGCCAACCGTGGATTGGTTCGATACAGATATTGAGCGCCCAACAACAGCCCCGAATTCCCATTGTCATCGGTCCCTCCTCCGGCGGAAGCAAAACTAACGCGGCTGAGAGGAGACGCGGCCCCGAATTCAAGCGAGAACTCCTGATGGGTGCCTTCTGGTTCCGCCAAGGGTTCGATTGGTTCTCGGAGAGGGGCACGGCGCAGTCGGCGCGCCGTGGGCTGGGGCGCCGGCGCGGGGGGCGCAGGATTTATCGGGGGAGTCGTTTCAGGCGCGTTGGGAGTGGCGTTGTCCGAATAATCAATTCGTAAGACTCGATCCGCGCTGATGCGCAAGACTCCGTCCGCCGTATTCACCTGGACATCTTGGGCCGTGGCCCCCACAACGGTCCCTTTAATGAGGCTGCCATCCTTTAGATAAATGGTTGATGCGTAGATATTCGATAAGGAGAACAAGATGACGAGAGCGGCGATGATGATCCTCGTTTGAAACTTGATTAATAAATCTAACTTGGCCTTCATAGGATCCTCCTCATTATGTAACCAGTCCCAATCAGACTAGTTCCCTCCTTTAAAAACCAGACTCCTTACGAGCGTTCAGAGAACGTTTCATCGCTGGAGGGCGCTTAATAAAGCTTCCCGAGTTCGAGGGGAAATGTGAGCAACCTGCAGATTATTTCCACTTTCATCTTGTTCCAAAATTTCTCGTTCTTGCTAAATTCGTTTTTTGAACAATCGATCGTCTTAGAGTGGGATCTCTTTTCGGCAGTTGCTGCCAACGTAAGCCCCCCGTTTGGGTTATTCACCGCGGCCCTCCATTGATGATATCGGCACTCATGAGAGAAATGCTTATGATGTTTAGACGATGCGAGTTTAAAAAAGTGTCAGCTGAAAACCATTGCAAGCTATCGTTCGCTCACGCAGGATT
>PLLH01000053.1 GCA_003140895.1 Elusimicrobiota bacterium
GTGCTGGACACGTGGTTCTCCTCCGCCCTTTGGCCGTTCTCCGTGTTCGGATGGCCGGATCAAACCGACGATCTTAAGAAATTTTTCCCCACGGCCACCATGGTCACGGGGCATGAGATTCTGTACCTGTGGGTGGCCCGCATGATTATGTTTTCGCTGGATTTTTTAGGGAAGGTGCCGTTCACAACGGTGTTGATTCACGGCATTGTCCGGGATAAAAAAGGCCGGAAGATGTCCAAATCATTGGGGAACGTGATCGATCCGCTGGAGCTCATCAATGAATTCGGGGCGGACGCCGTCCGGCTTTCGCTCGCCCAATCCGCCACGCCCGGGCGCGATATGCAGATTTCAAAAGAAAATTTCGTGAAGACCCGGAATTTTTCAAACAAAGTGTGGAACGCCGCGCGGTTTTCTCTCATGTACATGGGCGAGTGCAAGATCATTTCCGCTCCCGGGGAATGGACGGCTCATCTGGAACTCTCCGATCGGTGGATTCTCCATCGGTACAACGAAGTTGTTAGAAACGCCACACAAGCCATCGACCGGTTTGACATGGACTCCGCCGCGCGGGACCTGTATGACTTTTTCTGGTCGGAGTTTTGCGATTGGTACGTTGAAATGGCAAAACCCCGCTTGGCGTCCCTTCGTCAGGGAGATCCGAATGGGAACCACTCCGGCCTGCCCGTTTTTTCCAAGGAATCCAGCGAAGCGGCTCGATGCGTGCTGGCCACGGTTCTGGAAGGGTCGCTCCGGCTTCTTCATCCTTTTATGCCCTTCATCACGGAAGAAATCTGGCAAAAGATTCCAAAGCCGGTTGGAACCACCGCCGCGCATCTCATGGGGGCGTCATGGCCGGTTCCGATCAAAGAATTCGGGGATTTGAAAGCCGCGCGAGAGATGGAAACCATAAAGGAAGTGGTGACCAAGCTTCGCGCGATCCGGAGCGAAATGGGCATCCCGCCCACGCAGGCCATTGATGTGCTCATGAAACCCAGCAAGCCATTGACGGAGAAATTGGTACAGGGCCAAGCCTATGTGCTCAAGAGTCTCAATAGTCGAGTGGGACGGTTAACCATCGATTCGAAAGCGGCGCGTCCGAACGCGTCGGCGGCGGCCGTCATCCCCGGAGCGGATTTCTATGTTCCCTTGGAAGGGTTGATTGATTTTGAAAAAGAAAAAGCCCGCCTTGAAAAAGAGCTGGCTCAGCTCAAAGAGGACGTGGAGCGCCTCTCCAAAAAGCTCGCCAACCAGGATTTTATTTCCCATGCCCCAGAGGAAGAAGTATTGAAAACAAAGGAACGGTTAAGAGAAAGCCAGGAGCGCTCGCTCCGTCTCCAAGATAATATTTCTACATTGAGTCATTAGGTGATGAAGGAGGATATGTAATGGTGGATAAATTGCGTGGCGCGGAAGGAAGAAAAACGATCATTACCGTGACGTTGTTCGTCACGATTGCCGTTTTGGTGGCTGTTTTCTATTTCGGGTGGTGTCTTCAATTCTTTACTTCTTTTCAAAATGAACCGCTGTTCGCGGTCCCAAAGAGCGGCGTGTCCACCGTGGGGTATCGAACAAACCAATTTCTCATTGATTATTTTCGGGAATTGGCGACGTTCGGTTTCTTCTTTTTGACGCTCTGCGCGGCCATCGCGTATGGACTTGTGCGCCGGATGAAATGGGCTTCTTGGGCCATGGGCGGTCTTTTGGTTTCGATGGTCCTCGTTCATTTTCTCCTGTTGAAGGTGAATATCGAACCTTCTTTGTGGATCCTCAAGCACGCCAGCCCGGTGACCCAGAGATATCTCTTTCTTTTCTTCTTTACGTTGGCCTTGGAAATTCTTCTGCCCGCTTTTGTCATCTCCGCTGTGGTGGATTGGATGGGAAACAAAGGGTTTCAGAAAAGAAAGCAAGGGTGACAGAAAGGGCTTGATTACGTCTCACGAAGTGCATAAACTCAAATCAGCAGCATAATTTAAGGCTTATGGTGGGTTAATGACGAAGAAAGCGCGGCAAGATCTTCTAAAAATCAGCGAAATGGCGGAGAAAGCCGATGTCCTTGTCTCCACCATTCGCTATTACACCGATATCGGCTTGTTGAAAGCCGCCATGACCACTGAAGGGGGGCACCGCCTCTACGAAGAAGCTCCCACCATGGACCGGTTGGTCAAGATTAAACGGATGGTCGCCAAAGGGATGACCCTTCCCGAAATCCAGGGTCACATCGAACAGGAAATGACCACGAAAAAAATTCTGGTCGTGGACGATGAGCCGGAAATCGTGGATTTCATCAGAGATCTGTTGGTCGACAAATTTCCTCACCAAATCGAGTCCGCTCATGACGGGTTTACCGCCGGACGGCTCATTCATTCCATGGGGCCGGATTTGGTGATTTTGGATTTACTTCTACCTGGCATTGATGGTTTTCAGGTTTGTCACATGATTCGTGAAGATGAGGAAACAAAAAACGCTAAAATATTAGCCGTCACCGGCTATGATTCGGCGGATATACGAAAGAAGATTCTTGAATCAGGCGCGGACGATTACTGTGGGAAGCCACTCGATTATCAACAGACCCTCGATAAAATTACAAAGCTGTTGGGGGTGACTGTTAAAGGACCAGTGAAGAAGCCCATTGTCGATTAAATATTCTCAACTCATCCAAGAAGACAACCGCTTCCGTTTCTGGGTGTCCCTTTTTGTTTTCCTCAGTTGTCTCCTTTTCCTGATCCCAGGACCGGCGCAGAGTATTCTGCAGGTTGTCCTGATCCTCCTCGTTTACTCTCTCTGTTATAGCCTCGGTCAGGTTCTGGCCAAAAAGAACTTCGCCAATCGATTCCTTGTCTTTTCGTTGTACGCCCTCGATTGCCTTGCCGTGACCTCCGCTATTTATTTGACCGGCGGACTTCAAAGCGATCTTTATTTTCTCTATCTGGTTATTCTAGGAGTGTCGCTGTACCGGCAGAATTGGGTTGCCTTCACGTATGAAGCGGTTCTTTCGGTGTCGTTGTATGTGGGACTCCTGGTGTGGATGGGGCGAACGAATGGCGGGGTCAATTATTGGTTTATCGCTGCGCAGACCCTTTTGCTGGGATCGCTGATCGGGGTTCTGACGGCGTTGTTATTGGTATTGAAAAAGGATCAAGCGGAGAAAAACAAATTGATTTCCCGGGCTCGGACATTAGCTCATATTGCCGATGTGGTGAGCGGTTCTCTCAGTAATTCCCGCGATTGGATTAAGACGATCACCGGTCTTATCGAAGACGAAATTCACGCGGATGGTTTGACGTGCCGGATTTTCATTCATCGGGGTGAACAGCAATTTCTGCCTCCCAGCGGGGGGAAAACGGGGCTTCACCTTCCGATTATGGTGGGGGAAATTATTTTCGGATCTTTGATTGTCCATTGGACGCGCCTCAAACCGCTCAGCATGCAGGACAATCAATTCTTTTCCTCCATCGCGCATTCCCTGGGGCTCTCTCTCCACCGCGCTAAATTGTGGGAGGATTTTCAGTCCCAGATGGAACGGATCGAAGCGGGGCTGCGGCTCACCTCCTCCGTGCCCTCCACGCTTTCCAACGAGGCTCAGAAAACCTATCAACAGCGGGTGGTCAACGATATGTTGGAGATGGTTCGCCTGGAACGGGGAAAATGGGAGATCAAAAAGGATATTTGCTTCATCACCGATCTGTTAAAAAACGAGATCGATGTGGTTATGGGGGCCTCGTCCTCAAAAAACCTGACCTTTTCGACGGATTGGCGGGATGCGGATCTGTCGCCCTTTTGGGCCGATAACAATAAAATCAAACACGTGATCGCCAACCTTCTCTATAACGCCGTTGAGGCGAGCCCCTTCGGCGGGAAAATAACGCTTCGCGCTCGTCAAGACGAACGCCAGATTTTGGTGTCCATCCATAATCAAGGGCAGGGCATTCCTGACGCGGAGCTGAATGATGTTTTTGAAAAGTATTACCGGTTGGGGCCTATCCATGAACCGTCCAAACCGTCTCACTTTGGTTTGGGACTCGCCATTTGCCAAAAGATCGTTCAAGCCCACAAAGGGCATATTTGGGCTGAATCCAAGGGAGAGGGGCAGGGGAGCACGCTCTGGGTCAGTCTGCCGGTGGAACCGGTTTCCGTTAAGTCGGTTTCTTAAGACGGGAATGTTTTGATGAGACGTTGTAGGCGAACAAAAGACGCTTTGGGAGAAAGATCCTTCCGGACAAGTCCCATATAGTCGGTGGCATCGCTGAAATTGTCATCGGTGTCGCAGTAGAACGCCCAAAAAAGTTTTTCAATTCGAGGATGTTTCTTGATGATGTCGTAAAGCTTCTCCAGCCACTCCGCTTGTTGATCTTCGTTGACGCACTCGCCGGCAAACCATTTTTGATGTTTTTCAAAATCGGGAACGCCGGGGCAGCCCATCTCCGTGATCCATATTTTCTTTTTTGAATCCCCGTGCTGGTCCATCATTTTTTCCGCTTGCCTCAATTTGGTTTCGAATCGTTCTTCCCGGTCCTTTGCCAAAGGATCAACAAAGGTGTGGATCGATAAAATATCCGCCAGGTCTTTGCCTCCATTCACGTAGAAATTATTCAGGTCTTCCTCGAGGGGGTCCGTTAATCCGCCGTTCAAGACAACGCAGGAGGGGTCCGCTTGTTTTGCGGCCGTCCTCGCGTGCCGGAGAAGGTCGACGTATTTTTTAAGCCCGTCCCGCGGCTCGGCCCAATATTCCGGATGATTGGGTTCGTTCCAGATTTCCCAATGTTTGACCCAGTTTTTATAGCGGTTGACCGTCGCATCCACATAACCGGCAAATTCGTCGAACGACGTCGGGGGCCGGCTCCAGGCGCGCGGGTCGGAGGTGTCTTCCATTTTGTTGTATTGAAGAAGTCCCAGGAGATGGATTCCTTTTTTTTCGAGGAGCGCGATGATTTTATCGTATCGTGAGAAGTCAAATTTCCCGACGCCACGGTGGACGTCCGCCCAGAGAATGTCCATTCGAACAATCGGCATTCCCAGCTCGTCCAGTTGATCCACCGCTTTTTTGAGAACGTCTTCGGAAAACTGGAATTTATTCCAGTCGTGATACCAATGAAGGAAGGCCAGGAGGCCGAATGGATTGTCGAGGCGTTTCATGTTGTCATTATAAGATGGAAGTCGGCTGTTCTCAATCGGATTCGTACGGCTTTTTCGCCCGGCTCGTGTTTTAGAAATCAACGGGCCGGAGCTGTTTTTAGAAACCGAAGAGGGGAGAAGGAAGAAATATCCATCGACAAAGGACGGCTCAGTATGGAGTCTGCCATGAGTTTTGCCGTGATCGGGGCCAGAAGGATCCCGTTCCGATAGTGCCCGGCGGCGATAAACACATTGTCAAATCCCGGAAGGCGTCCCAACGCCGGCAATAAATCAGGAGAGCCCGGGCGAAGCCCCGACGTCATGCCTCGCGCCGGCGTCCGGGACAGTTGCGGGAGGAGCCTGCGCCCTTTTTGCATCAGTTCCTCTTTGGCTTCCGGTGTTGTCGTGTTCAAAAATCCCGCTTTTTCGACGGTGGTTCCGACAAACGTATACCCGTCTTTCGGAGTGACATACCCATTGGATTTCGTGTAGAGCGGAAGCGGCAGAATTCGTTTGGGCGTGTCCATGACCAGGAGCTGGCCTCGTAACGGTTCGAGTCCGAGTTTGAGGCCGAGCGGTTCAAGGATTTGGTCGCTCCAGGCGCCGGCGGCCACCAAGAAGCGGTCCGCGTTAAACGTGGCCGCATTCGTTTCAATCCCCTCGATTCTGTTCGGGGTCCTCTTAAATTTCCAGTCTCCCGTATTTTCAATCACGCTTGTCCCTTGCCGTTTCGCTCCTTCGATGAAAGCGGACAAAAACCGTTCTCCGTTCATCTGCCCGTCTTTTTCGAAGAGGACGCCGCCGCAATGGATGGGATTCAACTGGGGGAAATTGTTCTGCAACGTTTCCATGGGGATCCATCGGGCTGGAAGACCGATGTGCGTTTGGTAGGCGGCTTCGGTTTGAAGAAGAGACGCCTCTTCTTCCGTCAACGCCAGTTGGATGATGCCGTCTTGTTCGAATCCCACATCGATCTGGGTGAGCTCTTTAAGCTCGGCGGCGAGCGCGGGGAATCGCTCAAGGCTGGCGCGGGCGAGCGAGAGGAACGGTTCTCGGCGGTGGGCGTCGATTTGGCATTCCAGCATGGCCGCGGAGCTTCCGGTGGCGCCGGCTCCCACGTGTTTTTTTTCGATGAGGAGAACCTTCGCGCCGGCCTTGGATAACTCATAAGCTGAAGCCGCTCCAATAATGCCGCCGCCGATGATGATCACGTCATAAGGCATGGGGTGTTCCTCTGATCGCCTTAATAATGGTTCCGCCGCCCAGCACGGCGCGGGCCTTTACGAATTCATCCCATCGGTAGAAGACGGCGGCCTGGCCGGGCGTGACGGCCTTTTCCGGCGTTTTAAAATGAACCACGGCTTTCTCATTCTCAATCCGGAGCGAGGCTTCGACCGGCTCGTGTTTGTACCGGATTTTGACGAGGAGATTCTCCCCCGGTTGCGGCGCAGCGCCGGCAATCCAATGGAGCGCTTCGGCTAGAAGTCCGGCGGCCTGCCCCTCGTCGTTCCGTCCCACCACAAGCGTGTTGGTGTCCGGCTCAAGCCGAGTGACGTAATGAGGGTGTTGTGTTTTAAGAACAAGGCCTTTCCGTTGTCCGACGGTGTAATACGCGATGCCTTTGTGCTCGCCGACCACGTCTCCCCGTTCGTTCTTAATGGGTCCCGGTTGGAGCGTGCGGGGGAGGGGGACCCCTGATTCCGTAAACCGGCTCATGAGGAAACGTCCATAGTCGTTGTCCGGAATGAAGCAAATCTCCTGGCTGTCTTTTTTGTCGGCGTTGGGAAGGCCAAATTCTTTGGCGAGTTCCCTGACTTTCGTTTTCGGATTTTCTCCGAGAGGGAACATCATGGAGCTTAGCTCGCTCTGGCCGAGCGTGTAGAGAACATACGACTGGTCTTTTGTGGAATCAACGGCTTCGAAGAGCTGGAAGAATGGTTTATCTCCGCCGGTCGTTTCAATGATGCGGGCGTAATGGCCGGTGGCCAGATGCGTGGCTCCAAGAGAGTGGGCAAAGGCTTTCAATTTTTCAAATTTGATGAATTGATTGCAGGCCAAACACGGGTTCGGTGTTTCACCTTTTAAATAGGAGTCGATAAAGGGGCGAATGACGTGCTGGTCAAAGTCCACGGAGTAATCCAACACGTAGTGCGGGATGCCGGCTTTCTCCGCGCATCGTTTGGCGACAAGCACGTCTTCCGGCGCCCCGCAACAGCCGGCGCTTTCCTGGCATGGGGGGAGGAGGCGCATGGTGACCCCGATCACCTCATGTCCTTCGCGAGCGAGAAGCGCCGCCGAGACGGAGGAGTCAACTCCGCCGGACATGGCCACGACGATTTTTTTCTTTTGGAATTTCATTTGAGGTGACGCTGTCTTTCCTCCCAAAGAGGGTTCGTTTCGCGTTGTTTTTGGACGGTTTCGATGAGAATCCGGCAGGCTTTTTTTATGTCGTCTTGGGTCGTTGTATGGCCCAAAGAAAACCGAAGCGAGGCGTGAGCCAACTCTTGGGGAAGTCCCATGGCCAGGAGGACGTGAGACGGTTCCGGGCTCCCGGCGGTGCAGGCGCTTCCATTGGAGCAGGCCACGCCCTGAAGATCCAAAGCCGCCACCATCGCCGAACTATCGGTGAATTCAAAGCACATGTTGCTGGTGTTGGGGATTCGTTTTTTCAAATCTCCGTTCCGCCGCGATTGGGGAATCTTCGAGAGAATTTCGTTTTCAAAAGTGTCTCGAAGGTTTTTTAGTTTTGCGATGTCCCGCTCAAGGTTTTGTTGCGCGATCTCTGCGGCTTTGGCCATGCCGACAATGCCGGCCACGTTTTCCGTTCCGCCGCGCCAGTTTTTTTCCTGCCGCCCGCCTTGAATGAGGCTCACCATGCGGGTCCCTTTCCGAATATAAAGGATCCCGGCTCCTTTGGGGCCGCCGAATTTGTGGGCCGAGAGGGAGAAGAGGTCGACGCCCATGTCGTTCACCCGAATCGGCATCTTCCCCGCCGCCTGGACCCCGTCGGAGAAAAAGGGGATCTGTTTCTGGCGGCAGAGGCGTGCAATGTCCGAGAGAGGTTGTACGGTGCCTACTTCATTGTTGGCGGCCATCACGGAGACGAGGATGGTGTCGTCCGTGAGCAAAGGCTGAATGTCGTTGGCGTTTAAGACGCCGGAAGAGGATACAGGGGCTAAAACCAAGTCAATCAAATGCTCGCCCGCCATCTGCCGGAGGACTTGGCGAACCGCCGCGTGTTCCATCGGCGAGGAGATGACGCGTTTGCCTTTATTCTGAGATACCGCCCAGATTCCTTTGAGAGCCATGTTGTCGGCTTCGGTTCCCCCCGAAGTGAAAATAATTTCACTGGGGTCGTCCGCTCCAATGAAGGACGCCATCCGCGCTCGGGCGTCTTCAATCGCTTTCCGGGCTCGTTGGCCGGCTTGGTGCAAGCTCGAGGCGTTCCCGATTTCCATCGTGAGATAAGGCCTCATCGCCTCAAAGGCTTCGTTGTAAAGGGGGGTAGACGCGTTGTGATCCAGATAAATGGATTGCATCGGACTAGAGGAGGCCCAACATCATTTTTCCTACGTCGGAGGCATGTTGATGAGGGTCCCATTTGGGCGTCCACACGGGGTTCACTTTGACTTCTTTGACGTTTGGAAGGCGGCTGACCACGGAGTGGGTAAAACTCAAGAGTTGAGGGCCGTACGGGCAGGCCGGAGTTGTGAGCGTCATATCGATCGTCACTTTCCCCAACTCCGGTTCCCGATTGATTTTGTACACAAGTCCCAAATCAATGATGCTGATATGCATTTCCGGGTCTTCGACGGCCATCAGGACCGATGTGATCTCTTCCTCCGTTGGAAATGTTCCCGGGGCGGATGAAAGGGGCAGCCCGTCCACGGGTTTGTCGATGGGAGATGGGGGGAGTTCAATGGGTTCCGCCATAGGGCCTCTTACGATTTAAGACGTTGTTCCAGATTTTGAAGGAGCGTGTTCCAGGCGAGAAGAGCGCATTTGATTCGAACCGGATATTTTTTGACGCCTTCCAGCGCGGCCAGATCGCCTAACTCGTCCATGTCGACCGACCCGTTTGTGTGCGGCGTGCCGCCCTCAACGCCCAGGATGTGTTTAAAACGTTGAGTGAGCTCGATCGCCTCGGAGATGGTTTTCCCTTTCACCGCGGCCGTCATCATGGAGGCCGATGATTGGGAGATCGCGCATCCGTGGCCTTCAAATTTGACGTCTTTAATGAGTGTGTCGTCCAGGAGCGAAGTGATTTTGATCTGGTCTCCGCAAAGAGGGTTCACTCCATCGGCCTCGCTGTCGGGCCGGTCGATCCGGCCTTTGTTCCGGGGCGCTTTAAAATGATCCAGGATCACTTCGCGATAGAGCTCTTCCACGCCTCCCATCGCCCCGCCTTGATTTCGTTCTTCCATCGTCACGCTTCTCTCCCTGTCAGATCGCCGATTTTGCCAGACCGAAGACCTGATCCACTTTGCTTAATCCGTTGATGAAGGCGTCCACGTCGTCGGTCGTATTATAAACATAGAAGCTGAGGCGCGCCGTGGCCGGCACATGGAGTGCCTCCATCAAAGGTTGCGCGCAGTGGTGCCCCACGCGGATGGCGATTCCTTCTTCTCCCAGGATGGTTCCGACATCGTGCGCGTGAACAATCTTATGATTAAAAGAGATGGCGGAGCCTTGCTCATCCAGGATCTTGGGGCCGTAGACGGTGATGTCCGGCCGCTCCAGAAGGCGTTTCAGCGCGTAGGCGGCCAGGGTCTTTTCATGTTGGCGAACCGTTTCCATTCCAATGTGCGTCAGATAATCCAGCGCCACGGAGAAAGCGGCCACATCGGCGTAATTCGGCGTTCCCGCTTCGAATTTAAGGGGGGCGTCCGCCCAGGTGATGGTGTCGAGCTTCACTGTGCTGATCATCTCGCCGCCGCCCATAAACGGATCCATGGTGTCCAAAATCTCCGGCCTCACCCAGAGAACGCCCACACCGGTGGGGCCCAGCATTTTGTGGGCGGAAAAAGCCAGGAAATCGCAATCCATGTGAGCCACGTCCGTCGGTTCATGCGGAACGGATTGAGCCCCGTCCACCAGAACCAGTGATTTGTTCTGATGGGCCATTAGGATTATTTTTTGGAGAGGAGGCCTCACCCCCAGCACATTGGAGAGGGCCGTGACAGCGACGAGCTTCACGCGCGGCGTCAGGAGCCGGTCGAAGGCGGCCATGTCCAATTGTCCGTCGTTGGTAATCGGAACGGATTTGAGTTTCACGCCTTTTTCTTTCGACAGTTGATACCACGGAACAATATTGGCGTGGTGCTCAAAATCCGTGATCAGGATTTCGTCGCCTTCTTTTAAGAATTTACGGCCCCACGAATGAGCGACGAGGTTGATGGACTCCGTCGTGTTTCGAGTGAAAATAACATTTTGGCTGGAGGGCGACTTGATGAACTCCGCCACTTTCGTGCGCGTGTTTTCATAGAGGGCGGTGGCGGCCTCGGCCAAGGGGTAAACGCCCCGGTGGATATTGGCGTTGCTCTCCCGGTAAAAGTTGGATAGCGCCTCAATCACCGCGTTCGGTTTTTGGGTCGTGGCCGCGCTGTCCAAATACACGAGCGGGCGTCCGTTCATGGTGCGAGACAGGAGGGGGAAATCCGCTCTGATTTTTAATGGGTCGAATGATTTTGTCGGCATGGCTTGTTTTACTCCTCAATGAGACGTTGTTCGTTCAGTTTGACGAAAAGGGTCTCTCCTTCCACTTTGATCTCATGCGTGCGAATGGGTTTGACGGCCGGCAGTGTCAGCGCCTGCCCGCTCTTGACGGAAAATTTGGCTCCGTGAAGCGGGCAGTCGATTTCTTCGCCGTCGATCTCCACGTTTTCCAAAGCCGCTTCGGCGTGGGTGCATTGATCGTCGAAGGCAAAGAACTCATCTTTAATCCGCGCGATGCAAATCCGCTGCCCTTGAACGTTGACCCCCGTTGTCCACTGGGCGCGAAACCCCTTTTTGTCTCCGACGGACACAAACTCGCTCATGAAACCTTTTCTTCGATGAGCGTCCGGAGCTGGTCCTGAACGGATTCCGAGGGGACTTCCGCAATCACAGGTTCCAGAAAACCCTGAACGATCATTTTTTCCGCGTCGGCGGGGGAAATGCCCCGCGTTTCCAAATAATATTTTTGATCCTCGTCCACAGGCCCCACCGCCGCCCCGTGGGAGCATTTGACGTCGTCGGCCAAAATCTCCAGGTTGGGGATGGCGTCAGCCCGGGCGTCTTTCGAGAGAAGAAGATGTTTGGCTCCCTGATAAGCGTCGGATTGTTGGGCGCTTTTCACGATCGAGACGAGTCCTGAGAAAAAGGATTTGGAGGCCCCCTTCAAGGCGCCTCGAAACTGAATGTCGCTCGTGGTTTGAGGGGCCTCGTGCTTTTGCGTGATCCAATTTTCAAAGGATTGCGTTCCGTCTCCCAGGAGAACCCCCAGTATTTTATTTATGGCGCCTCTTCCCCGGAGGTCCAGATGGGTTTCATTGCGAAAGAGGTGGGCGCCCACTTGAACGTCGACGGAATTAAAAACGCTCGACTCGTCTTGAATGACGTTTTCGAAGTTGAAATGGATGAGGTTGGACGATCCCCGCTCAAGGTGAATGAAATTGACGCGCGCGTCTTTTTTCAGATGGATCAACGTCGAGCTCGCGACAAAACCGGGGTCGGAAGAGGAAGCGGCGGCTCCCGTTCCATTTTCTTCCCAGATCTGCGCTTCGGCGCCCTCGTCGAGAAGAATAAATTGAAGGGGAAACCGGGCCCGAAGAGGCGTTTCCGCCGGGGACAGGAGATGAACCGGGGTTTTGATTTTCATTCCTTTCTTTATCATCAGAAGCGTGCCGGACTGTCCGACGGCCAAGGCCAGAGTATGGAATTTGTTGTTCGTCGCTTTTCGCAGGGCGTCTTCCCATAAGGAGTGAAGGGAATCCGGTTCTTTCAGGAACGCCTCCCGAAGGGAATACCGGAGAAGACCCTCGTCTTGTTTGGCCGGTGACTCGGAGGATCCATTTGGATGGGCCATGGTTTCGGGGGCGAGAGAGAGACGAAGGCTCGAAAGCGGCATGGACTCCAGGTTCGTCCGTTTCCAGGTCTCTGATTTTTTATCTGGCCACGGGAGCGCAAGGAAATGGGTCAGCGCTTTTAACCGCAGGTCCAGCGCCCAGCCGGGTTCGCCCTGGTCTTTTGAAAAATCAGCCAGCCAGGCAGGGGTGATGTCCATGAGGAGAGGCTCATTCAGTTGCGTCATCATGGGGAGCCCTTTACCCGATGGAGCCGTCCATCTCAAGTTGAATGAGACGGTTGAGCTCCACCGCGTATTCCATGGGAAGTTGTTTGGTGAAAGGTTCTATAAAGCCGTTCACGATCAGGGATTGGGCTTCTTGTTCTTTGAGGCCGCGGCTCATGAGATAGAACATCTGTTCCTCGCCCACTTTGGACACGGTGGCTTCGTGCCCCACGCTCGCGGTCTGCTCGTCGATTTCCATCGTGGGATACGTGTCGGAGCGGGAATTCTCATCCAGAAGAAGCGCGTCGCAGCGAACGTTGGATTTGCAGTTCAACGCTCCTTTGTACACTTTGAGGAGGCCGCGGTACGAGGTCCGGCCGCCGTCTCGGGAAATGGATTTGGAGAGAATGGTGGAGGTCGTGTTCGGCGCCACGTGAACCATTTTGGCGCCGGCGTCTTGATGCTGGCCTTTCCCCGCGTAAGCGATGGAAAGGACTTCGCCGCGCGCCCGTTCTCCCAGCAAATACACGGCGGGGTATTTCATCGTGAGTTTCGATCCCAAATTCCCGTCGATCCACTCCACCGCCGCGTCTTCATAGGCGGCGGCGCGTTTGGTGACCAAATTGTAGACGTTGTTGGACCAGTTCTGGATGGTGGTGTATCGGATCTTGGAGCCTTTCAGCGCGATGAGCTCCACCACCGCCGAATGCAGCGAATCGCTGGAATACGTCGGCGCCGTGCAGCCTTCAATGTAATGAACATTGCTTCCTTCGTCCGTGATGATGAGCGTTCGCTCAAATTGACCCATGTTCTCCGAATTGATGCGAAAGTAAGCCTGGAGGGGAATTTCCACGTGCGTGTTTTTGGGAACGTAAATGAAGCTTCCGCCGGACCATACCGCAGAATTCAAGGCGGAAAACTTGTTGTCGCCGGGGGGGATGATCGTCCCCATATATTTTTTCACGATGTCCGGGCATTGCTGAACGGCTTGATCCATGCCCAGAAAAATCACGCCTTTTTTTTCTAAGTCGGCCTGGATGGAATGATACACCACCTCGGATTCGTATTGGGCGGTGACGCCAGCCAGGAACCGTCGCTCGGCTTCCGGGATTCCCAGCTTCTCAAAGGTGTTTTTCAGCTTTTCCGGGACGTCGTCCCAGTTTTTTTCTGTTTTTTCAGACGGGCGGACGTAATAGCGAATGTTATCGAAGTCCAGGAGCTTCAGGAGTTTGGTGTTCCCCCAGGACGGCATCGGTTTTTTTTCATAGATATCGAGGGCTTTGAGCCGGAATTTGAGCATCCACTCCGGCTCTTTTTTCATGGCTGAGATTTGCTCAACCAGGTTCCGGGTGAGTCCCCGGCCGGAGGTGAACACGCTTTCCACGTCGTCATGGAAACCGTATTTGTAGTCTTTGGGTTGGACGGTCGCTTTTTGAGTCATATCCTTCTCCTGAAAAATCCTAGGCGGAAACCGCCTGTTGCGTGACGGGGAGGCCCGCTTCTTTGAGCACCCAGTCGTATCCTTTTTTCTCGAGTTCAAGCGCCAGCTCTTTCGTGCCTGATTTGATGATGCGCCCATCGGCCAGCACGTGGATGAAATCGGGTTGCACGTAATTCAAGATTCGTTGATAGTGCGTGATGATAAGGATGCTCCGTTCCGGGCTACGCGTGTGCTCGATGCCGCTCGCCACGACTTTGAGGGCGTCGATGTCCAGGCCGGAATCCGTTTCATCCAAAATGGAGAGCGTGGGCTCCAGCAAGGCCATTTGGAGGATCTCATGACGCTTTTTTTCTCCGCCGGAAAACCCCTCGTTGATGTAGCGACCGATGAACGTATCGCTGATGCCCAATAGTTTCATCTTCGCTTTCAGCGTTTTGAGAAATTCCGTGACGGGAACGTCTTTTCCTTTGACCGATTGAAGACTGAGCCGCAAAAATTTGGCCACCGGAACGCCGGGAATCGCCAGCGGATATTGAAACGCCAAAAACAAGCCTTTCCTCGCCCGGACATCCACGGGAATTCCGAACAAATCTTCTCCCAAAAACCGGATGCGTCCCTCGGTGACTTTGTATTTCGGATGCCCCATGAGAATGTTCGACAAGGTGGATTTCCCGGAGCCGTTCGGGCCCATGATGGCGTGAACCTCTCCTTTATTAATGGTCAGGTTAATTCCTTTGAGGATGGATTTGCCCTCAATGGCGGCGTGAACATTGTCGATTTCGAGTAGAACTGTTTTTTCTGTCACAAAAGTCTCCTTCATGAAAGTTGGATGGGGCCATTCAACGCTGCAAATTTTTGAGCGTCTCCGCTCAGTTTCGCCAACGTATTTTTCGCCAGGACTTTGAGGAGCTGACCGTCCAGTTCGTTGCAGAGGACTCGGCTCAAGCATCCTTCAACCTTGTGGCACGTGGCGGATAAATTCTCGGGATGGCTGCAAAGGACGGGTTCCAGGGGTCCTTCCAAAATGGTCACGATGTCCGCCAAGGAGACCTCTTTCGGGCTTTTTTCCGTTGTATATCCCCCTTGAGGGCCTCTTATAGCTGTAACAATTCCCGCCTTCTTTAGTTTCAGGAATATCTGTTCCAGAAAGGGCAACGGAATCCCTTGCCGGCGGGCGATGTCCGCTAAGCGGACGGGCTTGCCTTCCGAATGCTGGATGAGGTCAATCAGGGCCCTCACGGCGTAGGTGGATTTGGTCGACATGCGCATCATAACGACGTCACTTTATCATTAGTTGACCTATTGAGTCAACAATAGGGGGCTTACCCTGGAATTCGTTACTTCGTCGTGATGGGAGGGATTAATCGAGCGTTGAGAGAGTTAAAGCTGGGGTTCTTGGTGGGACTTGGCGTCGTCATCTTCGGTGATGGCGGCTTTTTTCCCGATGATTCCAACGACCGTGGCGTTGGGTTTCACGTCTTGAAGAATCAGCGCGCCGGCGCCGATTTTGGCTCCGTCTCCAATATGAATGGGCCCAAGCAGGATGGCGCTGGCTCCCACCACAACGTTTTTCCCAAGAGTCGGGTGGCGTTTTCCGCGTGAGAGAGACGTTCCGCCGAGCACGCACCCTTGATAGAGCAAGCACCCCTCCCCAATTTCCGCTGTTTCGCCGATCACAATGCCCATGCCGTGATCGATGGCGACCGCCCGGCCGATTTTGGCGCCGGGGTGGATTTCAATGCCGGTCAAAAACCGGCTGAGGTGCGACACGAGGCGGGCCAATAAATAAAGCCGCCAGGCGTAGAGCCGGTGCGCCGCGCGGTGAAACCAGATGGCGTGAAGCCCCGGGTAGCAGAGCAGGACTTCCAGCCAGGATCGGGCGGCGGGGTCTTTGACCAGAAGCGCTTTGATGTCTTCTCGCATGGTTCTCAGGATTCGGATCATTCCCGGATCATAGTTTTTTTTGAGCGAATTTCGATGCGATTCAATTTGAAATAGACGCAAAAGGCAACTTTTACTAGTGTTCCTCTATGTTCAAGAAAATAAAGCACATTCACTTCGTTGGGATTGGCGGAAGCGGCATGAGCGGCATCGCCGAAGTGCTGCTTAAATTGGGCTATGGCGTGACGGGCAGCGATTTGGTGAAAAACGCCGAGGTGTCGCGTCTGTCCGATATGGGCGCTGTCGTTTCCATCGGCCACGCCGGAAAAAATATCGGGAAGGCGGATGTGGTTGTGACCTCCACCGCCGTTTCAAAAGACAATCCGGAAGTGAAAGAAGCGCAAAAGCGCGGCGTCCCGGTTATTCGCCGCGTTGAAATGTTGGCGGAAATCGCGCGCCTGAAATACACCATCGCCATCGCCGGAACCCACGGGAAAACGACCACCTCTTCCATGGTGGGGCAGGTGTTTAAATTCGGCGGTTTGGATCCCACCGTCATTGTCGGCGGGCGGCTTAAAGCGGTCGGAACCGGCGGGGTTCTTGGCGCCGGAGATTACCTGGTCGCCGAGGCGGACGAATCCGACGGATCGTTTCTGAAACTCTCTCCCACCATTAACATCATCACCAACATCGACAACGATCATTTGGATTACTACAAAACAAAAGAGAACCTTAAATCCGCGTTTGTCGAATTCGCCAATCATATTCCCTTTTACGGTATGAACATTGTGTGCTGGGAAGATCCCATCGTTCGAAAAATTCTGCCGCTCATCAACCGCCGCTATCAAACCTATGGGTTCGATAAAAAGTGCGACCTGCGGGCCACGGATCTCGTGACCGATCCGCGCGGGTCCACGTTCACGGTGACCCGGAACGGCCAGGTTCTTGGGCCCGTGACGGTTCCTCTTTATGGGAAGCACAATGTGCTGAACGCGTTGGCCGCGTTGGGAGCCGGGCTCCAAGTGGATTTGCCGTTTCGTTTGGCGGCGGAGGCGCTCTCTCAGTTCGCCGGCGTGGGGCGCCGGATCGAGGTGAGGGGAGAATCGCGCGGAGTGACAGTCGTGGACGATTACGGCCATCATCCGACGGAAATGAAAGCCACGATCGCGGCTCTCCGGCAGCGCTGGCCCGAACGGCGACTGGTGGTGCTCTTTCAACCGCACCGTTTCACGCGCACGCAAGCGCTCTACAAAGATTTCGCCGCCGCTCTTAATAGTGTGGACCGGTTGGTTCTTATGCCGATTTATCCGGCGGGGGAAAAACCCATTAAAGGCGTCACCAGTCAGCTCATCGCCAAAAATCTGAAAAAGAAGAACTGGGAATGGTGGACGGGAGATGAAACGCTGGGAAAATTACTCGTGGATCTGAAATCCGGCGACGTGCTCTTGACGCTTGGGGCCGGTGACGTCTGGAAAATCGGTGAAAAATATTTAACCGCCGCGTCCCTCCTCGCTCATCAAATCAAGGCGGCGGTGCCCAGTTTGGATGGACGAATCAAATCAGAAGAACCGCTTTCTCGCCACTCAACGTGGGGGATCGGCGGCCCCGCCGAGGTGTTCGTGGAAGTTCATAACGTGGGCGAATTGAATGGAGTGACCCGCTTTTGCCGCGAGCGAAAAATCTCCACGCTTATTTTGGGGTGGGGCTCGAACGTGCTTCTGCCGGATGAAGGGATTCGCGGGTGCGTGCTTCGCCTTCGGGGGGATTTTGAAGCCGTTCATTTCGATGGAAATCAGGTGCGGCTGGGAGCCGGCGTTCATTTGCCGAAACTCTCCAAACGGTGCGCGGAAAAAGGCCTCGCCGGAACGGAAGCGCTCGCGGGAATTCCCGGGACCATCGGGGGGGCGCTGGTCATGAACGCGGGAACGCCTCGCGGCGTGATCGGAGACGTGCTCGTGTCGGCCGACATATTAAATGAAGACGGATCTGTCTCGACGTTGGCGAAAGACAAGATCCGTTTCGGTTACCGGGAGAGCAGTTTGGCGGGGAGCTGTATTGTCGGGGCAGTGCTCAACCTCAAATTTTCCACGGATCAGCAGGTTCAGGAGCGTATTGCAACAGAGCTCACGCATCGGGAGAAAACGCAGCCGCTCGGGACCAAAAACGCCGGGTCTGTTTTTCGAAACCCGCCGCAGGATTACGCGGCTCGCTTGATCGAGGCGGCGGGCCTCAAAGGCCAGTCCATCGGCGGCATGAGGGTATCGCCCAAACACGCCAATTTTTTTGAAAACACCGGCGGCGGAACGGCCAAAGACGCCCTGGCTCTCGTCGAATTCGTGCGATCCACCGTTAAAGAGAAATTTAATATTGAACTTCAGCTGGAAGTCAAAATCGTCCGTCAGCCGCCTTTGCCGTCATGAATTACATGCTCCTCATTCGTTGGCTTCAGGCGCGTCGGATCGCCGTTTTGAAAGGCGGGAGTTCGTCGGAGCGGGAGATTTCGCTTAAAACGGGAGCCGCCGTCCTTCAGGCGTTTAAGCGCCTGGGCATTCGAGCCGTCGGCATCGATGTCCAGTCGAATTTGCCGGAGGTGCTTCGGAAGAAGCGGATTCAGTTTTGTTTCAACGCCCTTCACGGAACCAATGGTGAAGACGGGCGCGTTCAAGGATGTCTGGACGTGATGGGGCTTCCCTACACGGGCGAGGGCGTCTTTGCCAGTGCCGTAGCGATGGACAAGCATTTGTCGAAGACTCTCTTTAAGAAAAATGGCGTGCCGACCGCTCCGTGGATGCTGGTTCACCGTTTGGATTATCTGCGTTCCAAAAAAGAGGTGTTGGCGGCGGTTCGCCGGTTTATGACGCGAGGGCCGTTGTTTATTAAACCCAACGATCAGGGCTCGGCGATCGGCGTTTCCAAAGTGGAACGCCCGCGCGAGATCGACAAGGCGCTCAAGGCTTGTTTCGCTCTTTCATCGGGAGCGATGGTGGAGCGGTTCGTGACGGGGCGTGAGCTCACCGTCGGGATCTTGGGGGAATGCGTTCTCCCGGTTATTGAAATTATTCCCCAACATTCTTTTTATGATTTTCATTCCAAGTACGCGAAGGGAGGCTCGAAGCACATTGTGCCGGCTCCTCTTTCACGAATGATGTCGATGCGCGCTCAAGTGTTGGCCTTAAAGGCGTTTCAAGCGATTCCCTGTTCGGTTTACGGACGGGTCGATTTGCTTTTGCAGCCCAACGGCCAAATGAAGGTGCTCGAAGTGAACACGATTCCCGGAATGACCACGACGTCGCTTCTTCCGGATGCGGCCAAGGCCGCGGGCATGGATTTTGATAAGCTGGTGTTGGAGATTATCCGGCTTTCTCTGAAGAAGAAAAAATAAATTTCACCATTTTTAAGGGAGATTCCTCTGCGAAGAAAATACAAGTCGCTTCTGGGGTCGAAGCGAACCAGCTATTTTGTTGAACCCAAAGCCTCTCGCCGTTCGGGGGGGGAGAAAAAACGCTCCCAAAAGGTCCGTTTTCGATCGAAATACGCCTCCTCCGTTCTTCATCAAACCGGCCGCCGCTTATGGACGCTGACCAAAACGGTCGTGGTGATAGGGGCGGTGGGGTGGGCGAGCTACAAGGGAAACCAATTTTGGAACAGGAGCCCCGCCATTCGGGTGGCGCGCATTCATTTCTCAGGAAACATTCCACCCACGTTAAAAGAGCATCTGCCGTTTTCCATCGGGCAGAATCTTTTTCTTCTTCATCCCAAGCAGATGTCCCGGGATTTGTTGGCTCGTTTTCCGGAGCTGAAAACCCTCACCATCTCCCGGCATCTTGACCGCACGGTTATCGTGGAGGGACGTTTCCGCGTTCCGTTCGCTCTCATGAAGCAAAACGAGAAGGAAATGGGGGTGGATCATGACGGCGTGTCATTCCCGATTCAAGATTACAACCGGCCTCTCATGGCGCTCCCGATGATTCATGGGCGCGCCGACGCCGCGGTTCTCAAAGAGATGGCGGCTTCTCTCCTGCTTTTGGAAAAACAGGTGCCTGCTTTTTATTCCCAGATAAAATTCCTGGAAACTGATAATATGAGGCCGTTGGTCGTCGGACTCTCCGACGACGTCCTGATTCAATGGGGCGAGATGACGACGGAGAGTGTTGTCGACCGAGCGGAAAATATCCTAAGGTTGAGGGATCATTTTAGTCCGAAGAAGAAGCTGGCCCTGTTGCGATTCGTAACGACGAGCCGGGTTGTCATGGACGCCGATTGGATGCCGGTGGGAAAGTAATTTTTTTGAGGGGGACGACGCGTGTCAAAGCCTGAAATCATTGCGGGGTTGGATGTGGGAAGCGGTCAGATCGCCTGCGTGATTGGCCGGAGAAATCCGGATCAAGATCAAGTGGAGATCGTCGCTGCCGCCCGCCAGCCGTGCCGGGGCCTTAAAGGCGGCGTGGTCATCAACATCGAAGAAACGGCGCTCGCCATCACCCGCGTGGTTGAAATGGCGGAAGAGATGTCCAAGGAAACCGTCCGGGACTTGATCGTCGGTATCCGCGGGTCTCACACGCAAACGTTTAACCATCATGGGGCCATCAACATCGCCCGCACCGATAAAGAAATCACCACCGACGACGTATCCCAAGTCATTGAATCCACGAAAGCCGTTCCCATCTCGACCGACCGGGAAATCATTCACGTTATCCCTCAGGATTTCGTGTTGGACCGCCAGCAAGGCGTTCCCAATCCGGTCGGCATGGAGGGGTCTCTTTTGGAAGTCGAAGTTCATATCGTCACGGCCGGGTCCAGCCATCTCAATAACATTTGGAGATCCATTAATCACGCCGGGTTCGGAATTCGGGAGCCCGTGTACGGTCTTCTGGCTGTCGGCGACGTCGTTGTGACGCAAGAGGAAAAAGACTTGGGATGCCTGCTGATCGATTTGGGCGGGGCCACCACGGGTCTCGCCATTTACAGCGATGGCGGAGTTCGGTTTACGAAGGAAATCCCGTTGGGGGCGGATTCGATCACCACGGATTTGGCCCACGGCCTTAGGACCTCGATTTCACAAGCCAAAATGGTGAAAGAACGGTATGGCACCGCGATTCGTCCGAGCCGTAAGCACGCGCTGGTTTCCGTCGCCGGTCGAGATGAAGAAATCGACATCGTGGATGATGAGATCACCTACACCAGCGTCGATGGCCGGACCACGCGGGAGATTCAGAGAACAACTCTTTTTGAATTCATCGCTCCGCGCGTCGAAGAAATTTTTACGCTCGTCAAACAGGAAATGGATAATTCCGGGATGGCGGAACAAATCGTGGCGGGCGGCGTGATTTTGACGGGAGGCGGATCGATGATGCCGGGGTTGGTGGAGGCGGCGGAGAAAATTTTGGAGCTTCCGGCCCGCCAGGGGCTTCCCCAAAATATTTTGGGGCTTTCCGAAGCGGTGTCGCATCCCAGCTACGCCACGTCCATTGGTCTCATCAATTTTCATTCGTTCGGCGATTGGCCGCGAAATCACAAATCGGGCCGGCGCGCGGGCGGTTCCATGTTTGGCCAGATCAAATCCATGTTCCTGGACCTTTTTTGATTCCACATCTCACATATCTGTTTTTTCGCTGAGGAGAACCGCACCGCATGACACGCATTAAATTTACTGATGATTTTAAAGATCAACCGGCCGTCATTCGCGTGATCGGGATGGGAGGCGCTGGTGGAAACGCCGTCAACCGGATGGTGGAAGCCGACGTGTCCCAAGTTGAATTTATCACGGCCAACACCGACGCCCAGGCGCTTCGAAGGAGCCTGTCTCCCGTTCGCATTCAGCTGGGAGAGAAATTGACCAAAGGTCTTGGGGTGGGGGGAAATCCCGCTCTGGGGCGCCAGGCGGCGGAAGAATCCGCGGACCGGTTGAAGGAAGTGGTGAGCGGCGCCGACATGCTTTTCATTACGGCCGGGATGGGCGGCGGAACAGGAACCGGGTCGGCTCCTTTTGTGGCGAAGCTCGCGAAATCGCTCACTCCGGCGCCCTTGGTTGTGGCGGTGGTCACGCGTCCCTTTCAATTTGAAGGATTGGTGCGGGCCAACCAGGCGTCGGCCGGCATTGAGGAATTGCGGCCGTATGTCGACACCTTGCTTGTCATCCCGAATGATCGTCTTTTTGAAATTATCGATGAGAAAACGCCCACGTTGGAGGCCTACCGCGTGGCCGATGACGTCCTCCGGCAAGCGATGCAGGCCATCACCGACGTCATCACCACCCACGGCTTGGTGAACGTGGATTTTGCCGACGTGAAAAGCATTATGGCCGGAGCCGGCGAAGCGCTCATGGGCATCGGCAATTCCTCCGGCCCGGACCGGGCGCTCAGCGCCGCTCGCCAGGCCGTTCAATCCCCGCTTTTGGAAAATGTGTCGATTGATGGAGCCAAAGGCGTCTTGATCAACATCACCGGCAATAAAAACGTGACCATGTTCGAGGTTCGTGAAGTGATGGACTTTATCGGCTCGGCCACCTCCGCTCATTCTCACGTGTTTTATGGGCAAGTTTTTGACGAGTCTCTGGAAGATAAACTGAAGGTGACGGTGATCGCCACGGGGTTCCCCACGCGCGTTAAATCCCAAGCCCTTGACCGAACCGCCGCCAGAAAACAGGCGGCCCTTCAAAATTCCCAGGCGGCTCCGCTCCCTGCCCTCACGTCCGATGACGACCTCCGCCGCCCGGCTTACCTGCGTTTACGCAATCGAAAACTGAAATAACGTTTGTTTCGGATTTTTAAATTCAATTTGAAAAACCATTGCATTTAAAGGCGACCCTCCTTAAACTGGAAATATCATGGACGTTGTTAATTCAGGCAAAACCGCTTCCGATCAGCCGGATTCCCCTATCGGGGGAAATGGCACTGAAAAAATCGCCGGGCTCATCAATACACTGCTTCGTGGGATGGTCGACAGTCGAGCTTCTGATTTGCATTTAAGGTCAGGAACCCCGGCCATCTATCGAATTGATGGGGATCTGTCGCCGGTGGATAAAACCATCATCAGCCCCGAGGTGGCTCGGGATGCGCTCAATTTGATGCTCTCGCCGCGCCATCGCAAAATTTTTGAATCCCGAAGTGAGGTGGATTTTTCGTTTGCGGTCCCGAATTTGGGGCGTTTTCGTGGGAATGCGTTTCGCCAGCGGGGATCCGTGGCGGTTGTGCTTCGTCAAATCCCGACAAACATTCCGACGTTTTCCGATCTTAATCTTCCTCCGGTCATGCAGAAATTTGCCCAGCTGTCGCGCGGGTTGGTTTTGGTGTGCGGACCGACCGGGAGCGGAAAGTCGACAACGCTCGCGTCTCTGATCGAATTTATTAATAACGACCGAGCGGAACACGTCGTGACCATTGAGGACCCCATTGAGTTCCTGTACAAAGATAAGAAGTCCATTATCAGTCAACGTGAATTGGGGACGGACACGGTGAGTTTCGGTGAGGCGTTGAAACACGTGCTCCGGCAGGACCCGGATGTCATTTTGCTGGGAGAAATGAGAGATTTGGAGACGACATCCACCGCCATCACGGCCGCTCAAACGGGCCACTTGGTTTTCTCGACGTTGCATACGACCGACGCGGTTCAAACCATCAATCGTATCCTGGATTTGTTCCCGCCCCACCAGCAGGCTCAGGTTCGTCTCCAGTTGGCGGATGTCTTAAAAGGCGTTGTGTGCCAGCGGCTGATTCGAAACGGCCAGGGCGTGGGCCGGGTTCCGGCCTGCGAGGTCTTGGTTGTCACGGCGCTGGTGCGAAAAGCGATCGCCGACAATCAAATGCAAGACGTGTTGGAGGCCATCCGCCAAGGCCAGTATTACGGCATGCAGACGTTCCATCAGGCTCTTCTTAAGCTTTATAAAGACGGTCAGATTAAATTGGAAGAAGCGCTTGAGGCGGCCAGCAATCCGGAAGAACTTATGATGGCCATCCGCGGGATCACCACCGGTAGTGAAGGCGTCGCCGAATAATCCTTAGAATTCCTTCGCGTTCTCCCCCACGCTAATTTTGCTATACTCCCGCCCTGTCGCTGGTGAGTTGTCAATCGGCTTCTCATCGGCGATTTGTTATTTTACGGAGCCAGACTGAATTCTTCCATGCCCCATGCTTCAGGCTCCGTTTTTCGCGCTCGTAGCTCAGTTGGTAGAGCATACGACTTTTAATCGTAGGGTCGAGAGTTCGAATCTCTCCGGGCGCAAAATTTTTCCATCGGCCAAATTTCCGCTCCCATAGACTAGCGGTTAGGTCGCGGCCCTTTCAAGGCCGAAGCACGAGTTCGATTCTCGTTGGGAGCAATCGCCTTTCATAAGAGCCGGATCCAGCGCGGGAGGGTTCTTCACCATGGTTGAGAAAAAGAAGACATCAAAGACCCATAAAAATTCCAAGGCATCAGCGAAGACCATCCTTGTCATTGATGATGATTCAACGGTGTGCGAGGTCATGAACGCCATGTTGGGGTTGAAAGGATTCGCTGTCCTGATGGCGTTTAACGGCGTTGACGGCTTGAAGATGTGCGCGGATCATCCGGTTGATTTGATCATTCTGGACCTGAATATGCCGAGAATGGATGGATACATGTTCCTGGAACATCTTCGCAATCGCTGGGCCAATGAGAACATTCAACGGCCTTTTCCGGCCATCATCGTTTTGTCCGGTGTCGATCGCCAGGAGGATCTTGGGTTGTCGACCAGTTTGGGAGCCGCCAGCTTCATTCAAAAACCGTTTGATCCGGACGATTTATACAAGACAGTCAATAACGCCCTCGGTATTTAATTTCTTTTCTAAGTCCTTTTTCCCCCAGGTGAAAACATGATTACGATTCCCATATCCCATCGAAGCGCCGCGACTCTGGCCCAGGGCCATCTCTGGATCTTCTCGAACGAAGTCAAATTAACAAAGCCCTTCCCGGCCCAAGGGACGTGGTGTTGGTTTGAAAACAACGGAACGATTGTTGGGACCGGTTATGTGAACCCGCACTCGCTGATTTTGGGGCGCGTGGTCGCCATGGGGCGACGAGACCATCCAGAAGAAATTCTGCGGGAGCGGCTTCTGCAGTCGTTTGAGCGCCGTCACGCCCTTTTGGAACATGGCGCGGCCCGCCTCCTTTTTTCAGAAGCGGATTTCCTTCCGGGCCTTGTAGTGGATTGGTATTCCGGGGTTGTTCTCATCCAAAGTAACACCGCCGGCATCGACGCGGTGTTGCCGGACCTTGAACGGATCGTTCCTGAGATTTTTGAGAAGGTTTTTCAACGGAAATGCGAAGGGCTGGTGGTCCGCGCTGATTCTTCCATCCGGCGCCTGGAAGGGCTCGATTCTTTTACCCGGGTTGTGATCGGCGACGCGTCGGCCTTAACTCAAGGCGCCTTTAACCAGGACGGTGTTCTTTACGCCGCTGATTTTATCAACGGCCAGAAGACGGGGTTCTTCCTGGATCAGCGTCTCAATCGCGCCTCGTTGGCTGAGGCGATCATGAAGGATCAAAAAAAGAAGGTGTTGGACCTGTGTTGCTATTCCGGCGGGTGGGGTCTCAGGGCTCTTAAAGAAGGGGCCGGTCACGTGACATTCGTGGATGAGAGCGCGGAAGCGTTGGCGCTCGTTGAGAAAGGGATGACCCTCAACGGTTTTTCCGGTGATCGGGCGCGCGTGGTTAAGTCGGATGTGTTCGATTTTCTCGAGTCGAACAAGGAAACGTATGATGTTGTCGTTGTCGATCCGCCGGCGTTCGTGAAATCCAATAAGATTAAGGCAAAAGCCTTAAAGGCCTATGAAAAATTGAATCGTCTTTCCTGGCGGCGGGTCAAGGAGGGGGGGAGGCTTATCACGTGCAGTTGCAGTTATCATGTGACGGACGCCGAGTTCATGGACGTCCTGAACAACGCCGTTTCCAAAGAAAAAGCATGCGCCCATGTGGTCTACCGGGGTTCCCAAGCCAACGACCACCCTGTTTTGCTCTCCATGCCGGAAACACATTATTTGAAGTGCGTCGGCCTCAAAAAACTCACTTTTTAGCCTGCCCCTAAGTTAAAAACACGCTTAAAACAGAGAGCGAATCCTCATCTTCTCACCTGCCTTCTTCATTCTTTACCATTTCTTAACCTCGACTTAATGACATATTAAGGGGTGGCGGCTATAGTTAAAGGGATGATACGGAAGATTGTCGCCCTAACCTGTGGCCTTTTATTTTTTACCTCCAACGTGGCGTGTCTCTATGCCGTTGAAACCAATGTGTGGGCGGAACGGCGGCGCCATTCGGAGGCCGCGCGTCAGAACGAGACGTCACCTCAGTTGGCTTCGATCAAAGGGCTCCCGACCAGCGAAATTTCTTTTAATCGGCTTCTTCACAATATTATGGGGGTTGGGGAATCGTTGGGAGCGCTGTCGAAACACTCCTCCATCACTTCCACTTCCCACGCCTCGCTCCAGAAACATCCTGTTCCGTTTATTGAGAACATTCCCCTGAATGCCGGTTCCATTCGGGACGTTTATGTTTCCCCAACCTCGCCAGGGGAATCCTCGCGGCCGTTTATCTTCCTGATTCAAGACATCCATCAGAATTACGAAGCGCAGAAAAATATCGTCGCCATCCTTCAGTCATTGGCGGAAGCGGACCCGGGAAAAAACAGAACCCGAGGTTTGTTGGTTGGAGTGGAAGGAGCCTTTGGCCCGCTCGATTTCAATTTATACCGCCTTTTCCCTGATAAGAAATTAATTCGGAAAGTCGCCGACTATTTTCTTGAGAAAGGGAAAATCGCCGCGCCGAGTTATGTGGGGCTGACATTGGAGGGGACGGGTTCGTCTTTTGTCGGTGTCGACGATCCTCTTCATTACCAAAAGAATGTGAAAGCCTATTTGACGGCGGCGGCGTCGAAAGAGGTGTTGAATAAAAAATTGGCGATCTCGCGGAGCCATCTCGCTACGTTAAAAAGATCGGGGTTAAACGCCGACCTCGCTTTTCTGGATGACCGGCGCGCGGCCTTTGAGACAGGGAAGTTGGGGTTAGGGGAGTATGTGAAGGTCCTGTTTGAGCGATCTCAGCAGCCTCGTGAGTTGGTTCTTGAGAAATTTCAAAACGCGTATGAAATGGAGAAAACGCTCGATTTCTCCCGGGTTGAAAGTGAGCGAATGCGCGTCATAGAGAAACTCGCTTCGCAATTAAATCCGTCCGATTTGAAGTCTCTTTTTTTGAGCGGTTTGGCCTACCGGACTGGGAAAATCAGTTACGCCGATTATTATCAAACTATTAAATCTCTCTTGGACCGGGCTTCTATTTCTTTGGCCCAAGCGCCTCACTTTGACCGTTACATTCGTTATGTGATTTTGGCTGACGGCATCAACGCGGAGTCGCTTTTGGCCGCCGTCAAACGGCTTGAAACAGACGTGGTGGCCTCGTTGATTCAAACGAAGGAAGAACGGGCTTTGGTTGATCGGTCTCGTTACCTCTCTCTGGTGGCCAAGTTGTTGGAATTTGGGCTTGTTCCTGAGGAATGGACGGAATACAAGAGCTGTCATCGGACGACTCTCGTGGGAAGTGAGGATTTTTCCGCTGAGTTGACGCCATTTGAACAGTTTTACGAAGAGGCTGATGTTCGAAGTCAAAAAATAGTGGAGAGGATGATGGAGGGGGCACACCCTACCCTGGTGGCTCTTCTCGTGGGAGGGTTCCACACGCCTCAGATGACGCAACTTCTGAGGAAGAAGGGTCTTTCGTACGCTGTGGTTCAGCCCCGGATTTCGAAAGTGGAAGACGCGTCGGGGACGTCGTATCTGTCGATTTTTTCAAAGGAAAAAACACCCATCGATCAGCTCTTCGCCGGCCAAAAACTTTTCTTGGCTCCGCATTCAACCGCCTTGGGAACCTCCGTGTTGATGTCAGCGCTAAGAACGGGGGCGTCGTTTTTAGGAGTGATGTCTCTTCTATCTCGCCGCGCGGGAGAAGAAATCCCGGCAGGGGTGCCGGTCGTTATGGCAAGTGGTGACACGCGCGTGGACGTGCAGATGCCCGGCCTGGACGAAACGGTTGAGGCTTCTATAGGGCGGGATTCCTCTGGGGAGATCGTTGCGATTCCTGGCGAGCCTGTTATCACGGTTCGTTCGACAAAGAAGCTGTTTTCTTTCTTGCGGATGTGGACGGCGTCTCTTCGGGACTCGTGGTCTGAGAGGGAGAAAATTTTTTCCAACGAGTTTGTCGACATTCACAATCCTCAATCTAATGTCCAGCGATTTGTGCGGCGATCCGTGATTGGGGTGGTTCGGTTGTCCTCCACCGTGGGGTATGGGGTTGGCCTTCTTGGAAGTCCTGCGCTCATGGTGGCGGGTTTGATGTCGCTTCTTGTTCAGGTTTCTGTCCAGTTATCGTTTGTTTCCGTTCTTCTCCTTGGGATCCCCTCACTTTTTATCGGTGATTTATTGGCGATCGCCTCCGCGCGCCGGTTCTCCGTCGGTTTTAATGTGGGGACTCATTTCCTTTACAATTTTCTGGTGGCGCCTCTTTTGACTCTCGTGATTGGGTGGACGCCGCTGTCGGCTTCTTTACCCGATGATAATCCGGACGCCTCTCCTTTTCCCGACGGGACGGGGGCGGCATCCATTGCGGCGGCGGGACACACGGAGCGAAACGAAGACGCTTATTTCGTTATGGAACTCCCCGGCGGGATTCACGTGGCGGGCGTGTTTGACGGAGTGGGGGGTGACGAGAGCGGCGAGATCGCCAGCCGGATCGCCCGGGATTCGATCATGGAGGAATTAAAGGGAATTTCAGGGACGGAGACAAAAGATGAAATGATCGGGATATTGAGCCGAGCCATGGTCAACGCCCGGGACGCCATCAACAGTCGATTGGAGGGAAAGAAGAGCGGAACGGCGGCCACTGTGATGGTGTCGTTCCCGCCGGGAGATGTCTTCATTGCGAGTGCGGCTGACACGCGAGCTTATCTTTTGGATGAACAAGGGCGTTTCCGCCCGCTCACGGTTGATAATTCAAGAGGAAATGCCGACGGTTCTCCGTTTGTGATGGATGAGTCGTCCCTTCAGGCCAATCTCCAGGAAAGTGAACAAGAGTCGCTGGACGAAATTTCCAGCTTGCAGGATTTATCCGCGTTAAGAGACCCAACCAAATTTATAGTTAGAAATGTAATCGCCAATTCGCTGAGGACAGGGTCGGCGGCGAACGCCTATCGTCCAGTTCTGACGGTTATAAAAGTGAAGCCGGGAGAACGTATTTTTCTGACGAGTGACGGAGTCCATGACCCTCTAACGCGTCAGCAATTGCTTGAATTAACAAACAAACCATCAATGCCCCCGTTGGCGTTGGCTCAAGGAATCGCTAATGAAGCGGCTCGTGAGGTGGCGAATCCTGAAAATTATAGATGGAAAGGAGGGGGTGGGGATGACGTGACGGTTGTCGTGGTTGAAATCGGGCATGGATCTCATCCGATGACACCCATGGTGAGGACAGACGGAATCCAATTGAAGCAACCGCCGATCCAGCCTAAAAATGAGCCGCCCGCTTTAAAGAAAACAGGAGTGTTTCGTCCTCGGGGTCCCGTAAAAATCGAAGGGCTCCGTTCCAAGACGGAAGCGAAGGACCATGCGATAAAAGCGGCGAAAGAGTCGGAGGAGGGCCGGATATTGGTGTTTGCGTCTCCTATCTTATCTACCGATGACGCGAATAGGCTGCACCGTATGAGTTTGGACGAAGTTTTTGCCGGGATTGAGAGCGGATGGATAGGACTCATTGACTATCGGGATGTGGGTGGAAAGAATAGGCCCGGCCCTCATTTGGCCGAGATTGATGAGTCAAAAAAACCGGCGGCAGAAAACACAGCAACACCCAAACAGCCGGAAGGAGTTCTTCCTCCAAACGAAGCGCCCAAACGGGAAGATAAAAAATTGCCGCTGCGCCTTGAGAGTCTTAATAGAGCGCGATCTGCAGCGTGGGCCATCTCTAAAGAAGGAACGGAGGCGCTAACGGTGTTTGATCGCCGGTTGGATCTGCTGGCCGCCAGGGTTTCGTCCCCGGTTGATTTAGAGGAGGTTCTGCGAGGATTGGATACGCATGACATCGCGTTTTTCACAACGGGGGCGATTTCCTATTTTGCCCGGACCCATATCGACCCGGTCCTTATTCGTTCAAATGTTGACGCAATACGGCAGGGCGAAGCCGATGCCGAAGCGCGCGCGAAGTCACTTTATAGCGGATTTCCTCTTAGCTTATCAGGCGTTGTGGATCATCAAGGAACGGTTCGTTTCTTTGGAGAGATGAGTGAGCTTCCGTCTGATCTGGATGACGCATTGAGTCGAGGTGAGCTGAGGCAATTTGACATTACGTATAGGGGAGCTGCTGAGGGAAGGGCTCGAACCATCGTTTTGGACGTTGCGATTCCACTCAGCGCGGAAATCGCACTCCGGAAGACGATGCAAGACTTTAACGCGAGTAACGAGAGCGGCTCGGCTCTGACGACCCCCGCCTCGATCCTTCGGGCTCTTCGGTTTCTGTCCTTTGTTGGCTTTAATGCGACATCGCTTTCTGTTGGATTTCTGGTTCTCTTGATTGAATTTCCCCAATTTTTCAATCCAGCTCGATTCTTAAACGCGCATGTGAACCGGACCCCCTCCGATAAAGTGGTGAGGGGGATTGGAATCGCTCTCATTTGGGCTGCGATGATCGGTTTTTCCTTTTGGATGGCCCAGCCGTTCTCACATGAGTTCAGTACCGGTCTTGTGGTTCGCTTTATGACCAGTCTCTTCATCACCAATATTCTCGCCCACGGATTCTGGATGGCGGTGTTCGGCCGGGCCGCGTTGAATCAAACCCAGCTTTCAATGATGGAGTTGGCGTTAAAGAGCAAACAGGGGAAAATCAGCCGCGCCGAGTTGGTGGCGTCCTTGTTGCGGTTCTTGCCGAAAGCGGACGCCGTGGGAATGGACATGAACGCCCGCGGGCGCGCCATGCGTTCCCTTGTGACAGATGTGGACGTCAATGATGGGACGGCGTTGGCGGAAGGCGTGGCTCTTCTGGGATTATTGGAAAACTCCCGCTCTAGCGATGTTCAGCAAATGCGATCCACTCTTATCGATATTCAGCGGGATCCGAAATCGCCCAACATCCTTGTTCGCTTGATGAATCCCACTGGAGATGCGGGTGCCCTTGGGAAAGAAATAGGCGCTCTTCAAAGCGGTAAACGACCGATGGACCGGGTTCTCATGCTGGTTACAGAGAATAATATCCAGGGGTCCGATCTTACGAAACTGAACGAGCGGTGGAACCCGTCGGGTATTTTCCTTCGATTTAATAATGGAACAACAGAGTTAACGCTTCAAGGGATTCGGTCGTCCGTGAACGCGGAAGAACAGAAACAGGCGCGGGTCAAAATCTTTATTGATCAACGAGCCGAACGGGCCCTGTCGCCTTCCGTGATGTCCGCCTTACGGGATTTGGAAAAGAACAAAGACTTGGTTGACCTTTATCTGACCGTGGGCGACATTCTCACTATGGCCATCGCCATTCGCATCTCCATTTCTCAACTCACCCACCTCAACATGATGCGGGAAACCTTGATCGCCATCCAAGCGTAACCACCTTTTTAATTGGATGGACCCTTCGGATCATCTAAAATCGACCTCAGGGCAGTTAGCTCAGCGGGAGAGCGTTCGCTTTACAAGCGAAGGGTCACAGGTTCGATCCCTGTACTGCCCAGTATCCGTAAAATTTGAGCACATCCTTTGTGGAGTGAAATGACAGAAAAATTGACATTGAATCAACGCGCCAGCGGCGTGTTGCTTCATCCAACGTCCCTTCCCGGCCCTCACGGGATCGGAGATTTAGGCGCGGAAGCCTTTCGCTTCGCCGACCTTCTTCAAGCCGCCGGCCAAACGTGGTGGCAGATGTTTCCTTTGGGCCCTTTGGGCATCAGCCACTCGCCTTATCAAACCTTGTCCGCTTTCGCCGGGAATCCTCTGCTCATCAGTTTGGATCGTTTTTGCGAGGCGGGGCTTCTCCGCCGGGAAGATTTGAACCCCGTTCCCCGGTTTAACTCGTCTTGCGTCGATTACGCGGCGGTTTTTAACTATAAAGAACCTCTGTTGAGGAAAGCGTTTGAAACGTTCAAGAAAAAGAAAATGGGGTCTCGCCGGAGCGGTTACGACGCTTTTTGCAACCATCACGCGAGTTGGTTGAGCGATTACGCTCTCTTTTGCGCTTTGAAGGAGCAGTACGGCGGCCTTCCCTGGACCAAGTGGCCGCCGGAAGTGCGGTTGGGGAAATCCTCCACGCTGGCCCATGTCCAGGAAGAACTCAAAGACCATGTTCATTACTACCAGTTTCTCCAATTTGAATTTTTTCAACAATGGGCGGAGCTCAAACGATATTGCAACGAAAGAAAAATCGGTTTGATCGGAGACATCCCGATCTTTGTTTCGCCGGACAGCGCCGATGTCTGGGCGCATCCGGAACTGTTTTGGCTTGGGGCCGACGGCCGCCCCACCGTGGTGGCCGGCGTGCCGCCGGACTACTTCAGCCGAAAAGGCCAGCTGTGGGGGAATCCCCTCTACCGGTGGGCGGTTCTTCGCGAGCGCGGATACGATTGGTGGATCGACCGGTTTCGGGTCACGTTTGAACGCTTTGACGCGGTTCGTTTGGATCATTTCATTGGATTTGAGCGGTATTGGGAGATTCCCGCTTCAAGTAAGACGGCTCAAAACGGACGTTGGGAAAAAGGGCCCAGCGCCGATTTTTTCAATAAGGTTCTCCATGAGCTGGGACCTCTGGAGCTGATCGCCGAAGATTTGGGGGTGGTGACGCCGGAAGTGATCGCGCTTCGCGATAAATTTAATTTCCCCGGGATGCGGGTGCTGCAGTTCGCGTTTAAGGGCGGTTCCGATTCCAATTCGTACTTGCCTCATAATTTTATCAATCGGTGCGTCGTGTACACGGGAACTCACGATAACGACACCACGGTCGGGTGGTTTAAAGACCGGGGGTCCGCTTCCAGCACGCGAAGCGGAAAAGAGATCAAACGCGAGCGGAAACGGGCCTTGGATTATTTGAATTCCGCCGGGAAGAAAATTCACTGGGATATGATTCGATTGGCCCTGCAATCCATCGCCGATACGGCGATCGTTCCGGTTCAGGATATTATCGGACTTGGTTCCGCTGCTCGGATGAACTTGCCGGGGACGCCGTTCGGGAACTGGAAGTGGCGGATGAAAAAAAATGCTATTAACAAGTCTGCCGTTAAACGGCTCCGGCGGCTCACCGAAATCTACCATCGAATTCCTAAAAAACCTTAAAGATTAATTTTATGAGTAAGAGAATATTCATCGAAGCCATCACGCCGTCCGTTGACGGCGGGCGCTTTCCCATGAAGTGGGTGGTGGGGCGTCCGCTTTTGATCGAAGCGGATATCTTTGAGGGGAACGGCGGCACTCTTCGGGCGGTCATCAAATGGCGCCGGAAATGGGATGAGTCGTTTGAGGAAACGCCGATGGCTCACGTTGAGAATGACCGGTGGCGCGGAGAGATGCTGATCCAGGATAATAATCGATTTATGTTCACGATCGAAGCGTGGACGGACCGCTTCGCCACCTGGCGCGAGGATTTGATCAAGCGATTGAACCTTCATCTGGATCTTGAGAGTGAATTAAAAGAAGGCTTCAAACTGGTCCAATCTGTTCTTTCCCGCGCCAAAGGCAATGACAAAAAAGTTGTGGCCGACGTCGTGAAAAGGCTCGAGGAAAAAAAAGGAGCCGCTGACAAGGCGGCCGAGATCTATCAAGAGAAAGAACTGTTGGATCTCATGCGGCGCCTGCAGTTGAGGGAGGATGCCGTCACCTACGCTCCCGAATTCGAATTGATCGTCGACCGGCCGGCCGCCGTCACCGGAGCGTGGTATGAGATGTTTGTCCATTCCCAGGGAACCGATCCCAAAAAACCGGGGACATTTAAAGACGCCAAAAAGCGCCTTCCCGCCTTGCGCGATATGGGTTTCACTATTCTCTATTTGGCACCGATTCATCCGATCGGCGTGACGGCTCGGAAAGGCCCCAATAATTCACTGAACGCCGGTCCGGGTGATTTCGGTTGTCCGTGGGCGGTTGGCAGCAAAAAAGGGGGGCACACGGCGATTCACCCGGATTTGGGGACCTTNNGCGGATTTTAAGGATTTTGTTCAAGCCGCGCGGGCCTGCGGGATGGAAATCGCGATGGATTTCGCCATTCAATGTTCTCCCGACCACCCGTGGGTATTGGCCCACCCGGAGTGGTTTTATCATCGTCCCGATGGAAGCATCAAATGCGCGGAGAACCCGCCGTATCTCTATCAAGATATTTATCCCATGAATTTTGACTCCAAAGATTGGAAAGCGTTGTGGGCGGCGTGGCGGGATATCATCATTTTTTGGGTAGATCAGGGCGTGACTTTGTTTAGGGTTGATAACCCCCATACGAAACCGTTTGTTTTTTGGGAATGGCTCATCCGGGAAGTTCAGGCCGATTACCCGGATGTGATTTTCCTGGCGGAGGCGTTCACCCGTCCCAAAGTCATGAAGGCGCTTTCGAAGGTGGGTTTCACGCAATCGTACACGTATTTCATTTGGCGCGGCGGCAAGTTCGAGCTGATGGATTACATTCGAGAGCTGGCGTTCTCGGGGATGGAGTATTATTTCCGTCCCAACTTTTTTACGACCACGCCGGATATTTTGCCGAAAGGCCTTCAAACCGGCGGTCGCCCGGCGTTTAAGATACGTTTGATTCTGGCGGCCCTGCTCTCGCCGTCCTATGGAATTACCAGCGGTTATGAACTGTGCGAGAACGAAGCGGTTCCCGGGTCGGAAGAATATTTGGACTCGGAAAAGTATCAGATCAAAGTGCGGGATTGGAAGAAGCCCGGGAACATCATCGATTTTATCACGACCATCAATACGATCCGCCGGGAAAACGCGGCGCTGGATGAATTGTCCAATGTTCAGTTTTTCTCGATTGAGAACAATCAGATCCTCCTCTTCTGCAAGAAAACAAAAGATCTTTCCAATGTGCTCATCATTGCCGTGAATTTGGACCCTCATAACGCTCAATCGGGGACGGTGGTGATCCCGCTCCATGAGGTGGGTGTTCGTCCCGGCGGGTCATTCGATGTGAAGGACCTTGTCACCGGCGCCACGTTCACGTGGGGCGAGAAAAATTTTATCCAGCTCAATCCTCAGGGGGAGCCGGCGCATATTCTTCGAATCGAAAGGCGGAATTAACATGTCAACTGAACCATCCTCAAACCACCCGTCACGGAAAGAATCGTCTCCGGTTCTTTCCACCGTTTCCTTGCTCTCGGAAGATGACTTCTATCTTTATAACGAGGGGTCCCATTTTCATATTTATGACAAGTTGGGGTCTCATGTCGTTGAGAAAAACGGCGTGAGGGGAACCGTGTTCGCCGTTTGGGCGCCGAACGCGGAAAAAGTGACCGTGATTGGGGATTTCAACGGCTGGGATCGGGACCTCCATCCGTTGGTTCCGAAAGGAAAATCTGGAATTTGGGAAGGGTTTATTCCCGGCGTCGACCGCGGCATGATTTACAAATATTTCATCAAATCCAGGTACGACGGTTATTGCGTTGAAAAAGCCGACCCCGTCGCCATTTACAGCGAAGTTCCGCCCCGGACGGCGTCCGTTGTCTGGGATTTAAATTACTCGTGGAATGATCAGGAATGGATGAAAAACCGCGCGTCGAAAAATTCGCGAGAGGCGCCCGTTTCTATTTACGAAGTTCATTTGGGGTCATGGAGACGGGTTCCCGAGGAAGGTAACCGGATGCTCACCTATC
This sequence comes from Elusimicrobiota bacterium, assembly GCA_003140895.1. Lineage (GTDB taxonomy): Bacteria > Elusimicrobiota > Elusimicrobia > F11 > F11 > PLLH01. The sequence continues at coordinate 35,539 of PLLH01000053.1, forward strand.
GCGAGCTCGCCCCACTTCTCGCCGACTACGCGTCCCGCCTGGGGTTTACTCATGTCGAGTTTATGCCCATTATGGAGCATCCCTTCTCCGGGTCATGGGGATATCAGACCACCGGCTATTTCGCCCCGACCAGCCGCCATGGGTCTCCTCAAGATTTCATGTATTTGGTGGACCATCTGCATCAGAAAGGGATTGGGGTACTTCTCGATTGGGTTCCCTCTCATTTTCCGATGGATATGCACGGCCTCAATTATTTCGACGGGACGCATCTCTACGAGCACGCGGACCCGCGGTTGGGGTATCATCCCGATTGGAGCAGTTCCATTTTTAACTACGGCCGCCACGAGGTGCGAAGTTTCCTGATCAGCAGCGCCCTCTATTGGTTCCGGCATTATCATATCGACGGGCTTCGCGTGGACGCCGTGGCCTCGATGCTTTATCTGGATTATTCGCGGCAGGGAGGAGATTGGATTCCCAACCAGTACGGCGGGCGGGAAAATCTGGAGGCGATCGGGTTTCTTCGGCGATTAAACGAAGAAGTCTATCGGGCGCATCCGGACGTTCAGATGTTCGCCGAGGAATCAACCGCGTGGCCGATGGTCTCTCGTCCCGCGTCCGTCGGGGGGTTGGGATTCGGATTTAAATGGGACATGGGCTGGATGCACGACATGCTCGTTTACATGTGCCGGGATCCGATCCATCGAAAATATCACCATGGCGATTTGACGTTCCGCATGCTCTACGCCTTCACGGAGAATTTCGTTCTCCCGCTTTCTCATGATGAAGTCGTTCATGGGAAAGGGGCTCTCCTTTCTAAGATGCCGGGGGATGATTGGCTCCGGTTCGCGAACCTCCGGGTCCTGTTGGGAGATTTGTTCTCGCAAGCGGGGAAAAAGCTTCTTTTTATGGGGGGCGAATTCGGCCAGTGGCGGGAATGGAATCATGACCAGAGTTTGGACTGGCATCTGGCGGAGGGCGGTTTTCATCGGGGGCTGCAGGAGTGGGTGGGTGATTTAAACCGTCTCTACCGGTCGAAACCCGCGCTTTATGAGCAGGATTGCGAGCCGGCGGGGTACGAGTGGGTTGATTTTAACGACGCCGATCAGGGCGTCATCAGTTGTTTGCGATGGGGAAAGGATAGAAGATCCGCCATTCTCATCGTGTGCAATTTTACACCGGTCTCGCGGACACCGTACCGAGTGGGAACCGCGTTTCCCGGTTTCTGGAAGGAATTGCTGAACAGCGACGCCCGGATCTACGGAGGGAGCGGCATGGGCAATTGCGGCGGTTTCAACGCGGACCACGTTCCTTATCAAGGGAAACCTTATTCGTTGAATTTGACGTTGCCTCCGTTGTCCATTCTCTTCTTTGAAGGCGGGCAAGGTTAATTCGTCACAGGACGTAGGACAGGGGCTTCTGCCCAAGGTATAATCGGGCTTACGACGTACACGGGAGATGAGCATGGATCGATATATTTGCGTGCATGGCCATTTCTATCAGCCTCCGCGGGAGAACGCGTGGCTGGAAGCGATCGAACTCCAGGATTCGGCTTATCCCTACCATGATTGGAACGAACGCATTACATCGGAGTGTTACGCTCCGAACGCGGCGTCGCGTATCCTCGATTCAAAAGACAAAATCATCAGAATCATCAACAATTATTCCCGCATCAATTTTAATATCGGGCCCACCCTTCTCACTTGGATGGAAGAAAAATCCCCCCAGGTCTACCAGGCCATTCTTCAGGCTGATAAAGACAGCCAACAACGCTATTCCGGCCATGGATCCGCGATGGCCCAAGCCTATAACCACATTATCATGCCGCTGGCCAACAAACGAGATAAATGGACGCAAGTCCTTTGGGGCATTAAAGACTTTGAACACCGGTTTAAACGCAAGCCCGAGGGCATGTGGCTTCCGGAAACGGCCGTGGATTTGGAAACTTTGGATATGATGTCGGAGTTGGGGATTCAATTCACGGTGCTGGAGCCCCACCAGGCCGCTCGGACTCGAAAAATCGGCGGGCGGGCTTGGAAAGATGTGAGTGACGGCCGCATCGACCCCACGACGCCCTACCTCCTGACGCTTCCCTCCGGCCGGACGATTTCCATTTTCTTCTACGACGGTCCCATTTCACGGGCCGTGGCGTTTGAGGGGCTTCTTTTTAACGGGGAGACCTTCGCCAAACGGTTGGTATCGGCCTTCTCCGATTCGAGGCCGTGGACCCAGTTGGTTCATATCGCCACGGACGGCGAAACCTACGGCCACCATCACCGGTACGGTGAAATGGCTCTGGCCTACGCTCTTCAATACATTGAAGCCAACAACCTCGCGAAATTAACCAATTACGGCGAGTTCCTGGAAAAATCTCCTCCCGCCAATGAAGTTGAGATCATCGAAAACACCTCATGGAGCTGCGCTCACGGGGTCGAGCGGTGGCGGAGCAATTGCGGATGTAATTCCGGTATGCATCGGAATTGGAACCAAGAGTGGCGTGCGCCTCTCCGGGAAGCTCTTGACTGGTTTCGCAACGCCGTCACGCCGAAGTTTGAGTCCAAGGGGATGGAGTTTTTCAATAACCCCTGGGCCGCGCGGGACGGCTATATTAATTTATTGTTCAACCGGGATCGCGAAAGCATCGACCGGTTTTTGGGGGAGTACGCGCATCGGGTCCTGACGGATAAAGAAAAGACCACTATTTTGAAACTCCTTGAGCTTCAACGCTACGCCATGATGATGTACACCAGCTGCGGGTGGTTCTTTGATGAAATGTCGGGAATTGAAACCGTTCAAGTGATTCAATACGCCGCTCGGGCGGTGCAACTGGCGGAGGAGCTCTTCGGTGACGATTTTGAGACGCCGTTTCTTGAACGGTTGGGGAAAGCCAAAAGTAACATCGTCGAAAATGGGGATGGAAAGCGGGTTTATGAAAAATTCGTCGAACCGGCGAAAGTCAACCTGCCCAAAGTGGGCGCTCACTACGCGATCAGTTCTCTTTTTGCCGACTACGCCGAAGGAGCCACCATTTATTGTTATACGGTGGACCGGGAGGATTATCAGGTTGTTGACGCCGGCCGGGCGAAGCTCGCCGTGGGGCGTGTGACGGTCACTTCTCTTATTACGTGGGAGACGGCCCATCTTTGTTTCGGCGTTCTCTACTTTGGAGATCATAATTTGAATGGAGGGGTGGGGCAGTGTGCCGGAGTTGATTTGTATCAACAAATGGTTCAGGACATGACCGATCCTTTTTCCCGGGCGGATTTGCCGGAAACGCTTCGCGCCATGGACCGCCATTTCGTCCAATCCACGTATTCGCTTAAAACGCTTTTCGGAGACGAGCAACGCCGCATTTTTCATACGATCTTGGAAGCGACGCTGAACGAAATCGAATCCGCCTACCGGCAGATTTATGATAATCACGCGACGCTGATGCGGTTTTTAGCCGATCTGCGGATTCCCTTGCCGCGCGCCTTGCAAACGGCGGCGGAATTCGTCCTGAACATGCATTTGCGGCGGTATTTCGAGAGCGACTATTTGAATTTGGATGGCGTCTCGTCCGTGATTGCCGAAGCCAAGCTCAATAAGATTCATCTGGATTCAGCGGGCCTCGGTTATTCGTTCCAGAAATCAATTGAAAAAATGATGCTCTGGCTGAAAAACAATCCCAACGATTTGTCGTTGCTGGAGAATTTGGAGGCCACCATTGGACTCATGGCCTCGACTCCGTTCGACGTCAATTTATGGGAAGTGCAGAATGGGTACTACGAGATGCTTCAGAATATGTATCCGATCCAGAAACAAAAAAAGGAAGAAGGGGACGAAGTGGCCACGGATTGGGTCAAATCGTTTGAAACGTTGGGGCATATGCTCCACGTCCGGGTTCCCTAAGGGACGTTAGATAAATTTAAGGCCCTGAATGATTTGGGCCATGTCCAACACATAGTTGTCCGCTTTCTCACTCACCGCTGAACATAGCAATATAAATCCGCGTCCATGCCGGATCGTCGAGAAAATGCGAATGTCCACTTGTTCACCCCGCGCCGAAGCCCCTTTGTATTGGCCCATGTAGCCATATCCCGCTGAAAAAAGAACATTCCGGCCGCTGATAAATTGGTATCCCGCCATTTTGGCGTACAGGTTCGCTAAATTTTCGTCTGTCATGGTCATCGAACTGAGGCGAACGACTTGCAGCCGTCCCTCGCCTTTGTTGTCATTGGTATGAAAGGAAACCAGCGATTGCGGTTGAAAAAATCCCAACGACCAGTTGGGCGGAACCGAGAGGATGAGACGAAAAACATTGTTTTTATAGGTTTGTCCGTTCAATTCGCCTCGTTCGCTCATGTCCACTTTGGGGAGGAGTTCCTTCATTTTTTGGTATTCCTCAACGTGGGACGTGGCGACGTTTCGAGGGGCGTCTCCAATGAGGTTTTCGATCAGTTTGATGCGCTCTTGTGTGGCGGGGTGGGTTCGGAAATACAAATCCCATCCTTGGACATCTTTGGAATCCATGGTGCCCAATTGGCGAAGAAAACTTAAGGACGCCTGAGGATCGTATCCGGCGCGTATGAGATATTGAAGCCCCAGATCATCGGCTTGGCGTTCCATATCGCGGCTGTAGCCTAGGAGATAGAGCGATGAGAAGAGATCGGCGGTGTTGGCCACCATCAGCATGGCTTCAGGGCCCGCCATGATGGCGGCGCCAATCGTTCCCAGAATCGTCAAGGCGTTCTGGCCCATTTCCTTTTGAATCATTTGGACGCCGTGGAGAGCCGCCACGTGACCGATTTCGTGCGCGAGGACCATGGCCAACTCGGCCTCGTCATTCACGTCTTCCAGAAGGCCTCTCGTGACGAATATAAATCCACCCGGAACCGCGAAGGCATTGATCAAGTCGCTGTCCAATACGGTGAAATCATAGTTAACAGTCGGTCGGTCGCTCACGGCGGCGATTTTCTGGCCGATTCGGCTGACATAAGCGGCCACGTCCGTGCTCTCAACGACCTTGTACTGCTCAAGGATTTTCTTTTTGGCTTCTTCGCCGATTTTCCGTTCCGATTCCGGCGAGAGAAGCCGGGCGTGCACTTTGTGAGTGGCGGGATTGCGAACGCACCCAGAGAACGCCGCCAGGCAAAGGAAGCAGAGAAGGAGGATGGAAGAACGCGTCGACATTATTGGAGTCCGGCGTCGACCCTTTTCTTTTCCTTGGCGTATCCCAGAAACTTGACGATGGAATTGATTCCGTCCGTGCCGCCGCTGATCACGAGTCCCGAAAGGATCACGTCGGCGATGGGGGATGTTTTCACGCCCAGCGTTTGCAGGACCCGAAGGCCCAAGCCCCAGGAAAGGACAAGGCCGATCACCAGGGAGGAAAGCCCTAGAATTTCTTTCTTTCGTGATTTGATTCTGTTGACGACAGGTGAAAGCAATTCAATGAGCTGTTGAACGGCGAATCCCGCGGCGAACACCGGTCCCAACGCTTCAATCAGTTTGTCCATGTCGATCTCCTTTGTTTTTTCGTCTCTCTTATTTTGATGAGGTTATTTTATTAGATTTGGTCTCTCCCATTGGTTCTATATTAAATTTTGAAAATATCTTGTAATCGGGGGGTAATTGCGCCACGCTTAACTTATTCAGTTGTAAGGAGGATCTATGAAGATAAGAGTTTTGCTTTCGGTTGCCGTTCTCTCCGTTTTCTCGGCGGTTCCTAACGTTCGAGCCGGCCAAAATAATTTCTCATTCGCGCCCGCTCCGATCGCCTATCCTTCTTTCGAACCGGACCGCACCGACACCAAATTAACAGGGGTCTATTTCAGCCTGAAAGGTAAAGACGCCAACAGCGATATTAGCGTGAGAGGCGGCGGCATCGACATGATTTTCCGCCACGCTTTCGGAAGTTTTATCGCCGCGGATTTAAATTTTGGATTACACGGATTGAATGGCGAAATGCCGGGGATTGCTCTTCCCTTCTTTTATCGGGGGTTTCTATATGCTCCGATTATTGATGGGAAAGGCTCCTTGACGGGGCTCGATATGCCTTTTTCCATCAATCTTGAGGTTCAGCCGATCAAGAAACCGTTCAGCTTGATTTTGTTCGGAGGCCCGGGATGGAATTTTGATTCGACAACGTTATCAACTCCTTACCATGTATTGCATGGTGACCCGACAAAATACACCGCTGATATGAAAATGTTTTTGGGCGGCGTTCAAATGGGGGTTCAGCTCGGTATCCCCTTGGGACCCCTTAAACTCGTTCCGTATTACATGCCAAG
>PLLH01000005.1:0-6691 GCA_003140895.1 Elusimicrobiota bacterium
ATGAAATTGTGATTTGTCATAGTTTCGACACCCCGCCCCCCAAACCGCTGGTTGAACAATCCCTATTCCTCTCCAATGCAATCACAGCGAACACTTCCACATCCTCATACCCATCGAACTGCTCACTCTTGGTGCCTACATTCATGCAGGTGGCGTTGGGTGAACCCATAACAAGGATATTTTCCCCCTTAAAACCAGCAAACATCCGGTCGGACGAAACCATCGGGCGGGGGGAGGTTTTTCCATCATCAATAATAGCCCCGTCCTCGAAACAAACCTGGCCGTTGGCATCGGTTGTCATTGTCCCAACCAGAGATGAAATGGCCGACATTTTCCTCCCGTCTCTAGACACCCAAAGCCGCACCGGCAACCCCGCCGCCAACGGATCTCCGAACTCGTCCACCAACCGCGCGCATACTTTTTTGAAATAAAGGTTCTTATAGAAGATAATATTTCTATAGGGTTCATTCGCGTTCTGAGGGGTAAATTTATCATCAGCAGATTTAAATGTGTAAGTATCCCCCCAAGCATCATCGACGGGCATTCGATACTCTGTTCCATCCGTCCACACAGGGTCCGAAGGATCTCCAGCGACCCTCAAGAATGGTAAAGACAACATTTGCGACGTCTGGTCCGCATCCACGTTGATCGTTGTCGACAGGGGCGAAGCGGGCCCTGATTCGATCATTCCCAATTCGTGTCTTGCAATAATGATTTTCCGAACATCCCAAATGAGCGGACCCGATAAATATGTCACCGTCTTGTCGGTGGGGTTGAATGAGGAGGGTGTGATGGTGATGGGGATGGGATGTATGTCCACTCCAATATAACCACCATTTATACATCCGTAGCAATATTTAGTGGTGGCCAACGCGGGAGTGGGGTAACCGCCCAGGCTCAAATCAACCAGATTCATAACCGCCGGCGGGTCTCCTGCCGGGTTTTTCATTTTCTCCCAGGCAATGATCGGCCCTTCAAGTCTCTTATCAGCGGGCGTCACTCTTTCGCAAACAAACGTCAAACGTCGGCCATTCCCATAACCATGGCCGGCGGTTGTGCCGTCGTATTGGGCAACATAGGGATCAGGATTGCCTTGCGCTCGCATCAGGCTGGGCAGTACGGTGTTGCCCGTATCAAACGTCATCTTACTGCCGTCCCAAACCGCGGGAATTGGGACGTCCCAACGAGGCATCATTAAACCGGCCGAATTGACGATGCCGATGGTGTAGATGGTCGTTGATGTGCAATTGTTTTTGGCAGGAGAGGGGTCAAAGGGATTACCGGATAAATCTGTAATCTCTCCTGTCACACGCCTTAACGCATCCCGACCAAGCAAATTTACTTTCATGTCCAGCCCTTTGCGTCCCAACAGAAAATTGTGTTGGACGGCCCGGTATTCGACCTGAAATTGAGGATCCTGAGCTGGGGTCGGAATCCATGAATAACAACTCCAATTAGAATGGATGGACCCATCTTGGGTAAAATTTCTCATAGACGGAATTAACATGGGCCACCCATAATATTCTCCACCCGGGATGCTCGCTCCATATCCCGAATCTCCTCCATAAAATTGCATACCCGTAACGGGATCTTCAAATATGGTAAACGGCGCTAATTTGGGGTTTGAGCCGTCGTACAACCGAAGTGTTAGAAGGAAGCCGATTGGTGTATCGAACTGAGCCAATGAGCCGTTGTACGCTGACTTACTGAAAACGGGAGGCCCCGCAAAATAATGTTTGTGTTGACCGTCGGTCAGGCCGGCATAATCCCAATAAGAATACGCATAGTTCCAGCGAAAATAACCCGCCGCTTCGGAATTTCCGACCCAATCTACTTCATTATTACCGCCCAAGGGCTCCCTAAGGTCAAAAGGACTACCAGAAAGATAATAAACTCCCCAATAGGCCGTTGCGGAAATACTGTTTGAGATAAACTTCTTATCCGTACCACTCCAATCGGTGCCATTGCCAGTGATCAAATGATCGCCTTGCTCGACGGTATAAAAGTGCGTGGTTCCTTCCTCGTTGTATTTGGCTGGGTTGGTAATGTTACGCGGAACGTCATAGATATCGCCCGGTTTTATCTCAAAACAGCCGGTGCAGCCACTGATTTCTGAAGGTCTTTTGTACTTATTGTTTATATACCAGCTACTGACTCTGGAATCATTTGCGGCGGCCACAGCCGCATAAATCTTTGCTGTAGGTTTTGTTCTCGGCCAAACCTTGAATAAATTCTGATCGTCACGATGTATGTACCGAAAGAAATCAGGCGGATCTCCTATTTTATATTTTGGATTGGGTTCTCCTGTTCCATTCATATATATCCGATAGATACCCGGAACAACGTCATCGAAGGAAAAGGACCCGTCGGCATTGGTGAGAACCTCGGACGGCGTGTCATAATAGCTGTAATGCTCAGGCAGACAGGGGTCTTCCCCAGCCCGCCCGCACGTCAGAATTTCTCTTCGAAGCGGCAACAGTTCAACGATCACATTCTTTATGCCATCCCCAGGGTCCGCATCACTGGAACTCACACTTTCAGGGACAATGGCTTTGGCCGCCCCCGACACCTTCCCAAACGGCCACATCTGAAATTCCCCCAAATCCACTTGTCCCAACGGAACGTTCACATAAAAACCAAGCTGCACTTTCGAATTGTCAACGTCCCAGGCGTCCTTGGATCCGCTCACCGATTGCCGCCCATCCGACAAGTCCGTGTCAATGTCGTCGATATCGCGAAAGTAATAGGACGGCTTGACTCCCCGGGCGTCCCCTTGAAGCGTCACCGTCGCCGTTCCCAGCTTCACCCCGCGTAAATCAAAAATTCCATCTTCATTGGACCGCGCGTACACGCGGGGCGCTCCATCCCCGGGCGCGTGAACCAGAATCCCAGGCACCGGCTTCAACGTCAACGCATCGATCACTTTCCCTCTCACGCGACCGCCGTATCCCACCAAACGAGAATGCGTCAACGTGACTTGCCGGTGGCGATACGCCACTTGCGACCCCACATAATAGGTCGCTGAGAGCGTTAACTGCCGCGTCCGGCTGAACACGTCCATCGGCCCCACCACCGCTTCAACTTTGATGCGGGATTGGTCAAACGAAGGTGTTTTCGGTTCGCCTTCTTTCGTGTCTCCGGGAAAGTAGTAGGACATCTTGAATTTATCGTCGAGGAAAAAATCGTCGCTCCCGGAACGGTACCGCATGGATTCCGCGGCTTCACGGATCAGCGCTTCCGCGCGAGCGGCCATGGTGTGGGCGGCGGAGAGCTTACTCACCGCTTGAATGCCCACCGTCGCCGCCGCGATGGCCATCGTTAAAATAAGCAAGCCCACCAGGAGTTCAATGAAACTAAACCCCCGGTTGGACCATTTATGCCGGATGAAATTGTGATTTGTCATAGTCGATAAACGAACACTCCCGATCACTTAAATCTACCTCAAAATATTGGATTTTGCACGGGTTTATTGCCAAAATATAATTATAAAACGACGCAATTTCTGGAGGGATTTTTAAAAGATTGGAGAGATTTACCTGGCGACGACGAGGGTTCCGTTCACCCGCTGGCCGGCGACGCTCAATTGATAAATATAGATCCCCGACGGGACCACCTGCCCGCCATCCGATTTCCCGTCCCATTTCAATGTGGACTCCGGATCCGGACCGGGCTTCAAGGTGGCGATTTTTTGCCCGGTGACGTCGAAAATTTCGCCGGAGAGCGTCTTCCCCGACAAACTCCCTTCTCCAAACTGGAAGATGGCTTCGTCGTTTAACCCGTCGCCGTTCGGCGTGATGATGCGCGGATACACTTGAATGAGAGTTAAATCTCCCGTGAGCGTCGCTTCCTTGATTTGATACATACCCATGCGGGCCGACCGGAAGCTGACTTTTTGCGCCGCCACGTCCACCGATCCTCCCACTTTGATCCATTTAACGCCGTTGCTCCAGAACATCGCCAATTTTTTGGACGCGTTGTCCGTGGCCATGACCGGGGTCCCGACGTTGGACAACGCCTGGCGGACGTTGTCAGGGCGGACTTCTTCCGACGACAAAGCGCCTTCCGCCTGCAGCCGCTCCGTTGATGCCATCTGGCTGGCCGCGCGACCCATGCTTCCTTGAACCACCTGGCCGTTCAACACGTCGTACCCGAGATAAATATCGGCCTGCGCGTTTTCAAAAAGGAAATTTCCGTCGGGCGTCCCGTTGGATCCTTTGTACACCCGGAAGAGAACCGACTTCACGACGTGCCGGTTGGTGTAATGGGTCAAAATCTCCGACCCCACGACGTAGCGCGTCGAGCCTCCGTTCTTCGCCCACGCGGCGCGAAGCTGATGCGCCATGGGCATCGTGATTTCCATGCGGCTGGCCCGGTCATCGGCGATAAAGATGAGCTTCATGCGCGAGCTGTCCAGCACGGCGGAGGTCTTCGATTGATTCCCCGTCGTATCCACGGCCCGAACAGCGAAGAAGACGGGCGTATCCCCGGTGATCACGGCGGAAATCGTCGGCGCGGTTGAAACCGTCTCCATCCAATCTTCCTCAGGCATCAAATAGGAACTCCCCGTCTTCACAAGATACCCGGCCAAGTCGGTGACCGGCGTTCCATCGGTATTAGAGGTGACGGGATCCCATGCCAACGTCACGCGGACGGTTCCGTCCGCTAAAGCGGTGGCGCTTCCCCAAAGGCCACCGACGATGACCGGGGCAACGATATCGGACGGCTGTTTGGTGACGGTCGTCAACACCACGTCATAGGCCGACCCGCGGCCGTCGCTGTTCAGCGCCCGGACATGGATATAATACCGGGTCGCGGGCTGGAGATTGGTCACCAGGAACCGCGGCTGCAACGTGTTTAAGACCGTGGCGGAACTGAAACTCGCCGACAAGGAGTATTCGACGTCATAGAGAGGACTGCCCAAATTCCCGTTGGCGTTCCAATACAGATCGATGAATTTGTCTCCCACTTGAATGAACGCCGACCCGCTGGGCGGGTTGGCCAGGGCGTACCTTGTGACGGAGACAGACGGAGTGACGCCCGCGGCATTATAGGCTTGAACGTAGGTCGTCACCATCTCATTGGGCCGCAGACCGGATTGAACGTAGGACGTGGCATCCGCCGCCAAATTGCCGGACACGTTCACGCCGTTCGCCACCACGCGGAACCCATCCACCGTCGGCGGAACCACTTCCGTCCACGACCAATAGATCGACGATGTGCTGAGCGCCACCGTCGTATCCGTCGAGATGACCGGCGCGTTGGGAGCGGACTGGTTCACCAACACGGAAACAATTTCGGAAGCGCTGGACAAAGCCACGCCCAGATAAGTCGGAGCGCCCTTGTCCACCGTCACGATTTGATAATAATACGTGACGCCGTTATACACGGGAAAATCGATGGTGGAATTTTGCGCCTCGCTCGTGATTTCCGTCGACAGCGTGAGCGACGCCGCCGAGATGGACGAGTGCAAAATCTGATATTTCCAGAAATCGGCGTGCGACCTCGGTCCCCACACCAACGTCACCTGGCTCGAACCGGAAATGGCCTGGAGGAATTGCACCGACGACGGTTTGAGATCCAACGGCACGGCGGTGGCTTGTTGCCCACTCTGCCCCGCCTTCGCGTCGATATCGGACATATTCCCGCTCGCGTCCACGCTGCGAATGGCGAAGTAATACGTCGCGCCGTAATCGGGCATGATCACGTTCAATAGTTCGGAAACGCCCGGCGTCGACGGAACCGGAACACCGCTCATGACGGAGGCTTGATTCCACCACGACGTCGTGTTCCCCGCCAAATCATCCACGCTCCTCGTGGAATATCGGAGGAAATAGGAGGAGGCGGCCACTCCGATCTCCGCTCCCCGGTCGGCGTCCGGCGCGGTCCACGTTAAACGGACCTGGCCTTCCGTGGCCGTGGCCTGAGCCAACAAATCCGGGATGGTCGTCGGCGGATAATTGTCATTCAAAACGATCTGGGCGGTGTTGGAGAACCCGGACCAGCGGCCCACGTCATCAACGGCGTTGAGCCTGAAGTAATAGGTGTCCCCCATGAGGACATTGCTGAGCCGCGTCCCCACAACCGTTCCGGGAACGATGCCGCTGGTTGAAAGGGAGATCTGAGCCGATGGCGTCGACCAGAAAGCGGGCGTGGCCGCGTCGACGGACGACGTTGTGTATTGAATCCGGTATTGGCCCTTGAGCGCCGCGCCCGACGCGCCATCATCAGCCGGAGCGGGCCAGGTGAGAACAATCTCTCGCGGCGCTCCCTCGGTGGCGGACAAAACCACGACGGCCGGCTCCGCAAAATCCCAATTCACGTTGTTCCCGGAATTAGTGGAATTAAAGGCCACAATTTCAGCTCCGCCCGAGGCGTCGCAATCTTGCACGTCCACATAGGTCACCGTGGGACTCGTGACCGTGATCAGAGAATAGGACAAACCCAATGAGGTTGATCGCATGACGACATACCCGCCCGCCGAGCCGCCCAGGTTGAGGGCACCCGTGACCGCCACCGTCGAGCCGGCGGCAACGTTAAGCGCCGCCTGACCGAGACCTGAGACCATCAAATTCGTCATCGTCACGGAGCTCACAAACGTGAGGCCGCTGGTGGACACATTCTGAGAATACACGGAACCCAAATGCCAGGTCATGGCGTCGATGAGTTGCCGGTCGGTTCCATTAAAGGTGAC
>PLLH01000005.1:6785-10504 GCA_003140895.1 Elusimicrobiota bacterium
GCCGCGGCCGTCAAGTGGAACCCGGAAAGGCTGAGAGACGTTCCCGTGGCCGTTCCGACATGATAAATGGACACGGTTGAGGCCGTCACATCGCCGTTCAAACTAAACTCGGAGCTGAGGCCTCCGACATCGGAAGTGAGCGTGAGCGCCGGATATCCGGCGAAGGACGTGAGAATCGGCGAGACGTGAGACGATTGCCACGTCAACGTGCTGAAGTTAAGATCCGCGCCGGCGGAAACCGTAATGGGCTGTGGGGCGCTGGACAGAAGACGAATTTCCCGCGGCCCGGATTCGTTCACAACGCCCGCTTTAAAGGTGAGACCCCGCGTCGCTTCGATATCAGAGAGGAGTGTCGTGGTTTGCGTGGCCGGCCCCAGTTTGAGATACGCGAAACAGTTCAGTCCCGTGAATCCGCTCACCCCGCCGGTTCCGGTCAAATCCACGACGGAACTGCCCGCCGCGAAAGAACCGCCCGAGCGAATCAGGTCTCCCGCCACCGTGATCGTCGATGATCTCGCGAAGAATTCTCCGTTTCGAATGTCAAATTTCGAACTGATGGCGAGTTGACGGTTGGATGCGCTCGTATCCACAATTCCATCGTCCAGCGTCAGGTCACGATTCACCTGAAGCGGCGCGGAGAGCGTCCACGTGCTCAAGGCGTTATTAAACCGGAGGTTGTAATACGTGTTTCCGGCGGAAAGTCCCGTGAAGGTTCCGCCCGCGGGCACACCCGCATAGGTCACGGTCCCGGAATCGATATCCCACCGGCCCAGAGGGAAACTCAAAACTTCCGTGCTGGAAAGAACCAAATTCCCGTCGGATTGAACGGCGCCGGTCACCGCGAAGGTGGCGCCACGAATAATGAAGGAGGCTCCGCCGTCCAGCGTCACGCTGGCCACCGTTGCCGCCCCGCTTAAAACAGGGTCATTCAATGTCACGGGGATCTCCACGCGGTCGAGAAGCGCCGGGACCAGACCCGTACTCCAGTTGCTTCCCGAATCCCAGAGGGAATCAATACCCAACCACGTCACGGTCTGGCCTTCGGTGGCGACCGCGCTGGCCGCGTTCGACTGAGCGGAGTATCGGCCAACATTATCCTTCGTCCACACGCGGAAATAATACGTGTCCCCGGCGGACAAACCGAAGAACGTGAGGCCCTGAGCGGAACCGGCCGCCGTCGTGGTCGGCACATGAATCGTATACACGTCGCTCGGCTGAACCGCTTCCGGATCCCAGCCGGAGAAAGCGGAGTTGGAGGTGTACTGAACGGTAAACGTGGAATTGGAAAGCGCGCCGCTCAGGCCCTCATCGCCGGTGGCCGTCCAATGAATGTGAATGGAGGCTGTCGTGATCCCCCGAGCCGCCGAGAGCGTCGTGATGGCGCTGGGCGCCAGGAAGTCCCAATTCACGTTGTTTCCTCCGTCGAAAGATTCATCCGCCCGGATCTCACTTCCGGAGTAAACGGCGTCCGAATCCCTGACATCAATGGAATGAAGTTGCGTTCCGGCGGGAACCGTGAGAGACCACGGCGTTCCAAGGATCGTTGACCGGAGCACCGCCGGATAAACCGCGCTTCCCGCCACGTTAAAGCTGCTCACCGTCACCGTCGAGTGCGCCGCGAAATAAAGCGTGGCCGCGGAAGAAAGGGAACCTGTATTCAGGAAGAGCTGGTCAGCTGTCAAGGAATTGGTGAAGCTCACCCCGCCGGAAGACCGGTTGGAGGATTGCGCCGTCGCAAACGAGGAGAGGGGCGATACGCTCTGAGCCGTCGATCCCTCAAAAGAAACCGTGGATCCGTTGGCAGTAAACATCCCTCCCTGCCCATTCCAATCTCCCCCGACATGAATCATGCGATGAGAACCATCAAGCTCTCCTCCATCAATAGAGAGAGACCCGTTCACTGTCAAATCGCTGACCAGTTGATATGTCCCTCCCATCCCTCCCATCCGTAAATTGAAATACTGATATCCCGCCGAGAGCGATGAATAGGTCGCGGCGCCGTTGTTGTACGTCACCGTTCCCGAGCCTGCTTCCCAACCGCTCGCGAAGGAAAGCACTTCATCTCCTCGTAAGGTCAACGTTCCGGACGATCTCACGACTCCCGTTACCGTTAATGTCGATCCTTGCAACGTCAAGGTAGACGCCGGCAGAAGCGACAGCGTTCGTACCGTCGAAGAAGACGTGAGAATTGGATTGAAATTGGTGCCGGAGGCGATCACGACATCTTCCGCCGACGCCGGCACCAGTGAATAATCCCAGTTTGAAGCCGTGTCCCAATCCCCGGACACAGCACCCACCCACGTCAGAACGGACGGCCGATGAGTGCGGGTGGAGCCCAACACAAGGAACGCCGTATTGATCCCGCTGTGGTTTATGGCCTGAACGCGGCCGAAATAGGTTTCATCCGATTGAAGTCCGGCGAATGTCATGGATTGATTGGAGGTCATGGATGAGATGATCGTTCCTGTGAACCCGCTATTCGTTGAAAGCTGGATGCGATACGCAGTGCCCGCCGGGTTTCCGCCGTCCATCCAGGAAACGGTCATGGAAGTCATGTAGACAAGAGTCCAGGTGCTTCCGTTCGTGGCCGGGACAACGGCCAGCGTCGCCGTCGACGCCGGGGACGACCATCCGCTCACAACACCATTGATCACGGAAGCGACGCGGCCGTAATACGTCGTATTGACCAGGAGCCCGCCCGCCGTGAGTCCCGTCCCGCCGGCCCCCAGGAACGACCCGTTCGCGAAATTGCTCACCGAACTAATATTGAAGAGATATGTGTCTCCCGCCGGACTGGCTACATTCCATGCCGCCGTCAGATCCGTGGTCGTGGCCGTCGTAAAGGTGAGCCCCGTCGGCGGACTCCCGGCGTTCGTCTTGGTGCTTCCCATCATCAAATAGGTTGTATTAATGCCGCTGTGGTTCACGGCTTTCACGCGGCCGTAATAAGTCGTGTCCGGAAACAGATTGATATACAAGCTCGATAAAAGAACCGTCGTTGAACTGAGAACCGTTCCCGTGAAATCGTTCGCGGTCGAAAGATCCACAACGTAGCGCGTCACATTCGCGGGGTTGGTGCCTTTGTCCCAACTGACCGTGAGAGAGGTGACATACACCGTCCACGGACTCCCAACGGATGCCGGCACGTCCGCCAACGTCGCTGTCGTGATGGAAGAGGACCATGAACTGGAACTGCCGCTCAAGATCGAGTTCACCCGGCCGTAATAAGTGGTGTTCACCATCAACGTGTCCACCGTCCCTGACGAAAGAGTGGTGTTTGAACTTCCCACCACAGGACTGAAACTGCTGACCGGGCTGATTTGGAACGTGTAACTGTCTCCCGGAACGGCCGGCGCTGTCCACGTCGCCGTGAGTCCCGTGGTCGTTCCCGTCGTAAACGCCAGGTTGGTCGGCCGCGTCGGAACACTGGTCTTTGTGCTGCCGATAACGAGATACGTCGTGTCAATCTCGCTGTGATTGACCGCCTTCACACGGCCATAGTACGTGGCATCCGGGACAAGACTGATGAAGAGACTTGTCGTGAGATAGGTTGAGGAACTGAGCAATGTCCCCGTGAAATCGTTCGCGGTCGAAAGATCCACAACGTAGCGCGTCACATTCGCGGGGTTGGTGCCTTTGTCCCAACTGATCGTAAGAGACGTGATCTCAACTGACCACGGACTTCCAACCGATGCCGGCACATCCGCCAACGTCGCCGT
>PLLH01000104.1 GCA_003140895.1 Elusimicrobiota bacterium
TTTAACGGAGCGATTTCATGGAGCATTATGCCGCTGTCTCCGGATCGGATCGTCAAAAAACGCGAGGCGCTGTTGGCCCACAAAACGCAGGTCCATTACAACGCCAAATATCTATTTTCGTTTATTCGAGAGAACGAACTCTTTGGGGATTTTTCACCCGTCCTTGTCACCGGAGAAGAGTCGTCCGGCGTTTTGGAGAAGGGGGAAAACGACCGGGAACGGGAGATTCCGGAGGAATTGACGGACGAAGAAAAAGCCTCCTTCGTCGGGTTCGAAAAAAGAGTCGCGACCATTGAAGATGACGAGTTGGTTCTCTCCGTGACCTTCACTCGCGCCTTGGCCCCTGAAACCGCCATCTCGTTGTATGTTTTTGGGTATCGGGGTAACACCCCCTTCTCCAAGATGCCGAAGATCCATGTTCATTTCGGCCCGCTTAAACACACGGTTATGGATCAAGGGCAGCGCATTCCCACCAATTCCATTCACGTCGAGCGGAAGCCGACGGAGATCATCGTCAAGATTCCGCTCCTGCTTCTGGGATATCCCGATCGGGTCCTCACCAGCGCCCGTTCCTATTTATTGGACATCCCGCTCGATTGGGTCTCTTGGCGCATCTTGGACGTGGCTTCTCCCCGTTAATCATCCCTCCCTCTGACTTTTCCATTTCCAGCGCCTGGGGGGCTAATTTTTGTTACAATCCAGCCCGTTGGGAGACACGTTATGGAGTCCCAGCATTGGACGAAAAGGCCGTTGTCAGGAGCCTGTTGTCGAACCTACCAGACCTACTCAATCAACAACGACGTTGAAACCGGAGACCTCCAAGCGGGAACGCATCGAGGCCACTCCGTGGGCATTGGCCATGGAAGGCACTCAACTGGCGGTGACGTTGCTGGTGTTTTTCTACGCGGGATACAAGTTTGACCAGTGGAAAGGAACGCTCCCGTGGGGGACGCTCCTCGGTTCCGTTCTTGGTTTGGCCACTGGTCTTTATAATTTTTTAAAACGGTTTTTAAGGAAACCTCGTGAATAAATCGGCCTGGGGGTTGATCCTGCCGGTTCTTGTGACAGGAGTGGCGTTCGTTGGGGCGGAAGGAGCCCCGCTTAGGATTCCCGTCAAGCGAGGGATGGAGCTGGGGTTGATTGTGGCCCTGGTCCAGGCCGGTCTTTCGGTGGGCGCCATGAAATGGGCCTGGCAAAAACCGTTTTTTTATTGGGTGTGGGGAAGCGGTCTCTTAGTCCGGCTTCTCATCTTGGCGGGAACCGCTGTTGTTGTTTATCGGCACACCTCGTTTAATTTGGCGGCCACGCTCCTCACACTCGTCTTGGCCACAATGATTTTTATGATTACAGAAGCGTCTTTTTTTCTTAAGGACTCGTAATGGATTTTCTCGAAATCTTAAGCCATCATTTGCTCGATCACCCGCTCGCGGCGGGTTTCTCCATCGGCGGTCTCCAGATGCCGATCACGAAACATGTCCTTATGATGTGGGTCTCCTCCGCTCTTCTTGTTCTCACGCTTCCCGTCCTCGCCCGCTCCTGGCCGTTGGTCCCAACGGGTGCCCGAAACCTTCTTGAAACCTTTGTCGTGTTTATCCGGGATGAGGTGGTCCTTCCCAACACCGGCGACGAAGGCCGCCCGTATCTCCCATTCTTTTTGACCATGTTCTTCTTTATCCTGGTGGCGAATCTTCTTGGGATGCTACCCGGAGCCGCTACGGCCACGGGCAACATCTCCGTCACGGCGGCGTTGGCCCTCTGCACGTTTTTCATGATCAATTTCGTCGGCATCCGGAAATTCGGACTTTTAAAGCACATCAAAAATTTTATTCCGCACGGCCTTCCTGTCTGGCTCATGCCGCTCATGCTGCCGCTGGAGCTGATCGGTCTATTGACGCGAAGCTTCGCGCTCTGTATACGTCTTTTTGCGAACATGATCGCGGGGCACATCGTTATTCTGGCGTTTCTCTCGCTCATTTTTTTATCGGGGTCCTTTTTTATCGTTCCTCCGTCAATAGGCTAGGCGGTGGGCGTGGGACTTCTCGAGGTGTTCGTGGCGTTTCTTCAAGCCTATATTTTCACGTTTTTGTCGGCGATCTTTGTCGGGTCCAGTTTGCACCCGCATTGATTTATATCTTAAGGAGGCGTACTTATCATGACGAATGACATGTTGTATTTGGGGTTGGGGTATTTGGGAGCCGGTCTTGGAGCCGGACTTTGTTTGATTGGAGCGGCGTTCAGCATCGCCCGGTTGGCCAGCGCGGCCTTGGAAGGAACGGCTCGTCAGCCGGAGGCGGCCGGAGCTCTTCGGACGTCCATGATTATTCCCGCGGCGTTGATCGAAGGTCTTGGCTTTTTCGCGCTTGTGATTTGTTTGCTCGTGGCCTTGAACTCAGGGCTTAAGCCCACACCAAGCGCAAGCAAAGTGGTTTCAGCCGAAGCGACAACGGCCCAGCCCGCTCATTAATATGTTCGTCATCCGCCGCGGCGGATGACGTGACTTAAGGTAAGGATTCTCTATGGATAAATTACTTCAGCCCAATCTGGGTCTCATGGTTTGGACCGCCGTGACGTTTCTGCTTTTACTCGCGGTGCTGACCAAAGCCGCCTGGAAACCCATCTTGGACGGCCTGAGCAAACGGGAAGGGAAAATCAAGAGCGACTTGGAGCGCGCCGAGCAGGCGCAAAAAGACGCCGAGGCCCTTCGCCAGAAATACGAGACGCAATTGGCCGAGGCGCAACAATCCATTCAAGGCTTGATTCAAGAGGCTCGTTCCGAAGGGGAGAAAACCAGAGCGCATTTGTTGACGACGGCGAAGGAAGAGTCCGACAAGATTCTCCAGAAGGGCCGCGCGGAACTCTCAGGCGAAGCCGAACGGCTCAAAGAGGAACTGAGAAGCGACGTGGCGGACTTGTCGGTTCTCATAGCGGAGAAAATTCTGCGGCGTTCCGTCGATGAAAAAGTCCAGTCCGAGATTCTCAAAGAAGCCATCACGTTTTCGAGCGAGGTGAAAAAATGAAAAGTTTAAGTCTCTCTCGAAGGTACGCCAA
>PLLH01000062.1 GCA_003140895.1 Elusimicrobiota bacterium
TTTTTTGAACAATCGATCGTCTTAGAGTGGGATCTCTTTTCGGCAGTTGATGCCAAAGTAAGCCCCCCGTTTGGATTATTCACCGCGGCCCCTCCATTGATGATTCGGCGCTCATGAGAGAAATGCTTATGATGTTTAGACGATGCGGGTTTAAAAAAGTGTCAGCTGAAAACCATTGCAAGTTATCGTTCGCTCACGCAGGATTGGGGTTAACGCCTGCCTTTAACCGACAGGGATGTCGTTTATGATAGAGTATTGAAACTGACACTTTTATTCGGGGTATTCGTCTAAAAGAAAAGCCCCCTATGGGTGTATTTTAAGGAGGAAACCATGACGTCGCCTAAAACCCTTAGATTTTCGATTTTATCCCTCGCCCTGTTGGCGGCCCTCATAACGAGCCGAATCGTCGCCGAAGACGCGGCGCCCCAGCCCGAAGACCAGCGGGTCAAATCCGTTCTCGAGCAGTCGCTCAAAACCGACCCGAACAATTCCGCACTTTGGGCTCACCTGGGATTCGCCGACAACAAACTCAACGATGTCGACGGAGCACAAACGGCTTTCGAGAAAGCCGCCGCCTTGAATCCTCAGAATGTGGACGCGCTTTATATGCTGGGCCTCATCTACGAAAAAAAGAAAATGACGAATGAGGCGCTGAAAGCGTGGAATTCCGTTCTCGCGATATCCGAGGAAAAATGGCGGCGGGACGTGGCCGGAAAACACATCCATCACCTGAAATCAAATGAGTGATCACTGGGCGTTAAATCAATTTAAATTCCTCATCGGCGCGGCGTTTCTCCTGCTCTCTGGGTGCACTGGGCTGGACGTGGCCGTCAATCGGAAAGCTGATTTCTCGCACATCCAGCGCGTTGCCGTGGCTACTTTTTCAGGTCCCGGCGGAGACGCGGCCGCCGACATGCTGGCTCAGGATCTTTTGGCGGGAGGCGCCGACGTTGTGGAACGCCAGCGGCTGGACGCCGTGATGCAGGAACAGCGACTGGCCGCTGAAGGAGCCTTGGACCCGGCAACAGTTAAAAAAGTCGGCAAGATCCTGGGCGTCGACGCCATTTTTGTGGGAACGGTTCTCACGGCCACGCCCAGCCAAAGTTATCTGGTCAATTCCGGTGGGCCGGGAAGCATCAATGTGAATACCGTGACGCCGGTCAACAGCTCCGTTCTCACCAGTCGGGGGCCTTCCTGGGACGTCCCTGGATCTCAGGTGGTGACCTCGGCGGCCAATGTCGCTTTAATTGGACGCTTGGTTGACGTGGAAACAGGGTCCATCCTCTGGTCGGCCCGAATGACGTATGAAGGGCTGGATATCCAGACGGCCATGTCGGATGTGACTTCCTCGTTCGCGCACTCGCTCATTCCCCTCTGGCCGGCGCTCCGTCCGACAAAAGACAAATAAACAGAAATTTTTTCATCCCTTCCTCCTATGCTCTGACTCAAATGAACAGGTAGAATGCTTATAGATGCGCCTTCTTATGAGAAATAAATACCTCTTCGCAACAGCGTCAGTCGCCCTCTGCACCGCGCTCTCATTCGCGATGTTTCCCTTCTTCGAACTCACCAACCTCGTCATGGTCTACTTATTGGGAACGCTGGTCGTTGCGACAAGAGGGCATCGCGGGGCCGCCGCTTTCTGTTCCACGTTGAGCGTGCTTTGTTTCGATTTTTTCTTCGTCCCCCCGCGGTTTGCGCTCACGGTGACGGATGCCCAATACGTCTGGACGTTTGTCGTCATGTTTGTCACCGCCATGGTGATCAGCCACCTCACCATTCGGCTTCGTTCAGAAGCCGAAGCGGCCCGGCAAAGCCAGCAAAGAACAGCTCTCATGCACGCGTTCACGGAACAGCTGGCCAATGCGCGCGGCGTGGAGGACATTTTGCGGATGTCCGCGAGCCGCATCGCCGAAACATTGAACGCCGGCGTGGCGGCGTTTCTTCCGGACCAAAACAGGCAACTCGCTCTGAAAGCCATTTCGGGCCTGCCCGCCCCCGCCGACAAAGAGCGCGGAATCGCTCAATGGGTTTTTGATCAAAAACAGCCCGCGGGAGCCGGCACCGCATCGCTTCCGTCGGACGAATCTCTGTATGTTCCTCTCATGGGGGCGGAGGGAGCGGTTGGAGTTATAAGCGTAAAACCGCTTATTAAGGAAACGACCATTGTGTCCGAACAAAGGCGATTGCTGGAATCTTTTGCTCATCAAATCGCGCTGGCTCTCGAAGTCGACCGGCTGCAGGAAAACGCCAGGAAAGCGGCGGTGGAGGTGGAGACGGAACGCTTGCGGAGTTCGCTCCTGAGTTCTGTTTCCCATGATTTAAAGACGCCACTCGCGGCCATACTGGGTTCCGCCGGAACGCTCCTGGAACGGGGTAATTTGCTTAAACACGAAGATTCCGTCGAACTTTTGGAAAATATTCAAGAAGAAGGGGAGCGCCTCTCCCGACTCATACAGAATCTGCTGGAGGCGACCCGGCTTGAATCAGGCGCTGTTAAGGTGAATAAAGAACCAGTCCCCCTCGAAGAAGTGATCGGAAGCGCCCTTGAACGCCTGGAGAAACTTCTGCACCAACGAGAAGTGAAAATTAATATTCCAGACGATCTCCCTTCCGTTCCGATGGATCCGATTCTCCTTGAGCAGGTGTTTATCAATCTATTGGAGAATGGCGCCAAACACACCCCGCCCACATCGGAGATGGGAGTGTCGGCGACGTTACAAGATGAATCCGTAATGGTCACCGTATCTGATCAAGGACCCGGCATCAACAAAAACGACGCCGACCATTTGTTTGAAAAATTCTACCGTGGAAGCTCGTCGACAGGGGCGGGGTTGGGGCTGGCGATTTGCAAAGCCATTGTGAGCGCGCACGGCGGGCGCATCTGGGCCGAAAATAAAATGGGCGGTGGCGCTCTGTTCCGGTTCACTCTTCCGCTAAAATAGATCTATGGAAAAAAATAAAAAACTTTTGGTCATAGAAGATGAACTCGCCATCCTGCGTTTCTTGAGAGCCTCGCTTCAAGAATCCGGGTGGGAGATGATGGAAGCCTCGACCGGCCGGGTTGGGCTGGAACTCGCCGCGTCTAAAAAGCCCGATGTCATCTTGCTGGATTTGGGACTCCCCGACGGAGACGGCATCGATGTGCTCAAAACCCTTCGGAAGTGGACCTCCGCTCCTGTCATTATCGTCTCCGCGCGGGGCGAGGAAAAAGACAAAATCAAAGGGTTGGACGCCGGAGCCGACGATTATCTAACGAAACCCTTCAGCGTCAATGAACTCAAAGCCCGGCTTCGGGTGGCCCTCCGCCACGCCGAGGGATCTCCTGAAGAGTCACCGGCGGTCTATGAACGCCAAGGGCTCAAAATTGATTTGGTAGCGCGCCGGATCTGGCTCAAGAAAAAGGAAATTCATCTTTCACCGCTTCAGTATAAACTCATCTCAGTGTTGGTCCGAAACGCGGGTCGCGTCGTGAGCCAGCTCCAACTTGCCAAAGAGGTCTGGGGCGGCTCAGGCGAGGTGTCGCCGGAAGCCATCCGGATCGCGGTCCATGAACTTCGCCATAAAATTGAGCCGGAGCCGGTGCGGCCCAAATGCCTTAAAACCGAGCCGGGCGTCGGCTA
The DNA here is from genome assembly GCA_003140895.1 of Elusimicrobiota bacterium. Lineage (GTDB taxonomy): Bacteria > Elusimicrobiota > Elusimicrobia > F11 > F11 > PLLH01. Next base: position 3,624 of record PLLH01000062.1, read on the forward strand.
CCGCCTCGAATCCCCGGACGAATAACGTCCATTTTTTCTTCCCATCTAACTTCTTACTCTTCCCGATAACTCCCCCCATTCGCTAACGAACTCCTAACGGCTTGATAATGGAGCCCTTACGCCATTGCAACGTATTCTGATGTTGTAAGTAATGAGATTTAAATCATCCCGGTGAAAATCATACGTGAAGGAGTCCATTATGAATGCTCACGCTGTTAATGCCTTTATCATTGCTGTCATTATTTTTGGTGTTGTCATTGGAATTTATTTCCAGAAGAAGCTGAAAGAGAAAGGCCAGCTCTAATTAGATAGGTGGGAGGTTCAATATGAAGAAAATAGTTACGGCGCTATTTAACGGATTTTTCCTGGTGTCGGTCGCGGCAGGAACGGCATTGGCCGTTTGGCCGCCAGAAACAGCGTTGGAGGAAGATCAAAAAACAGTCAGTTCTTCCACACATTTAGATTCGTCTTCTGATCAAAAAAAATTGATGGAGAAACTCACCAAAGATGAACGCCAGTTGGGGACACTGTTGGGTAATTTGAAGAAAGACGAAGAGGACTTGAGAGAGTTGAAAAAACAATACGAAAGTCAAATATCCAGCACGACTCCGGCAAAGGATCGGCCGGCGCAAAGGTAACAGGAGCATCACTTATGAAAATAAAATCGCACAAATTATTCGATTGGTCAATCATCAAACCGGCCATATGGAATTCGTTTAAAAAATTGAATCCGCGTCACCAGATCAAAAATCCGGTGATGTTCGTCGTGGAAGTGGGAAGCGTTCTGACCACCGGGCTTTGGCTGCAAGCGTTGGGAGGGCATGGAGAGGCGCCGGCCGGCTTTATTTTCGCCGTCTCCGTCTGGCTGTGGTTCACGGTGCTCTTCGCCGATTTTTCGGAGGCGATGGCCGAAGGCCGAGGCAAAGCCCAGGCGGCAAATTTGAGAAAAGCGCGGCAGGACACCCCGGCCAAAAAGTTATTGGATGGAAAACGCGGGGAACCGCCTGTTGCTGTGCCTGCTTCGACGTTAAAGAAAGGAGACGTGGTCCTCGTTGAAGCGGGAGACATCATCCCCATGGACGGAGAGGTCATCGAGGGAGTGGCCTCGGTGAACGAGGCGGCTGTGACCGGAGAAAGCGCGCCGGTCATTCGCGAAAGCGGCGGCGACCGAAGCGCGGTGACGGGAGGAACCACCGTTTTGTCGGACTGGCTTGTGGTCAAAGTCACGGCCAACCCCGGCGAGACGTTTTTGGACCGAATGATTGACATGGTGGAGGGAGCCAACAGACAGAAAACGCCCAATGAGATTGCGCTCAACATTTTACTGGCCGGCATGACCATTATTTTTCTCCTCGCCACCGTTACGCTGCTCCCTTTTTCACTCTATAGCGTCACCGCGGCTGGCCACGGAACTCCCATCACGGTCACTGTGCTCGTGGCCCTCCTCGTTTGTCTTATCCCCACCACGATTGGAGGGCTCCTCCCGGCCATTGGAATCGCTGGGATGGACCGGATGATCCAGGCCAATGTCATCGCCATGTCAGGCCGGGCGGTTGAGGCGGCGGGAGACGTGGACGTTCTGCTTCTGGATAAAACCGGGACCATCACCCTGGGAAACCGCCAAGCGGTGGAGTTTATTCCGACGGACGGCGTGAATGTTCAGCAACTGGCCGACGCAGCGCAAATATCTTCTCTTTCCGATGAGACGCCCGAGGGACGAAGCATCGTGATCCTCGCCAAAGAGAAATACGGGATTCGCGAACGCCAGGTCCATGATCTCGGGGCGACCTTCATTCCCTTCACGGCTCAAACCCGGATGAGCGGCGTGGATTTGCAGGACGGCCG
>PLLH01000009.1 GCA_003140895.1 Elusimicrobiota bacterium
GCCGCCCGGCACGCCTCCTGCAGGCGGCGTTTCGTGTATCGCCGCTTGTGATGGCTGACAATGTCTTCTCCGCTCCAAAGCCAGGGACAGGCCGGGACCGTGATGATGATTTGCCCCGAAGGAGACAAAAATTTCCGGATTTCNNGGATTTCGTTCAGACCCTGAATGTCGTCTTCCATGTGCTCGATCACGTCCAAAACGGTGATGATATCGAACCCGTGGAAACGCTCTTTGTTTTCTTTGTTTAAATTCATGCGCGGGAAATCGACGGCCTTGGGCGGTTGGTCGACCCAGGAATCGAATATGTCGGCGCCTGTCACGCGGCCGAATTTCGAGAGAAAGGAAAGATTGATCCCGGTTCCGCAGCCATAATCAAGAATGTTTAAGGGGCGATTTAAGGAAGAGAGATTTTGCGCCGCTTTGTCGACCTGATTTAAAAATAAAAGGCGGCGGGATAAAAACCACCAATAGGTGTCTTCATAGTCGGAATGGAGTTGGTAGGATTTTAAATCCATTTGATTCCCTTGATTGGCAAAATTATTTCTTGAACCGTCTTTATGAAACCGGGTCAAAAATCTAGCCTTTTTCCCCTTCAAAGTCTATTGAACGTTTCAACATCGCCGATAACACGATTTGTAAAATTACCAAAACAAAAATTCCTCAATCTGCGTGATGGAAGTCACTGGTGACATATATTTCTTTGTCTTGATTTGGTGGCGCAGGCTCCCTTATACTGCGAGCATGAAACAAAACCAGATATACCATCGAGAGCATTTTGGATTTATCCATCGAGGAGCGCGGCTCCTCAGTGGACTTTTTATTTTTTCTTCGGCTTTCTATATTTCTCCTGCGGCGCGGGCCGATACCATTGTTCTAAGCGACCCGTTGAATTATCCCGATGGCCTTATCACAAATGAATATGCTTTTTGGAATCCATCGGACTCCGCCTCCGTCAAATCGCCCATTTGGGAAATGGACAGCGGATCTTTTTTCGCTTCCGGCGGCGCCGGTTGGACTGGCGTCCCGGACGACGTGTCTCCCAACGCCAAGTCCACCAATGGAAACAACTCGGCCATTTTCAGACTTAATACAAAAGAAGCCGATTTCGGCGATGTCTCCGTTTCGTTCTCTGTTCTAAACCAGGGCCTCTCGACGTCGCCTTCCACTCCCGCCGTCGATTGGGACGGCCTCCACATCTGGCTTCGGTACCAATCTGAATATAATTTGTACTACGCCAGCATCAATCGGCGGGACAACACCGTCGTCATCAAGAAAAAGATTCCCGGTGGTCCTTCGAACGGGGGGACTTACTACGAACTGAGCAACTATGTTCCCCATGCTGTTCCTTACAATACATGGCAGCAGGTCACCGCCTCCGTTAAAACAAACTCCAATGGATCCGTCACCATCAATCTTTATGATGGGAGCACGCTTTTGGTGACCGCCACCGACAATGGGACGATCGGCGGACCGCCGATTACGGGTCTTGGGAGAGTGGGGATTCGAGGGGACAACGCCAATCTTAAATTTAAAAATTTTGTCGTGACCTCGCTTTCCGGAACAACACCTCCTGCCGTTCCCTCCGCTCCAACGGGCGTCACGGCCGCCGCGGGAAACGCTCAGGCCACAATTAGCTGGGCGGCGGTCTCAGGGGCCACTTCCTATAATCTTTATTGGTCCAATGCCTCAGGCGTCACCACGGTCAACGGAACAAAAATAACCGGGGTTACGAGTCCCAGAACGGTGACGGGCTTAACCAACGGAACGCCGGCCTACTTTATTGTGACGGCAGTGAACAGCGCGGGAGAAGGTTCGGCCTCCGCTCAGGTTTCCGCCACCCCAGTCGCCCCTGTTGTTGTCCCAGCGGCCCCGGCGAGCGTCACAGCCGTAGCGGGGAATGCTCAGGCTATCGTCAGTTGGGCGGCTGTTTCAGGAGCCACTTCCTATAATCTTTATTGGTCCAAGACCTCTGGAGTTACCAGGACCAATGGGACGAAAATAACAGGTGTTACGAGCCCGAGAGTCGTGACCGGTTTAACAAACGGAACGCCTTATTACTTTATCGTCACGGCAGTAAACATCGCCGGAGAAAGTGCGGCCTCGGTGCAAGTCTCCGCTACGCCGAAAGCGGTTGTTGTGACAGTTCCTTCGGCTCCGACAGGTGTCAGCGCGGTTCCAGGGAAATCCAAAATTATGATCAGCTGGGACCCTGTGCCGGGAGCGACTTCCTACAATCTTTACCGGTCCCTTGCATCTGGAGTGACGAAGTTGAGCAGCGACAAAATTTCCAATGTCACAAGCCCTTTTATTCTCACCGGGATCAAAAATGGAACACGGACTTACGTCGTGGTCACGGCGGTGAACAGCGCCGGAGAGAGCGCAGAGTCTGTTGAAGTATCGGCTGTTCCCGCCAGGGGATTGCATTTTCTCGGGGGCCCCGCTGAAGCGGCCGATCTTAATTCATTCCTTGTTTTTCCAAATCCCTGGAGAAGCGATTTAAATAGCGGAACTCCCATCACGTTTGACGCTCTCACTCCTAATTCCGCAGTCAAGATTTTTACGCTGGCCGGCGCTTCGGAGATCACCCTGAAGGCCGACTCCACTTTTGTGACGTGGGACTTAACGAACAGCGTTGGAGAAAAAGTGGCCTCCGGCCTCTATGTCTATTTCATCACGAACGACAACAACGAAAAGAAACGCGGCACATTGGCGGTGATCCGATGAAGAATAAATTTACAATCGCCGTTGGCTTGTTCATGTTTCTCGCGCCGATTTACGTCCACGCAGATTCAGGAACGGAAGGAGCCAGTTTTCTAAACATTCCCGTGGGCGCCGAACCCGCGGCTTTGGGCGGGGCGTATAGCGCGCTCGCCACCGATGCTTATGCTCCCGCGTTAAATCCCGGCGGGTTGGGCCGCGTTGATGGCTTTCAATTGGCGGCTCAGCATTTGGCCTATTTGCAGTCGATCAATTACGAATACGCCAGTTTCGTCTGTCCCTTTCAGGGGAAACGCGCCTTCGGGGCTAGCGTTCAATATCTGGGGACAGGAGATCTCCAGGCGACGGATAATTTTGGAAATACAGACGGATCTTTCACCAGTCGCTACGGGGCTTACGCTTTTTCGTACGGTCAGACCGTTACCTCAAAACTTTCTTTGGGGGTTACAGGGAAGATTGTTGAAGCCAAAATCGATAACGTGAGCGCGCATGCGCTCGCGGCCGATATCGGAAGTCATTATCAAGCGACAGACAAGTTGACCCTGGCCGGTGTCTTAACGAACGCCGGAGGAAAAATGAAGTTTATAGAGCAGGCCGATCCGCTTCCCTTGGCCTTCCATGCGGGCGGGGCTTATCGCGCATCTCCTGTCTTAACTTTTTCAATTGAGGGAGTTTATCGACAGAATGGGTTAGCCAGTCTTCAGGCGGGAATTGAATGGAGGCCGGTTTCTCAGTTCGCTTTTCGCGCTGGCTATAGAACCGAT
>PLLH01000023.1 GCA_003140895.1 Elusimicrobiota bacterium
GCGGCTCTCAGTGAAAAATTGTATTCCACCTACACCAAAGACCAGGTCCGGTGGGTGTATAAACATTTCCCATTGGAGATGCATGATTGGGCTTACTCCGCTTCCGTCGCCGCCGAATGCGCGGCAGAGCAAAACCCGGAGGCCTTCTGGGGGATGGCCGAATTATTTTTTAAAAATCAAGATGACATTAAGCAGGAAACCATCAACGCTAAAATTCTGCAGTATTCCAAAGACCTCAAATTAAATGAAGAGCAGATGAAGGCGTGCCTCCCGGGAGAAAAGGCCAAAGCCAAAGTGGACGCGGATCGAAATGAAGGGCGCGCGGTTGGCGTGAATTCAACGCCCACGCTTTTCGTGAACGGCCGTCTGGTGGCGGGTTTCCGGGATTTCGATCCCATTAAAGCGCTGATCGACGAGAAGCTCGCGGATGTGGGGGCCCTTCCTTCCAAGACGCCCGTCGCCCCTTAATTTCGGAATGGTGAGATTTGGAACTGCTTCTGATAATAGCTACTTAGCGTTCGGAAGGTTTTGAAGAAGGCTTTTAATCATCGCCCAGATTTCGGGCTTCAAGGGGGAATTCATGGCTTTTTCGGGCAGCGCCAGGTTCGAGGTGAAGGACTCCGCACGTTCGGTATTTTGAGGAGAATATTTGGAGGTCGTTCCGACGCCTTCCGCCTCCCACAGCGGTTCCCCTGTTTCGGTGTCGAGCATGGTGAATCGGGCCTGGACCTTCCGTTCTTTTGTGAGCCGGCTGGGAGTCTCAACGAATTCGATGAGTTCTCCATAGACGAGAGCTTCAGCGCTTAAGAGCGCTCCCAAATGCCGTGTCGGGATCCCTTCCAGTTGTTCCGGTTTTTGAATTCCCATCTTTTTTAAGTTCTCGTCAATTTTTTCCAGTGGAATCGTCCGGTAGCCCCGTTGCTCGGCTAAGAGAAGGTCAAACCAGGCGCGAACAATCTCCGGGCCGTCGGGATGGTCGGTTTGATTCGTCAGCGGCAAAACGGCGATGCGCGGCGGGGGGATGAACCCTCGTTTGAGAAAGGTTCGGGGCCCCGAGGCGCAGGCGGCCACGAACAAAGCCAGAAGAACTATTTTTAGTGAGGAGCGAATGATTTTTTCTCCCTCAGGATATTTGTATAAGATCGATCTCTGGAATAATTAAGGGAAATCAGTTTTTCAATTGGNNTCAGCCTTTTATCACGACAGCGCCGCCTGCCTCGTTAAAGACGGCGACATTATCGCCGCCGCCCAGGAAGAACGGTTCACCCGCCTGAAGCACGACGAAAACTTTCCGACGAACGCCATCCAGTATTGTCTAGCCTCCGCCGGCATTTCCGCCAACCAACTGGATTGCGTGGCCTATTATGATAAACCGCTCTTAACCTTTGACCGCCTCATGGAGACGTGGTTTGCCTTTGCTCCGAGAGGGTTTAGCGCCTTCTTCAAGGCGCTTCCGGTCTGGCTTCATAAAAAACTCCATATGCCAAAACAAATCGACGAGGGATTGGGCGGATCGTATACGGGTCCGCTCCTTTTTCTTCGCCACCATGAATCGCACGCCGCCTCGGCGTTCTTTCCCTCCCCATTTGATGAAGCCGCCATTTTGACCATCGATGGCGTGGGGGAATGGAGCACCACGACGTTGGGGATCGGGCGGGGGAATAAAATAAAACTCCTCAAGGAAATCCGATTTCCTCATTCGCTGGGCCTTCTCTACAGCGCTTTCACGTATTACACGGGGTTCCGCGTCAACTCCGGCGAATACAAAGTGATGGGCCTGGCTCCCTATGGAACTCCGCGTTTCGCCGATCTCATCAAAAAGGAAATGATCGACATCAAAGAAGATGGGTCGTTTCATATGAACATGGCGTATTTCAATTATGGCCATGGGCTCACGATGACGAGCCCGGCCTTCCACGCTCTTTTGGGAGCTCCTCCCCGGGGTCCCGAGACGCCCATCACGCCGTTTTATATGGATGTGGCGGCCTCCATCCAGAAGGTATGCGAAGAAGTGATGCTGAAGCTCGCGCGTCACGCGAAAGAGGTGACCGGCGCTCGAAACCTGGTGATGGCCGGCGGGTGCGCGCTCAATTGCGTCGCGAACGGCCTCATCATGAAAGAAGGAATTTTTGACGACATTTTTGTCCAGCCGGCGGCGGGAGACGCCGGAGGCGCGCTCGGCGCGGCTCTTTTTGCGTGGCATCAGTATTCAGATCAACCTCGACAACCGTCACCAACCGATTCTCAGAAAGGGAGTTATTTGGGGCCTCGGTTTGAGAACGACGAAATAGAAGCCCTGCTCGGTTCCATCGGGGCTCCCTACTCACGATTGTCTGACGACGAATTGCCAAAGCGCGTGGCGGAATTAATCGAGAAAGAAAAAGTCGTCGGTTTCTTTCATGGCCGGATGGAGTTCGGCCCGCGGGCCTTGGGGGCCCGGAGCATCATTGGCGACGCCCGGAGCGAGACCATGCAATCCGTCATGAACGTGAAGATAAAATTCCGCGAATCCTTCCGGCCGTTCGCGCCGAGCGTCCTCGCCGAAAAATCCAAGGATTATTTTGATTTTGACCGCGAGAGTCCATACATGCTCATGGTGGCTCCCGTTAAAGAAGACAAACAAACGCCGCTCCCCGCCTCCACCGAGAGGTTGGAAGGGCTTGAGAAGTTAAAGGGGAAGCGGTCGGTGCTTCCAGCCATCACGCACGTGGATTATTCAGCCCGGATGCAAACGGTGACAGCAGAGCGAAACGGCATGTTTTATAGGGTCGTGAAAGCCTTCTTTGATCTAACCGGGTGCCCCGTCATTATCAACACGAGTTTCAATATTCGGGGCGAACCCATGGTTTGCCGGCCGGAAGAAGCGTATCGGTGTTTCATGCTCACGGACATGGACGCGCTCGTCCTGGAGAATTGCCTTCTCCTCAAAGAAGATCAGCCTCCGATGGAAGGGGCGCAGGAGTACAAGAAAAAATTTAAGCTGGACTAAGGGACACTACGGATGATCGCTCAAATTAATTGGAAACCGTCGGTTAAACAGATGCGTCAATTCGGCCTCACGCTTCTCATCGGGTTTGGACTCATCGGCGCTTTGATTACTGGCGAGGGAACACGGGGTTGGCTCGAACCCTGTGGTCGGCGGCCTCCGTCGTCGGTCTTTGGGTCTTTCTATTTCCAACTCTGTCAAAACCATTTTATTGGATCTGGATGGGGCTGGCGTTCGTGATGGGAACTTGTGTGTCGACGCTGATCCTTCTCCTCATCTTTTTTCTTATTATTACGCCGGTTGGACTTGTCATGAAGATGATGGGGCGAGACGCCCTTCGTCTCAAAAAGTCCCGTTTTCCCGGCGATNNGTATTATGAGAGACTCTTTTAAGGTCCTACTCCCCTGAGCGAGGTTCCCATGGCGCGAAATAGTTTGGTGAAAGAATTCTGGCTTTTTCTCATGAGCAATAAAAAATGGTGGCTTTTGCCGATTGTCATCGTGATTCTCCTCTTGGCGGTTCTCGTATTCTTGGGCGGATCTCCAGCGGCGCCCTTCATCTACACTCTTTTTTAATGGACGACGTTTCTCCCACTTCCAACTCCTCCTGTAGACCCTCGAGATCGGCGCTGATTCCGCCACTTCTCATCGGCTGGATGATTCTCTTTTTTGTCGGCGCCTTGATCCGGTTTCACGCGTTGGACCGGCAAAGCCTTTGGAATGATGAGATGTCCAGCATTCGTTTCGTACACGGGTCTCTTCAGGAGGGACTGGCGCAGTTGAAGACCAGCGAGAGCCATCCGCCCCTGTTTTTTCTTCAATTGCGTCTTTGGAAAGACTGGGTGGGCGGTTCGCTTGTTCTCCTGCGCGCCAATTCCGCCGTTTGGGGAACGTTGGCGCTCTTTGCCCTGTTTGGTTTATCGAACCGCCTTTCCCCTTCCTCCGGCGTGGGATTCTTCACCGCCCTTCTGTTGGCGTTTTCTCCTTTCCCTGTGGCCTACAGCCAGGAACTTCGTCCGTACGCGATGGCGATGTGCTTGGGGGTCTTTGGCTTCTGGATGATTGAAGAGATACGGTGTCGCCAGGGAAAGCGTTGGCCTTGGTTTGCGTGCGTTCTTGTTTTTGCCTCCGAACTCACCACTCATTATTGGGGGAGTTTTGTGGTTTTGAGCCAATTGCTTTACGGGGCCCTGGTGTTAACAGAAAAGAAATCCCGATTGAAATGGATGGGCGTTGCGTTGGGGACGGGTCTTCTTTTTCTTTTTTGGGTTCCGGTTCTCCGCGTTCAGATGAAGTTCACGCCGGAAATCAATGGGTGGTGGATCGATCGGCCTTCGCCGATGAATCTTTTCAACACCTTCACCGCTTTTTGCGGGGTTCGGTTCAATTTCGCCGCTTCCAAGTTTCTTCTGTCGCCTCTCCCGTGGGCCCGAGCGTGCGTCCTTCTGGTCTTCGCCGTCGGGTTGGCGAGAGGGCTTTGGAAAGGGGCTTTGGCGCCCCGGCTCTGGTTCGTCGTCGGACTCTTCACGCCGTATCTGTTGAGTTATTGGATGCCTTCCATTTATGTCTGGTGGCGTTACCCGTTGTTGGTTTATCCCGCTTTCCTTTGGCTTGTTGTGGAGGGGTGGATGTCGTTTTCGTTGGTCCGGTTAAAACAGGGCGCTTTGGTTTTCCTCCTCCTCTCGCAAGTGGGTGGAACCTGGGTCTATCTGACGCGATGGGAGAAAGCCAACCCCAAAGCGGTTGGGGCGTATGTCACGTCATTGAGCGATTCTCTGTTGGAATCTCGGGAGTCGATGCGGAAGGATGTCGTGATTGTGCGGCCGGCCTATTTCGCGGCCCTTTTTTCCTATTACGATCAAACCGGACTCACCGTGTTGGATCAAGACAAATTGGATAGCGTTTCGAAGCGCGCCGCCCTGAAGGGGAAGGAAATTATTTTGTTGGCCTTTGACGTTCCCTCCGATCCCATCATTGAAGCTTTCCGGCAGGAGTTTCAGGTGACGTCGTCTCGCGCTTTTCCCGCCATCGCCCGCATGGGCGTGACTGTTTTGACCTTGGAATAGCATCTTTACCCCTTCAAAATCGTCGAAAAAACGGAAAATAACGCACCATTTCATCAGTTGTTACAACAAATTTGCATGTTCTTAAGAGGATCTTCTGGGTCTCCCATGTATTATTTCTTTACATTCTTTCATGTGGAGAACAGGCATGCCGAAGAAGTGGGCCGTAAAGTGTCTATCCATCACGATCATTCTCTCGTTGATCGCCAACCAATTTTCCGTCTTGGCTTCCGTGCCGGAACAACAAATTTGGCGGGAACGGCAGAGTAAGCGGGACCTTCGGCCGAACGAAAAAAATGTTCAACTGGCCAGCGCCTCCCTGCCAATGTGGGAGATGGGCGGCCCCGGTTCTTCTCTGCCAATCAACGTTCTTCCCAATAACCGCCTCTTAAGCTCGCTTCATGGTTCACAGAAATCGCTCCAAACAGTTTTCTCTTCCTTGGCTAGTCAGTATGGGCAAATAGAAAAGGTTTCCCGTCCCGTCAAACAGAGCAAGAACCGTATCCTCGTTCATGTTCAGGACGTGCATCAAAATGTTGAGGCCCAAACCAATATCAGCCGGGCGATTAAATCCCTGATCGAAAACAACAAGATTGATTTGATTGCCGTTGAAGGGGCTTTTTCAGCGGTTGATATCACTCCCTTTCAGAATTTCTCTCATCCTGAATCTATTGAAGCTGCCGCGAACTATTTGTTGGAAGGGAGTCAGATGTCTGGTGGGCTTCATGCCGCGTTGACCTCCTTGCATCAAGGCAAAGGGCCTCTTTTTGTTGGAGTCGATGACCGTGTTCATTACGAAAAAAACGTCGAGGCTTATCGAAAGGCGGTTGGATCGGCGGCGGCCCTTAAAAAACAGTTAGCCCGTCAGAAAAAGAGCGTCGCGGCAGAAAAGGCGCTCATTTTTAATCCAGCTCTCCGCGCTTTTGATCAGGTCATTCAGGCCCATCTCGATGGGCGCCTGACCCTCGGCGATACTCTGTTGGCGCTCTCAAGCGGTCGCGCCTCTCTCCCGTTTTCCGTTCAGAATTATATTGAAGCCACTCGATTGGAAAAATCGATGGATTATAAGGCTGTTGAGAAAGAACGGGCGCAGGCGCTAAAAATCCTGCTTTCTAAATTAAGCGAGCGTGAAACAAAGCAATTTCTTGAGGCGTCCGTTTCATTTCGGTCAGGAGATCTTCGTTTCGCTGATTTCTATAACCAATTCCGGATTCTCTGTGAGAAGAAAGGCGTGGCGCTTAATCGGTTCAAGCAATTTAACAGCTATGTTCAATACGTTCTCTTGTCAGACACCATTTCCGCCGAAGAGTTATTTGCCGATGTAAGGATTTTGGAAGACGGTCTCGCATCTTCCCTTGCCAAAACCCCGGAAGAAAAAAACCTCATTGCCACGTCGCGCCATATTTATCTTGTTGGGAAGCTCTTGGACTTTTCTTTGACGAAAGAGGAATGGAGGGAATATAAAACATTGGTCTATAGTCCATCGTCTATAGACCATAGACTGAATCTTTTGTCTTTTGAAAGATTTTACGCTGAAGCTGAAGTGCGCGACGCCTTGATGGCGAAAAATCTTTTGAGAGCCATGGAGAAGAACAACGCTCGCGTGGCTGTCCTTGTAACCGGAGGGTTCCATTCGGATGGAATTGACCAAATGGCACGGGACGCGGGGTTCACAACGGTTTCGTTCACCCCGAAGATCACCCATGTCGATGACAACGGGGCTCCCGCCTACCTGAGCGTGTTCACTCAAGAAAAAACGCCGCTGGATCAATTATTTGAAGGGCGAAAATTATTTCTCTCTCTGCCGACGGCTCCCAACAAACTCCTGAAAGGGGTTCTCCCTGCAATTATTACGGGGCTTGAAGCGTTCCGAACGGCTTCATCAGAAATCATGGGTTCACTTTTTAATTCATTGGCGGGCTGGCGCGCGAAGGCTCACGTTCAAGCTCGGGTCAATGGTACTGCCGTTAATATTGATATTCAGACTGGCGATGAAACGTTGAATTTGACGGCTCAAACGGAAATGAAAGACGGGCAGCGACGGCTCGTTCACGCCACCTTTTTATTAAAGGAATCAGCATGGGGATTTACTCACCTGTTGGTTTTTCTTCATCCCCTCGTTTTTCAATGGGCTGGTTTCACTCTTCCTCCTCTTATTCAATGGCCTCTTTCAATACTTGTGTGGTTCTTCCAAGCTGTGGTTTTGCATGAAGCGGCGCATAACTTCACCGCCAGCCTTAAAAAAGGGGCGATTGATGCGGCCCGCATGACCCTGAATCCTTTCGCTCACCTGTTTGAGGGGGACCATCTAGCCAAATTTACCAAACTCAATGTCTCACTCAGTGCTGCCCACCATGCCGCGTATGTGGCGGCCGGGCCCCTGACCAATCTTGTCTTGAGCGGGATTGGGGTTACCTTATTGTATTCGACAGGGCTGAACGCGTTTTCCGCCCTCGCTCTCGTGAATATTGGGAGTGGACTATTTCAACTCCTTCCCTTGATCCGAGAAGGAGAAGACCGGAGCCATTTTGATGGAGCCCAGCTCTTCGAATTTCTGGGATGGAAACCTCTTCGATTGAAAAATCCCACGCTTGAGAACTTTATGTTCACTCCATCCGGTAGTTGCCCCCCCATGAGAGTGATTGCGGTTAATGAACGAATTCGGGCCGGAGTGGACGCGGCCATTCGGGCCGCCGCCGAGGACCAAAAGAAGGAAGAAGCCGCCGCGCTGGCCTTTGTTAAAGCGTTGGCGGCCTTCGCGAAAAAAGTGAAAGAGAAAGCCGACCAAAAATCGAACATCACTACGGAAACGCGCGCGGGCGATATGGAGCACGCCGCCAACCATGCCATTCAAGATGCTGTGGACAATGCGGTTCGAAAAAAAGATTTTTCGGAAGTCTCGTTTAAAGCAACCGTCGCGGAGCGATTGATTGTACAGCTCCGGTCCTCGACCAATGGAAAGATGGATGGGGATAGCGAGGCCGCTGTCCGTAAATTGATTGAAGATGTTAAAGGGGACGGAGCTGATTTAAGCGTCATCGCCTTCGATTGGCAGAGACAATGGAACCTGCTGGACAACCTGTCGAAATTACCGCCCGCCGATTTGGATGAATTGATTTCCCGGATGTCGGGGGGGCATACTCATGCTTCAGCTGAAGATGAGGCGGCCCACCACCACGGGGGATCTCAGTCTCAGCATGCCGCCCATTTCTTCATGCCGTTTGATGGGAACTTCATTCCCCTGTTTAAGAAAATAATTTTCTGGTTCACCGGATTTTTCGGCCTCATGGCATCCAATGGAAATGGTTTGCCGACCGAAGATGTGTATGCCTGGCTCCAAAAAGAGGTTCCGGAGTTGTCTGAAGATGACATGAAGCTCATCAAAGAGATGACGTTGGATAAAGAGCTTGAGACGGACCAGCCGTTGGTGGAGCAGAGCGATGTGTTGAGCGAGATGATCAACGTTTTAAACGTCCCCTATGGACAGAAAAACAGCGTCATGTTGATTGGAAAGAAAGGGGTCGGCAAAACCACCTTGATCAAAGTGTTGAATCGGAAATTAAAAGAGGGCCGTTTGCAGGGCCCGATTACCAAGCGGCGGTTCCTTACCTTTTCGGCTTCGCTCAGCCCTTCTTCTTCAATCGACGCTCATAAATTCAACGCATTCTTACAAGCCCTCGCCAAAACAAACGGGCGAATTATGCTTTTCCGGGATGAAATTCACAGTTTGACGAGAGGCATAGGTGAGACGCCTGATTTTAAGCTGGCCGATATAGCCAAACCCTATTTGGAGTCGGGCCGCGTCACAATCATCGGGGCAACGACGATCGCGGAACATCGGAAATTTATTCTTCCGGATGGAGCTTACAACGA
>PLLH01000060.1 GCA_003140895.1 Elusimicrobiota bacterium
CCGACGAAGGAGCGGTCCGCCACGATTCGGTTCGCCACGCTCACGGCTTCTTTGGGGTCGGAGCGATCGTCAAAAAGTTCGAGCGTTATTTTCTGCGCGATGGCTCCTGAAACGTTGGCTTCTTCAACGGCCATCACGGCGGCCCGCTTGAGCCCTTGGCCCAGGGAGGCGATGTCTCCGGTGAGAGGAAGGGCGACGGCGATTTTAATCTCGTCAGAATGGCCGTGGCAGCCGGACAAGGACAACCACAGGGGAATGCTCATGAACCGGAGCCAGAATTGATGAGTTCGTGTGAGTGACATGATTCCTCCGAACGGTGGCGCGACTCGAACGAGTTAAATTTTCAGGTGATCCAAAATAGCCTTCAGGTCCGCTTTGATGGAGGCGGGTTTGGGACTGACCGCGATGGCGCGTTCCGGATCTTTTAACCCATGCCCCGTCAAAATGCAAACAACCGCGGCCCCTTTTTTAAGGTCCAATTTCTTTTGAGCGATATGTTTTTTAAGGCCCGCCACGCCCGCCGCGCTGGCCGGCTCGCAGAAGACGCCTTCCAGGGAGGACATCAATTTGTAGGCCTCGATGATTTCATCGTCCGTCACGGCGTCGATCACGCCGCCCGACTCATCGCGCGCCTGCTCCGCTTTTTTCCACGACGCGGGATTCCCGATTTTGATGGCGGTGGCGATGGTCTTCGGATCTTTCACCGGCGCCCCGTTCACAATGGGGGCCGACCCGGCGGCTTGAAAGCCCATCATCTTCGGTTTGGAGCCCGCTTTTTTCTTGTCGAAATATTCTTTGTATCCCATCCAATAGGCGGTGATGTTGCCGGCGTTTCCCACCGGCATAAATTGGTAGTCGGGGGCGTGGCCCAGAACGTCAACGATCTCAAAAGCGCCCGTTTTCTGGCCTTCGAGACGCATGGGATTAAGAGAGTTCACCATCGTGATGGGGTGGGACGCTGAAATTTCTTTGACGAGCTCGAGCGCCTGATCAAAATTGCCTTGGATGGAGAGAACCTCCGCGCCGTGCATCATGGCTTGCGACAATTTTCCGAGCGCGATGTTCCCTTCGGGAATCAGCACCACGCATTTAAGTCCCGCTCGCGCGGCGTAGGCGGCCGCCGAGGCGGAGGTGTTCCCCGTCGAACCGCAGATCACGGCTTTTGAGCCTTCTTGCACGGCGCGGGAGAGAGCCATCGTCATTCCCCGGTCTTTGAACGACCCGGTGGGGTTCAGCCCTTCGATTTTGAGATAAAGAGAAATTTGCGGGGCGCCGATGGCCTTGGCCAAACGCGGAGCCTCAACCAGCGGCGTGTTGCCTTCAAGCAGGGAAACAATGTCGCCGTCTTTGAGCGTCGGGAGAAAGTCCCGGTAGCGGTGGATCAGTCCTCGATACCCTGGCGTCATTCCATCCTCAGGAGAACCGTTTTGGCTTTGGTGGTGGAGAGCCGGTCAATGGCTTTGACGGAGGCTTGCACGTCGGCCTCCCGGCTTTCATGCGTGAGGAGGATGACCGTCACGCTGGATGGCGCCGATTGGTTTCCAAACGTGTCTTGGTGAACGGACGCCAGCGACACCTTGTTTTTGCCCAAGATCCCGGTGAGTTTCGATAGAACGCCCGGCTTGTCCAGCGTCGTGATCCGAAGATAATAGCGGCAACGCACGTCGTTCATCGATCCAAACTCAACCGTCTGGTGATCTCGGCGGCTCACGTACGGCACGCGTCCCGCGGTGCCATTCGCAATTTGACGGCTGATGAAAATGATGTCCGATAAAACGGCGCTCGCCGTCGGAAGCCGTCCCGCCCCTTTCCCGTAGAGCATCACCTCGCCCACGGCGTTTCCATGAAGCGCGATGGCGTTGTATTCGTTTCGGGCGTGAGCAAACGGGTGCGCGTTGGGAACCAGCGTCGGATGGACCCGGAGAATCCAACCGCGCGGCGTTTTTTCGGCGATGGCCAACAATTTGATCGTGCAGTTGAACCGTTCCTGGATGATGCGGCTGTCCGTGCTTTGCAAACGGCTGATGCCTTCCGAAGTCACGTGATCGGGCGAGAGCCATTGCCCGGCGGCGAGGGAGGCCAGAATGGAAATTTTTTGGGCGGCGTCGATTCCTTCAATATCAAACGTCGGGTTCGCTTCCGCGAAGCCCGCCACTTGAGCCGCTTTGAGGGCTTCGTCAAAACTCGCCCCGGTTTCCTGCATTTGGGTCAGAATGAAATTCGTGGTGCCGTTTAAAATGCCGACGATTTTATGGATTTTGTTTCCGGCCAATCCTTCGTTCAACGCCTGGACGACGGGCACGCCGCCCCCCACCGCCGCTTCGAAATACACCAGTTTCCGCATGCGCTCGGCGGTTCCAAAAATGTCGTTCCAATGTTTTGAGAGGATCGCTTTGTTGGCCGTGACCACGTGTTTGCCCGCTTTTAAGGCTGCCGTGACGACATCGAGGGCTGGGTGCGTCCCGCCCATGAGCTCAATCACGCAATCGACATCGGGGTCGTTGATGACATCCTGCCAGTTTTTTGTTTTCCGAATGGTTTTATCGATCAACTGCGGGTATTTATATTCTTTGGCGCAGATCCATTTCATCCGAACCTTGGCTCCGACGCGGGCTTCCACGTCCCGGCGGTGTTCCTTTAGCAGTTGCAGGGTTCCGGAACCGATCGTCCCGAAACCAACGAGGGCCAAATTGACGTGAGATTTCATGATGACGTTTTAACTCCTTTTGGGATTGAGACACCCGTCACGCCTTGGAATTTCTTGAGGCGCAGCAAGAGGTCGTAAAGCCGGCTGTCCCGGGTGACCAGGGCGAACCGCACGTATCCTTCTCCTTCATCTCCAAAACCGATTCCGGGCGAGACGGCAATACCCGTTTCTGAAATTAATTTTTCACAAAATTTGAGAGATCCCATGGATTGAAACGCTTCCGGAATGCGCGCCCAGAGATACATCGTGGCCTTGGGTTTGGCCACCTTCCACCCCAGCCGGTTTAAGCCGTCGCACAGATAATCCCGGCGGCGTTGGTAGGTGGCGGAGAGATCCTTGACGAAGTCCGGCCATAAATCGAGCGCTCTCACGCCCGCCAATTGAATAAAGGTCGGAACGCCGTAATCTTTGTAAGACTTTATTTTCTCAAGAGGCCCCAATAGTTTTTGGTTGCCGCACGCCCAGCCCAGCCGCCAGCCGGCCATGTTGTAGGATTTTGAAAATGAATGAAATTCCAGTCCCACGTCCCAACCGCCCGGGATGTTGAAGAAACTGTCCGGGACATACCCGTCAAACGCGATTTCCGAATACGCGTTGTCGTAACAGACAAGGATGTCGTACTTCTTCGCGAACGCCACCACGTCTTTCAAATAAGCCGGATCTTCTATCACGGCGCAGGTGGGGTTGTTGGGATAATTCAAAAACATGATTTTGGCTTTCTGCGCCACCTCTTCCGGTATTTTGTCGAGCTCCGGCAGGTAATTGTTTTTCTCGTTGATCGGCATGAGATAGGGCTTCCCTTGCGCCAGGATGACGCCGAAAAAATGAACGGGATAGCACGGAGTTGGAACAAGCGCATAATCGCCAGGTTCAAGATAAGCGGAGCAGAGATTGGCGATCCCTTCTTTGGAACCCACCAGCGAACACACTTCTTTCTCCGGATCCAGCGTCACGTTAAAACGTTTCTTCATCCAGTCCGCCACCGCCTTCCTGAATTTCGGCATGCCTTTCGCCTGCGGATACCGGTGCGTGGCGTGGTGATTTTGAACGGTGTCCAGCATGCGCTCGATCACCTCCGGCGGCGTCGGGAGGTCGGGGTTTCCCATCGACAAATCGATGACGTCCAGTTTTCGGGCGCGGGCCTCCAGAGCCAGGGTTTTAATCCGGCCGAATATATAAGGAGGCAGATTTTGAAGCTGGTTGATGGGTTTCACCATAGGTGGGCGATTCTATTAAAATCGGCAAACGATTTGATTCCTAATTTGAGGCGCGAACTCTTCTTGATCCTTTGAGAAGATCCGACTAGAATCGGGTCTGTGAAAAAAGCGTTGTCGAATCCCCTGGGCCTCTTCGTGGTGGCGCTCCTGGCGCGGCTCCTTATTATTCATTACGGGCCCATGCCGGCCAATGACGATGGCGTTTATGAGAAAGCCATTCTCAATTATTTCGCCGGCCACGGCCTTGCCTATGAGCACGGGCTCCCGGTTCAGGGGACTCTCTGGTTCTCCTGGCTTCCGCCCGTCTATCCCGTCCTCGTCATTCTCTACTATAAGCTCTTTGGCGTGGGGTTCACGCTGTTCCCCTTGCGCATCGCCATCACCGTTTTGGGCTCGTTAAGCTGCGTGTGGCTTTACCAACTCGGCAAACTGATCAAAGGAAAAGAGCTGGGACTCCTCGCTGGGTACGCCCTCGCCTTGTACCCGCCACAGGTGTTGGATTCCACTTCCATCAATCCCCACGCGATTGCCAACTCGCTTTTCATCCTCTGTTTGTTATTGCTTCTCAAAGGAAGGAAAGGCGGATCTCCGGCTCTTTTGGTTGTCTCCGGCGCCCTCTTAGGAATTATCGCGCTGGCGCGAGGAGAATTTTTCTCCTGTTTTCCCTGGATCCTGCTATGGCTTGTTCTTTGGGGAAAGACCCCGGCGTCAGTCGATGGTGAAACTCCTCTATGGACTCCGTCCACGCGGGGCGTGTTCCTGGCTGTTTTATTTGTCGCTGGGACGGCGCTCACCATGAGCCCGTGGGTCATACGGAATTGGAAGATTCATCATCGGTTCATTCTCCTCAGCACCAATTACGGAGATAATTTTTATTTCACTCACAACCCGGATTATCATTTTACCGGCGACGCCATTTATTACGATTTCCCCCACCTTCAGCGCCTCACCCAGGGGCTGAGCGAACCTGACTGCGCCAAGGTGATGTTCAATGAGGCGCTCCGGTATATCAAAGAGAACCCCGGCCGGTTTGTTCGTGTGGTGGCCGGCAATTTCTTTGAGTTCTGGCGGCCGTATCTCTCTCCCCAAAAGTACAGCCACGCGCAGATTTTGGGATACGTGGTGAGCTATGTCCCTCTTTTCATTTTCTTCCTCCTGGGGCTCCTGCGCGTTCCGTGGCGGAAGGATCCGACGTGGTTTTTATTTCTGGGCCTCATCGCCGCCAAGACGTTTGGACAGATTTTTTTCTACATCATCGTTCGTTTCCGGGAAGCGCTGGTGCCGATCATGATTCTCTATGCCGGGACGGCTCTCTTGAGCCTGTTTCAAAAGAGCGGACCCCCTCAACGTGACTAAGGCGTTGGAGCGCTTGAGCCTCTTCGCCGCTTTTCTTGTTATTGCCTGCGCGTTCGGTCTTGGGCTTCGGTGGGGACTCCCCTCCAGTGAGCGACGTGATCTTGTTTTGCCGAAGGAAAGCCAAACCGCTCTCTTTTATGATCAAGTGGCCAGCGCCCGGAGCCGGCTCCCGGGCCGGTTCATCGAGAAGCCGATGGCCTCCCACCTCGACAAAGAAGCCTTTCACGAGCAACTTCTTAATTCCATCAGTTCCTTTCTTGTTCGAAGCAGCGACGGCGATGAACAGTTGATCTTTGTCGCTCTATCAAAAATAAAATTTCGCGAACGGAAATGGGATCCGGGTCTTTATGCCTACGGCGGTCCTTATTACATCGGCATGGGAACCGTGGTGGGAGCGGGCCGACTGGCCGGCGCCCTGACGTTGTCGCCCGACATCAAGACCTACTACGCGCATCCGGAAAAAATGGCGGATGTTTTCTTTGCCGGGCGGCTCTTGAGCGCTTTTTCCGGGTTTATCTGCGCGCTTTTCTTTTTCAATTTCATCCGACGGCTCCTCTCGTGGCCGTGGGCGGTTGTGAGCCTCCTTCTTTATGCGCTGTGCCCGATCAACCTTTATCTCACGCACAGCGTCAAGCCGCACATTTTTGCCACCGCCTTCGCGTTGTGGGGATTTCTGAAATGCTTTGATCTTTTCGAACGCCCGACGATGAAAAATTATCTTCTCGCCGGCGCCGCGTTTGGCCTTGCCGTCGGCACCACAATCAATTTGTGGCCCTTGCCCCTCTTTATCGTGATCACGCATCTGTTCAGGAAAGGGAATGACGGTCCCTCGCTTGGCTCAAGGTGGCTGAGTGCTCCTTTGTGGGCCGGACTTTTCTGTTCGATCTTTGT
Source organism: Elusimicrobiota bacterium (assembly GCA_003140895.1). Lineage (GTDB taxonomy): Bacteria > Elusimicrobiota > Elusimicrobia > F11 > F11 > PLLH01. The sequence goes on from PLLH01000060.1 coordinate 6,172, forward strand.
TTTTTTCTTGGTCAATCCTTTTATTGTGATCAACGCGGTGGGGTGGCTGGCTGAAATGCGCTATCAGGCCGTCAATCGACGATTCTCTTTCTCGTGGGAAGCGCTCAAATGGATGGTGGGAGTGAATATTTGGCGCGGGATGGGCGCGGCTGGATTTGTTTTGTCAATTCTTGGCGGGTGGGCGTGGAAATCAAAGGGAATCAATCGTTTTTGGAAGCCCCTTTCCGCTTTCACGTTTATTTATCTGGTGATTTCCATCCTTCAATTAGGTCAATCTTCCATCGGAACGAGCCATATCCCTCGATACATCGCCCCTTTCTTTGCCTTGATGGCGGCGTTGGCCGGGCTCTCTCTTCAGGAACTTTTTTCCCGGTGGAAAGCGGGAGCCGCGGTTCTCGGAGTGGTGGCCGTCTTATTTTCGATAGAGCAGGCGTCCGCGGCCCTCTGGAATTATTGCGATGATAATCCACGGACGGCTCTCAATATTCAGGCGGGACAATGGATCAACGAAACCATCGCCCCGGGAGCGACCATGGGCGTCACGTCCAATCTCATGGTGGACCGCCATCCGCCGTTCTTTTTTGAGCGGTTCAACCTTCGGTTGCATGTGGCGCATCAACCCATCGATTCATCCTCGGCGCCGGCCTACTTCCTGTTATCCACCAATCCAACGCTCTCGCCGGAATCGGGGGTTCCCGTGACGGTTCACCCCCATTTTCTGGATCTCTATGAGCTTGAGAAATCGTTTGTGAGAAAAAAGGCGGGTTTTTATACGGAGTATTTTTCGAGCGCGAATTATGGGTTTTGGCTCTATAAACGAAAGAGCGTCTTTTCCGCCGGGTCTTAAATCTACTTCGTTCCCACCGCCGTCCAACTGTATCCATGCCGGTGATAAAGCCGGATTTCGTGGAAACCCGCCTGATCCAGGAGTTGGATGACTTCTTTCTCCGTGTAATATTTCGCGTAGGCGGGATTCAGCTGGTCGTAGATCACCAGTTTTCGCTTCTTCCAGGAAAATTTCCCAATGACGTTCGTCATGTATTTTCTAAGGGGAAGAGAGAAAAACCGGCAGAGAAAAATATAGAAACTTAAAAACACAGTGAGAACATGGCTCATCAAGGAACAGACGAAATGAGGCAGNNGGCCGCCGGGTCTTAAGGCGTTAAAGGCGGCCTGAACCACCGGAGCCGGGTCGGGGATGTGATGCAAGACGCCGATGGAAAAAATTAAATCCAAATTGAGGGCCGGCGATATTTTTTCACCGGTGGTTTGTTGGATCTGAACCCGGTTTGAAAATTCAGCCGTGTTTTCCCGAAGGGCGTTAACGGCCTGAGAGGGTTCAACGGCCAAGATAAACGCCGCGCCGCTGTGGGCCAGGGCGTTCACGATTCGCCCTGTTCCGCTCCCAATCTCGGCCACGCGCGCGCCTTGCAATGAGTCGGACGGAATCAGGGGTCCCAGGATATCTCGAAGCAATTCAACCGACCCATAAAACCCTTCATTGTCGGTGTAATGGGTCCATTGCTCCCCAAAGTCCTCAATGGTTTTCTTCGTTAGTGAGTCAAGCGGTTCTTTTTCCATGATTTTTAGGTTTATTTTTTTGAGATCAGGACGTATTGGGCTCCCAGCGGGAGCCATGAAAGACGCGGTTCCAGCGGCTGAAGCCATGAAAGCATTTTTGGAAAGAAAACGATGAAGCGTCTGTCGATCTCGCTAAATCCGGCTCGGCGCATCATCGTCATCATCGGTTTCGCCGATACCAGTTGGGCATTTTTGTCGATGGGAGAAAGCCGGACCGACAGCCGGGTGAGAGGGTTGAGAGGGTTGTGCTCAAAAATGATAAGCCGGCCGGCGCTGCCAAGGCGTTCACGGAGCGTTTCAATCGTTGCCTGGCGGGACGTCGGCACGATGTGATGGAAAACGTTGGCGACAACAATCAAATCGTAATTGGCATCGAGCCGCTGCATATCCGATGTGAAGACGCCTTGGTGAAGCAAAGAGGGGTCGATTCGCTGGAGACTTTCAGTCGAGACGTCGTGGCCGTCCAAGCGCGCTTTGGGCAGGAGAGGTTTAAGAAAAGATTCCAAATTGCCGATGCCGCATCCGTAATCAAGAATTTTCCCGTCGAATCCAGCGCCGACGAGGTTTGTGATAAAGCGGGCTTTGTACCGCGCGAAAAAATCCCAGCCGTAACCGGACGCCGTCAACGCGCCGTTTAAAATTTTGTTGTATTCGCTGGCTGACTTGTCAAATTCCATGGTGCTGACCTTTCTATCAAAGCGGAGAGTTGGTTGTCATCTGAACAAGGCTGAGTTTATTTCATTCCTGTTCAAATTGCTAAAAATTGAACGGTAATAATGGAGCGGATGCGTCGGCCTTCAGTGGGAAACAACGGGTCATAGGAAGAACTCACCAAAACGCAATGAGCGAGCGTGGAGGAATCCGTGACCTTCCCCGTTTTGGCTCAGGCGGATATTCTGGTTTAGAGGACGGTGGTGGCTTTGACCAATTTCTTTAGGGCCAAGCTGGGCTTGAACGAAATTTTTCGTCCCACAGGAATTTGGATGGTTTCCCCTGTTTTGGGGTTTCGGCCTGGTCTGGCGCGTCTGGCCTTCACCTTAAAGGTTCCTAATCCTGAAAGCGAAATCTTTCCTCCCTCAGAAATTGTGGCCCGAATCGACCCAACCAACGCTTTGACGGCTCGAACAGCTTCTGATCGGCGCAGGCGCGCTTCGCGGGTGATTCTGTCAATCAATTCATTCTTTTTCACAACTCCTCCTCATTGTGTGCCAGCGCAAGCGGATCCGGCACCTTTCACTTATACATTGGTTTTAAGATGAGTTTTTACTTCTTTCAAGGGTTTTTATAATTATTCTCTCTCAGACCCATTCTTTGTAACCTTGGCGGCGTTGAGAAAATAAATTTCATGAGGTGAGACGCGCGGCAATGAAACCACATAAAATATTGGTCACGGGCGGAGCGGGGTTCGTCGGAACCCATTTAACGCGGGCCTTGGTTGAGAAAGGCTTTAGCGTCAGAGTTTTTGACAATTTGGACCCTCAGGTTCACGGCATCATCAAGGGGCGGCCCCCCCATCTCCCGCGCCGCGCCGAATGGATGAAAGGGGATGTTCGGGACCCCCGGGCGGTTGAAAAGGCGTTTAACGGCGTTGACGCCGTGTTTCATTTGGGGGCGGCGGTGGGTGTGGGCCAATCCATGTACGCCATTCGCCATTATGTCGACGTGAATTCGTTGGGTGGCGCCACGGTGTTGGAAGCCATTGTTCGCCACCGGAAACAGGTGAAGAAAGTTGTTGTGGCGTCGTCTATGTCGATCTATGGAGAGGGCGCGTACCGATGTTCGTCTTGTGGACCGGTGGCCCCTCACATGCGGCCGTTAGCTCAACTGAAAAAGAAACAATGGGAATTTGTGTGCGAGAACTGCGGCCGCTCTCTTCGATCTATCCCGACGTCCGAGAACAAACCGCTTTATCCAACCTCTATTTACGCCATCACCAAGCGGGATCATGAAGAGGAATTCTTGGTGGTCGGCGAGTCTTACGGCGTTCCAACGGTGGCTCTTCGCTTCTTTAATATATACGGGCCGCTCCAGGCGCTTTCCAACCCGTATACCGGCGTGGCGGCCATCTTCTCAAGCCGGCTTCTCAACGGTCAGCCGCCGCTGGTGTTTGAAGATGGACGTCAATCGCGGGATTTCATTCACGTGTCGGATATCGTTCAAGGCTGCCTTCTCGCGCTCATGAAACCCGCCGCCAATTACACTGTTTTTAACGTCGGCACAGGACGTCCAACGAGCGTTCTTCAAATGGCGGAGCTGTTGGGAGATCATTTGGGGATGCGCCTTCAGCCGAAGCTGATTCATAAATTCCGGGCGGGCGACATCCGCCATTGCTACGCCGACATCTCGAAAATTAAACGTCGGCTTGGGTTTAAACCGCGCGTCAACCTCAAAACAGGTATCCGCGATCTGATTGATTGGGTTCGGAATCAAAAAGGAATCGACCGGGTGGACACCGCCTTTGCCGAGCTTCACAAACGGGGCCTCGTCAAATAATCGCCTTTCATTTCTTACGCTAACATCGGATGGAGTATGCACCAGAATAAAACCGTCGGCATTGTCTTGCCAGCCTATAACGAAGAACAGGGGATTCGCGCCGCCGTCGCGGACTTCCTCAGTTTGCCCGTCATCGATAAAGTGTACGTCATCGACAATAATTCCAAAGACAACACCGCCGCCTTGGCGAAAGCGGCCGGAGCGATTGTTATTCAGGAAACAAGGCAAGGGTATGGTTGGGCTCTTCGGCGAGGTCTCGTGGAGGCGGACACCGATTTGGTGGTTCTATGCGAGCCGGATGGGACTTTTGTGGCGCGTGATGTGCTGAAGCTGCTCAGTTACGCCGAAGATTTTGCGATGGTTATGGGGACTCGCACGACGCGGGAGCTGATTTGGCGCCAGGCCAACATGGGGATTTTTCTCCGGCTTGGAAATATTCTCGTTTCAAAAATATTGTCCGTCTTGTTCAATGGACCCTCGCTCAGCGATTGCGGATGCACCTTCCGTTTGGTTCATCGGAGGTTGGCTGAAAAAATGAATCCGCTTCTGACGGTGGGCGCCTCGCATTTTCTCCCGGAAATGGTGATTTTGGCGCTTCTCATGCAAGCGCCGGTCATTGAGATTCCGCTCAATTATCGAGGGCGCGTCGGCGAGTCGAAAATCACGGGTCATTGGAAGGGAATCGTTAAAACCGGCGCGGCCATGTTCCTTCTTATCGTGGTTTATCGGCTGAAGGGATATTTCAGGCTGAAGAAAAAACTTTCCCTCTACCCAGGCCAGGGGTTCCCCAGGGACTAACCCCCCCCTTGTTTTCTCAGGGGATGGTTTTGTAGGCGGTAAATTTGTTCACGTCGACTCCGAGGTGTTGGAGCGCGCGTTTTTCGTCCTTCCCGGATAATCCTTTTTTCGCGTGGAGAATTTCAAGGCGCAACCCCCCTTTCTGCGCCTCCCTCAAGGCTCGTTGGAAATACGATCGAAACCTGGCTTGCCCCGCCTTTTTGTAATACGTTCCCCATCCGAGATTCACATAAATCAGACCGCGCTTGTCGTTCACGGATCGGAATAGGCGTTCGGCTCTCATCAGATCCTTTTTCGCCGGGCCGTGTTGACCCAGGCTGATTTCGGCTTGCGCCCGGCTCCAATAAACAAAAGCCAAAGGACCTTCTTGCCCGATGGATTCGTACGTTTTGATGGCGCGTCGGTAATGACGCATCGCCGACGGCAGCCGGTTGCTCATTCGAGCGGCGTTTCCTTGGCCGCAATGAGCGTAGGCGAGTCCGAATAAGTCGCCTTCTCGTTCAAAAAGGCGTTGGGCCGCTTGGTAGAGTCGTCCGGACTGGGCGGCCCATCCTTTCATTCGGAGAGTTCCCCCCAGCCCGCACAGGGTATACGCTTTATCGTTTCCCGGTGCGGCGAACCTTAAGCTCCGGCGTAAATTTTTTTCTGCCATTCCGATCAACCCTTCAAATCGTTGCGTGGTCCCCAAAGCCCACCGCGTATACGCCTGGCCGACGCGGTCCTTGATTTTTGCGTAAGCGTTCACGAGCCGCGCGAAGGCCTTGCTGGCTTCCTGGAAGCGTCCCATCCCTCGAAGAGCGAGGGCTCGCCCACATTCCGCGTCGAGCGCGAGCCGGGAGCGGGTTGTCGGAGGAAGGAACAGGGAAAGGCGGTTGGCGGATTCGTACCACGTCAGCGCTTTGTTGAATTGCTCCTCTTGACGAAACATATCTCCTATGTGAAGAGCGGATTCAGCCATGCCAAGACGGTCTTTTGTTTTCTGATAACACGCGTGAGCTTTTTTAAAAGAGAGAAGAGCCGCCCGATACCGGCCGGTCTGTTGATAAGCGCTCCCCCTTAATTCATGGACGTCAGCCTGGGAGGTACGGCTTAAAAGCGCAGGAGGAATCCGGCGAAGAACGGCGAGGGCGCTTTTGGGACGCCCCCGGTCCAAGTGAATCTCCGCTTGAGAGAGAAGATCGAGATAATTGACGTGTCGAGGATTATCGTTTGGAATGTTGGAATCGCCGACGAGCTTTGGGTTGGCCTGGTTTTTTCCGTTCCACCATGCGTGGATCCCGGGTCATGTATCCTTCTTTTCGGAAGATGGGTTTTTGAGTTGGATCGATGATGACGAGAGCGCGCGCGATGCCGAGCCTGATAGCGCCGGCTTGTCCGGTCACGCCGCCGCCTGAGACGGTGATGTGGAAATCATAACTGGCAAGAGCTTTGGAAATTTGAAGAGGGAGCATGGCTTCTGTTTTGGCCCGTTGGTGGCCGCCGAAGTAGTCGCCCAGGGACTTATCATTGACAAGAAATTGACCGGTGCCGGGGATCACGCGAACGCGCGCGACGCTTTCTTTTCTTCGTCCCGTGGCCCAAATAGGAAATTGAATAGGTGTGCTCATGATTGTTTCTCCGTGGTTGGTTGGGCGCCCTCAATTTTCTTTCCCATCAGCTGCGCTCCGTGTTGATGAGTGGCCCCTTTATATATTTTTAACCGCGTCATCATGCGAGCGCGTAATTTGTTCTTGGGGAGCATGCCGGAGATGGCCAGTTGGATGGCGCGGTCCGGCTTTTCTTCTAGAAATCTTCCATAGGGAGTCATTTTGTCGCCGCCCGGATACCCGGAATGACGGAAGTCAATTTTTTGAACGGGTTTGTTGCCTCCGGTGATTCTGATTCCGGTCGCGTTGATGACAACAACGAAATCTCCGCAGTCCGCGTGAGGCGAGTAAACCCGCTTCCCTTTCCCCGTTAATAGTCCAGCGGCACGCGTGGCCAGACGTCCCAGGATTTGGTCCTTGGCGTCAATAAGATGCCACTGGCGGCTGATGGTTGCTTTGTTTGGTTGATAAGTTTTGTTTAACATAAAGTCGTGAATATAACAATAATACCCGTTTCTCCGTCAATAAATTTTTTTCTAATTCTTTTTTAAGGCGAAATCGTAAAGGATTTTGATGTCCGCTTTTTTCTTTAGATCGCCGACGAATTGTTCGTATCGTTCCTGACCGCGCTTTTGATAGAGGTATCCGGCCAAGTCCATTTTGATGGAGTCAAACCGAAGTTTCTGGGCCGCTTTTTTCTCTTCAACCTGAATAATGTGATAACCGAATTGAGTTTCGATGACGCCCGACATGCCGCCCACGGGGATGTCGAAGGCCACCTTGTCGAATTCGGGGACCATTTGCCCCCGCGTGAAGAACCCCAGGTCCCCCCCATTTTTACTCCCAGGCCCTTGTGAGTTTTTCTGGGCCAGCTCGGCAAAGTCAGCCCCGTTGTCCAGCTGCTTTTTAATCGCGTTGATTTTGTTGAGCGCCGCAGAGCGGGTCTTGAAATCGTCATCCCTGGAGGAGGAGATAAGAATATGCCGCGCGTGGACGGTTTCGCCCAACTTAGACTTCAGCATCTCGACCATTTGGTCGATTTCGTTTTCCGGATTCGGTTTAAAAGTTTTGTCGTTGAATTTTTTCTCAATCTGATCGTAGATCGTTTTCGCTTCTTTCTCGTATTCGGGCGTCAACTCGCGAGCGGGCTCTTCCTCTCCCTCTTGCGGCGGCTTGAGGGCTTCCTTGAAAGGACTTGAAACACGATTGCGCACTTCTTCGTCCGTTAATTGGAGGGTCTTCAGCTGCCCTTCGATTTTCTTTTCAAAATCTTTTTCCGACAAGTCTTGTTTTTTCAGCTCTTTCTGAAACTCGATGTTTTCCGCCGGCGTGAGGGGCCTTTCAAATTCCGCCTTGGTTGGTTTTGCTCCCGGCGGCAGAATTTTGAACCGATTTTTAACTTGAAGGGTCCCTTCCTCCAGTTGTCGTTTTGGAACCTTGATTTTTCTTTTTTCCGCTTCCTGGAGAAGAAGCTTTTCCTCAACCATTTGATCGAGGAGCTGTTTTTTTTGCGTCGCTTCTATTTCCGGGGACAGTTCTTCGCCCGGGGTCATCCGTTTCCTCTGGTCTACGATCGTACTCCAGTTCTTCTCAAATTCAGAAAGGAAAATGGCCTCCCCGTTGACAAGGGCAATGCTTTTCCCCACCACTTCGGCCACGACGGTTCTTTGGCTCGTCGGGACAAGTGTTGCGCAGGCCAAAAGACCGGGCAAAACATAGTTCAATTTAATTTTCATAAAAATGAATATGACTCAACTAAGCAATTTTGTTTGGATTTCCCTGCGGTAAGCTGTTTTGAAAAACTTGTGCCACATAGGACATCGATTAATGAAATGAGGCGAAACCATACAACATAATAAACGCGCTGACAATGGAATCGTTTTGATGTTTTCCGGGGACTGTCTTTTCCCCTATCCGTTCGGTTTCCTTTGGTTTCTTAAGTCATTTTCAGCAGCTGCGTGATCGCCTGTTGGAAATATTAAAAACACATCTAAGAATCAACCCATTTATCAAATATGGCTTAAAATAAGTTAATTAAAGCGATTTAATAAAGCTGTTCCATGTGGAACAAGCGGATTTCTAAAGTTTTCTCCATTAATCCCAATGTTCCACATGGAACATGAAACTAGACTAATTTCTTTTGAACAAGAACCTCGGCAATTTGAACCGCGTTTAGAGCGGCTCCTTTAAGAAGGTTGTCGGATACAACCCAGAGCGCCAATCCATTGGGAGAAACAATGTCTTGGCGAATCCGGCCAACAAACGTTTCACCTCTTCCTTCCGAGTTGATCGGCATCGGATATTTGCCGGCTTTTGGATCGTCCACCAAGATAACCCCCGGAGCCTTCTCCAAAAGAGATCGAGCTTGATCCGCAGACAATGGTTTTTCCGTTTCAATCCAGATCGCTTCAGAATGGGAACGAAAGACAGGAACCCGGATACAGGACGCTGAGATCATGATATCCGGAGCGCCCATGATTTTCCTGGTCTCGTGGACCATCTTCATTTCTTCCTTCGTAAAGCCGTTGTCTTCAAAAACATCGATTTGGGGGACCAGATTAAAAGCAATCTGATGAGCGATTTTTTGAGGAGGGGGGATAGGGGCACCCTGTGCCCATGCCTTGGTTTGGGCTTCCAAATCCTGAATTCCCTTCTGACCGGCGCCAGAAACAGACTGGTACGTGGCCACCCGGATCGTTTTGATTTTAGCCGCATCATGAAGCGGCTTCAGCGCAACAACCATTTGAATCGTAGAGCAATTGGGGTTCGCGATAATTTTCCGGTCTTTCTTTAGATCCTGAGGGTTGACTTCCGGGACAACCAAGGGAATCCCGGATTCCATTCTCCAAACGCTGGAGTTATCAATCACGAAAATCCCCTTAGCGGCGAAGAGGGGGGCATATTCTTTCGAGATAGTTCCTCCAGCGGAAAACAAGGCGATATCCAGGTTGGAAATAGCTTTAGGTTCAAGTGCTTCCACGGTAACATCATGACCTTTGAAGATTATCGTTTTTCCAGCAGAGTTGTGGCTGGCGAAAAGCCTCAGTTTTTCGACCGGGAAGTTACGTTCTTCGAGCATTTTAACCATTTCGCGTCCAACGGCACCCGTGGCGCCGACAACGGCAACTCGAAACATTTTCTTATGAGCAGAGGAGTTTGGCATGATTCATGTGTATCCTTTTTAAGTAATTACTGCGGTCGAAGCCCCGGACGTAAGTCCGGGGTTGCCCTTGACTAGTCGGCCATGAGATGAAAACCGCCAATCGTATAACCGTCCTGGATCAAAAGGGATGAATTGGGAGGGCGTTTTTAAACGATTGAAAAATTAAGCATCTCACAAAGCAACAAAGCAAATTTATTTTAGTATTGTTTGACTATGAATTACCACTATTTATTATGGGCTTCAGGAGAGGACCAGCCCGGACTTGTGGCCGCTCTGACAAAAGAATTATTCGCCTTCAGATGCAATCTCGAAGATTCGTCGATGATGAGGCTGGGGTCGGAATTTGGAATTTTTCTTATCCTTAGTTCAAAACGAATTCTGTCGCCGGAAGAAAAAAGCCGGATTTCTGATTGTCTCCGACGGAAAGTTCATTTGTCCGTTGGCATTAAACAAATCAGCGAACGCCAGGCAAAATTCAGAGCATCCTCGCGGCAAATATATCTCGTGGCTGTTCATGGGCATGATCGCCTAGGGCTCGTCTATTCTATTTCGTCGTGTTTGGTCCGCCACGGATTTAACATTACCGATTTGTCGACCCATCGAACGCTGCACGCCGGCAAAGCCGGTTACATTCTTCTGATTGAAGGGGAGCTGCCGCCCAAGGCCTCTTCCTCGGCGCTCAAGCGAAGTTTGAACCGTCTTCAAAAGCGCCTGTCGACCAAAATAACCATTCAACCCCTTTCCACAGACATATTGTAAATGGCCGTCAGACCCATTCTTATATTTCCCGATCGCCACCTTTCGCAGCCAGCGAGAACAGTTCAATATTTCGGTCCGAAACTCGACACGCTGATCCAGGATTTAATGGATACGCTTCGATCGACCCCCGGCGTCGGGTTGGCGGCTCCGCAAATAGGCGTGATGGAACGGGTCAGCGTGATCGACTTTTCCCGAATGAAGAAAAAGTTGAAACCGGCCCCATGCCAAGACGTGCGTGTTTTAATAAATCCAATTCTCCTGTCCGGCTCTGGAATTCAGGTTCCACGCGAGGGATGTTTGTCGATTCCGGATCTTTTGGCCAATGTGCGGCGTTATGAAGAGGTACGGGTTCGAATTCAGGATCAGATGGGGGCGGAGCTGATTCTAACGGCGAGCGGATTTGAAGCGTTGGCGCTTCAGCATGAGATGGATCACTTGGATGGGAAGCTGTTCATTGACCGGGTCTTGAATTTAAAAACCGATGTGTTCCGCCGGAAAACATAGAGATTCCCTTTCGTCGATTCCCGCTTGAGTCGTTTTGTGATAACATGACTATCGACTCGCCGAGATGAGTGTTTATTCCAATTCAAGGAGAAGCTGAATGCCGGATATACTAAGGCCCAATCATCCTTTTGGTGAGCATGATAAAGACAGCGTCCCGCCTTCCTTGTCTTATTTCGATCTTTCTCTCATCATTATTATTTTTGTTTCGTGGATACTTGTCGGAGCATTTCTGTTGAGGCATCCTGGGAATCCGTATCGATCCGCGGCGAAAGAAAACCAAGAGAGAGTCAACCTTCTTCTTCTTACCGAATCTAAACCGGTGCCTGATTATGATGAATCAAAATTCGATGAGCTGAAGCCATCGGATGTGGATGATTCATCCTCAGGCGATGAAGAAGCTCCCGGTCATTCCGCCTCTGGTGAGCAGCGTCTCGAGGGGATCGATCGATAGAATTTCCAGGATCTGTTGACGCAGAGAGTTATAAAGTAGTTGATAATCAGTTATTTTCAACCCCACTCCCCTTCTGGTTTAAAAAGTGTGTCGTTTTGGCCGTGTTGGTTCACCGTTTTGATCCCTTTCTCCGACGATAATAGAGCTTGATTCCCTTCCGCTTCCAGATAAACTTAGTATCGCATCCTCCTCCCACGTCGGTGTTAATAATAAAGGAGAATGCGCCCATCAGGAATCGGAGGAATGAAAAAAAGAATTCTCTTTCTATGCCATTTGTTGAAACGAGGCCTGTCTATCGCATGGCGGTCGCATCGTTTTATCGTTCTTTCACCTCCCAGCCGATGTTTTTCCAATTCGTCAGAGTCACCCGACGTTCCGCTTAATGCCTCCTTATCATCATCGGATCAGGAGAGACAGCGAGATTGCATCCGGTTTGATAATTATTTCCGCGCCGGAGCGTCTCTCTTTTCCATCGCCCTGTGCTTTGGTTTGTGGTGGGGGAATGATATTGGGACGATAACGAAACCGATCATTCTCTTCGTCATCTATGTATTGTTTTTCTTGTCGGTGCACTATTCTCTCCGCAAGACGAACCGGCTCCGGCTTTTGTCGTATGTGGCGTGCGGCATGGATCTGCTGATCCTATCTCTGGCGTTGATGGTGACCGGCGGGCATTCGAGTCCTCTTTTCTTCTTCTTTTTCTTGCCGCTGATCGTTCAGGCTTTTCACAGGGATCAGGCCCTTCTTTTATTCAATGGATTCGGCGGCCTTGCTTTTTATGGTGGCCTGAGCGCCCTTGCGATCATGGCCAATGGATGGAATGGTCCCATGATGATTGAGGTGGGGGAACGGCTTTTCTTTTTGACGGTGGCCATGGTGACGGCTGTTATTCACGTTAATTCGAATTTACAACACGAGATCGAGGAGAAAGGCTGCCACTGCCGTATGCAATTTATTACGGACTATTCTTCTCATCTGAATCGAGTGAATGATTCATGCGAGATTCCGGCGCTGATGATGGATTTGGTCCAAAATCTCAATGCCGATCATCGACCCATGGCCGATGCCTGGTCTCGCCTCTTTGTGCTTCGACCCGATGGATTTATGTCCGCCATCGATGATCCCGCGCACCCCAAGCCCGCGTTGCACAGGGAATTGTCTCCGCGAACATGCCCGGCGGTGACGAAAAACAGTTCGTTTGTTTTTCGTAGCGCTGAAAAGGACGCCGCCTGTCCAACGGCCAGTTTTTCCTTCAAATCGCACGTGTGCATTCCAATCAGCAGCACCGACAATGAATCCTATGGAATTATCTTCTCCGGCAGCCCTCGACCGGATGCGTTTGGAGACAAGGAAATTGAATTTTTAACTCATTTGGCTAAATCACTGGGGCATACGATTCAACGCTTGAAGAAAAGCGAAGAATTGGGGATGGCGATCGAACTCGGGAGTTGCGCCGTGGCCAGCTTCATTAAATCAACCCGCTCCTCAGGCGAAACGATTGATTCGATTCTGGATGGGGTTATATCCATCTTGGAGCCCGACCAGGTCAGTTTCTACTTGTGGGATCCGGGTCACCGGCTTTTCAGGCCTCTCTCGGCCAAAGGGCCTCACGCGGACGAGGAACTGAAATTGACTTGTCCTGTTGGAGAGGGGGTTATGGGCCGCGTGTTTGAGGAAGGGGAGCCTCTTTACACCTCTGAATTCGAAAGCGACACCGTTCTCCAAGAGTTTGGATCAACGTGCAAATCGTTGTTGAGCATACCCCTGAAAACAATGGGAGGAGAATCCATCGGAATTCTCAACTCCTGGATTTTCTCTCGAGAGCGGACATTAAGCGACCGGGAGATTAACCGAGCGTCCACGTTTGCCATTCGCGCGGCCATTGCGTTGGAGAACGCCCTGCTTCATGAGAAAGCCAGGTTTAGTAATCCCTCTTCTTCCGCCTCGGTTGATATCAAGAAAGCGGCCTAGTGTTGGCCCAGAAACCCTCCGACGGTCAGTAGAATTAAAAATCTATTGTTTGTTGTTCGACGGGGTGTCGTGGTGGGAATACAATTTTTCAGCGTACGGCATAAGAGCTTCTTTGGTGTAGTGGCAGCTTGGATTCCACAGAAGCCACTCCTCCACGCCATGGGCGGCCGCGGCTTCTATCTGATCCCGAACATGCCGGGCCGTGTATTTGACGCCCAAACTAAAATCCTGAAAATAGGGCCGCAATTGGACCTTGGTTCCTTTGAGAGCATTCAGCGTGTCATCCACGCTGCGGAGCACGGTGGGATAGGGCGATGAATTGGGGTCTCGCAACCCGTATTCGCTGGGAGCGTAGTGAGAGGGATACATCATGGGGGAAATCACGTCCACATGCGACGTCAAATCGCTGAGTTTTTGACCTATTCCCAAATCATTTTTGTAAGAGCCCGCCAAGCCAAACACATCAATGGAGACTTCGATCCCTTTTGGGGCGAGCCGTTCTTTCGCGCGCGCGGTAAACGTGGCCAGAGCTTTAACCGCTGATTCGGATGTGTGAAGTTTTGAGTAGACGCAGATTTTCGTGTTGCCGTCAGAAGGGAACCGGATGTAGTCAAATTGAATTCCCTGAAACCCCAGCTCCGCCGCCCGGACCGCGATGTCTATGTTGTATTTCCACACGAAGGGGTTGTACGGGTCCGCCCAGGCTTTTCCGTTTCGATCCACCCAAACGCTTTTGTCGAAGCCCGCTTGAACGGCTTTCGACTGGGGAGAGCTGGAATGAACCGCCCACTCCGGTTTCCGCTTGGCGAGAAGTTGATCCTTAAAAACCACAATCCGGGCGATGGTGAACACGCCCCGCTCTTTAAGAAATTTCAAATAACTTTGCATGTCGCTCATCGCCTGTTCATGAACGTCAATCGTGTTGTCGAGCTTGACGCCGGGGACGAAAACCGTCCCTTCAATTTCCTTGATGTCGATGACGACGGTATTAAGTTCTGTTTCCGCCAGCAGGGCTTCGAATTGCGGGCGGCGCTTTTTGCTCCCCGCCACCCAGGAGGTGAGATGGATTCCTTTAACGCAACTGGGCCGCTCGTTCGCAGCATCGCCCCAGAGCGGCGCCGGTGTTTTTGATTTTTCCGAAGGCGTTTCATGTTGCTGGGAGCAGCCCGCGGGGACGAAGGACAGGGAAACAATAAAGAGGAATGTGAGGG
>PLLH01000110.1 GCA_003140895.1 Elusimicrobiota bacterium
AATCGCGAACAGACAAATTGTCGCCGATGATCTTATCCAGGAGCCGGAGCTGCTCCGAATGCTCCTGAACGCCCGCCAGGCACTTCGCGTGCCCTTCGGAAATCTGGCCGGAACGAATGGCGCCCTGGATATTCTCATGAAGCCGCAGGAACCGGAGCACATTGGCCACCGCCGAACGGCTTTTCCCAAGGGCCACGGCGACCTCTTCCTGAGTGAGGCTAAATTCTTTCATGAGACTGTCCATGGCCACCGCTTCTTCCATGGCGTTTAAATCCTGGCGTTGAATGTTTTCGATGAGCGCCAATTCCAAGCGCTCCCGGTTTGTCATTTTCTTGACGATGCACGGCACGTGCGTGAGGCCGGCCAGTTTGGACGCCCGCAGCCGCCTCTCTCCCACCACCAATTCAAATTCGCCGGGCGTGGGCGTTTCCGTGACGATAAGCGGCTGGGCCAACCCGTGAATCTTGATGGACTCCGCCAACTCTTCCAGCGCCGTTTGATCAAAATAGGCGCGCGGCTGGTGCCGGTTCGGTTTGATGCTGTCGATCGCTAATTCGCGGAAATCGTTTTTCCCCTGCACCGTCACGACTCTGTCGACGGGAAGGCGAAATTCTTTCGTGCTTTGATGAGCGGAAAACAACGCCTCAAGACCACGTCCGAGCGCTTTATGAGCAGCCATAATTAACGTACCCCCACGGTTTCCGGCATCGGCTCCGGTAAATCAGTAATCCGAATGTTGTTGTTCTGTAAAAATTCAAACGCGAGAAGCTTATACGCTCGCGAGCCCACGGCCTGAGAATCGTACACCACGCCGGGTTTTCCAAACCCCGGCGCTTCGGCCAGGCGAACATTTCGCGGAATGATCGTCCGGAACGTCTTGTTCGGGAAATGCTTCTCCACTTCTTCTTTGACCTGATGCGTCAAATTGGAGCGCCCGTCGAACATCGTAAATAAAATCCCTTCAATATCCAAGCTCGGATTGAACCGTTCTTTGACGAATTGAATGGAACGCACCAGCTGCGTCAGCCCTTCCAGCGCGTAATATTCGCATTGCAGCGGAATCAAAACGGTTTGAGAGGCCACCAACGCGTTCAGCGTCACAAGCCCGAGCGACGGCGGACAATCGAAAATGACGAATTGATATTGGGATTCCACCTGGGTGAGCGCTTCTTTAAGCCGGCTCTCGCGGTTGGGCACGGTGGCCAGCTCTAACTCGGAACCCACCAAATCCACGCCGGAGGGAATCAGGTTTAAATTGGGGACTTCCGTCTGAAGCGTGATTTCCGAGAGCGGCCGGTTTCCCATCAGCGTCGCGTAAATGGTCGTTTCAACGCCGCCCTTGGGCGCTCCCAGACCGGAGGTCACGTTGGCTTGGGGATCGAGATCAACGAGAAGCGTTCGAATACCGGCCAGACCCAAGGACGCCGCCAAATTGATGGCCGTGGTGGTCTTTCCGACCCCGCCTTTCTGATTGGCCACTGCGACAACTTTCATATCGTCCTTTTTAAGCGCCGGCCTTTTTCTGATGCGCCTCCGGCTTTTGCGCTAATTTCTTCTCAATGTCGCTTTCGTCCAGTTTCTGCCACTCCTCAATTTTACGTGAATATTCGTCGAGATAATGTTTCACCCGGTCTTCTGTTTTGGCCTCCGCCCAGACGTGGCAATACGCCTCGTTCGCGTCGGGGAGCACCAGAACCCACCCATCCACAAAATGGATTTTCACGCCGTCGATGAGCTCCACTTTCTGCCCTTTCCCCGCCATGTGAGCGAGCCGCATGACCTGGCCTTTCTTGCCCCACGGACAGGGAATCCGCCGATGAAGGACATGAATTTTTTCGGGGAGCTGCTTATACAGAAGACCAAAGGTGGTGTTTTGCTCCGCCATCATTTCCATAATCCGGGCGATGCCGTACATCGCGTCGAACGCGGGTTGGAATTTCGGGAAAATAAATCCGCCGTCCCCGTCGCCGACAAATCCCACGTTCGGCCGCCGGGCGTATTCAAGGATCTGCCGGGGATTCATGGGCGTCCTGAGCACCGTGGCCCCTTTTAAGGTGGACATCTCTTCCAACAAAGAAGGGCTGCGAACCGGATAAGCGATCAAATCTTGATTGCCCGACTGAAGGCAGAGAAGCCCCACCAAAACGAGCGCCACTTCCGACGACACGACGCGCCCGGACTCGTCCACGATAAAAAATTTCTCCGCGCCGTTATCGATCAGGAACCCGGCGTCCACTTTGAGCGTCGTGACAATATTCGAGAGCTCGTTCAGCGCGCGCTTAAATTCCGTTTCGGTCCGCGTGACCCGGTTGTTGGAGGTGTGGGCGTTGATGGCGATGCTGTCGATCCCCATCTCTCCCAGCAGCTCCGGGAAAATCATGGACGCCGCCGAATGGGAATAATCGATGACGATCTTAAACCGGCGGTGTTTGAGAGTGGAGGTGTTCACGTTTTTCAGAAATCCCGTCCGGTAATATTCCTGAACGCGCGGCGGAACCGACAGTTCTCCCACGTCGTTGACGGAGGCGCGCTTAAAATCTTCCCTGGCGAAAAGTTGTTCGACGGCTTTTTCCTTGCCGACCGGCAGATCGTTCCCGTCGCGGTCGAAGAACCGGATGTCCAGCTGCCGAGGATCAAAGGGCGATAACCGAACGTGCACCGCCCCGGATTCGCCCTCTTTTCCCATTTCGTAGCGAACCACGGGCGCCGGCACCATTCTCAAATCTCCCACGCGAACACCGCTCGACAAAAGCCCCGAGATCAGCGCCCGCTTCACCATCCGGCTGGCCTTGTGGGCGTCGCGCGAGGTGATGACATACGACCCCGGTCCCAGCATGGCGCCGTACGCCGCTCCCAATTTGGCGGCGAACTCCGGCGTGATTTCAATATTGGTGAGGCCCGTGATCCCGGCGCTTCCGAAAAGCGCTTTGGTCCACCGTTCGCCCCACACAAGAGAGGAGGAGAGAACGGCTCCGTCTTCCAGCGTTTTCTCAGGCCACATTTTAACGGAGGGTTTTAAAACGGCGTCGGAGCCCACTTCGCAACGGTTGGCGACAACAGCGCCCACTTCAATCCGCGCGCGCTGCCCGATTCGAACGCTTCGCCCCACAATGGCTTCCCGCAAATCGGTTTCAGGGCCGATGAAGCTTCGGTCCCACACGACGGATTTACGGATGCTGGCGCCCGAGGCGATCCGCACGTTGTCTCCGATCACCGATTGCGTGATCTCGGCGTCCCGCGCCACATGGCAGTTTTTCCCTAAAATAACTTTCCCGTCAAATTTGACGCCGGGCTCGATTTCGCAATTGTCTCCGACGATGACGTTCGGATGATTGGCCAGCGGCTCCCCCATGATCTTGACGTCGATTTTGTCTTCAAGGATGTCGATGTGCGCGGTCCGGTACTCCGTCAAGTCGCCGATGTCTTTCCAATACCCTTCGGCGACGTACCCATAGAGCGGCAACCCCTTCTCCATGACCTTCGGGAATAAATTTTTCGAGAAATCAAACACTTCCCCTTCGGGGATCATTTTCACGACTTCGGGACTCAAAATATAGATTCCGGTGTTGACGGTATCGGAGAACACCTCGCCCCAGCTGGGTTTTTCCAAAAACCGGGAGATGCGGCCGGATTCATCGGTGATGACGACGCCGTAGGCCAGCGGTTTCACGGTTCGCGTGAGAACAACCGTGGCGGCGGCTTTCTTCTGATGGTGATATTTCCAGGCCGCCGTTAAATCGATATCGGTCAAGACATCTCCTGACATCACGATAAAGGGCGCCTGAGCCAGCGCTTTGTGCTCCGGCGTGTCCATGGCGAAACGGATGCAGCCGGCGGTCCCCAAATCGGCGTCAGGACGCAGGTAGGACATTTTGACGTCCCAATTTTTCCCGCTCTCAAAATGGCGCTGAATGACTTCGGGGGCGTAGTGAAGCATGGTGAGAAGATCGTCGAACCCGTGGCGCTCGCACAAGCGAACCACGTGTTCCATCATGGGCTGGTTGGCCACCGGCGCCATGGGTTTTGGGAGATTGATGGTGAGCGGGCGAAGACGCGTTCCGAACCCGCCCGCCAGAATAACGCCGCGCATCAGATTGTCTCCATAAAGAAGGAAAAGGTTGTTAGGGAGTGTTTCATACCGTCGGCATCATACCAAAAAGCAGGAATTAGTCACCTTCAAAATAATCTTTCCGTCGATGAAAGGGCTGAAAACCATATTAAACAATTAAAACAAAAGGCGGGAAAAACCGCTTCTTTACGTCCTTGTTACGTGTAATTAAGGAGATATTAACCTCCTTTTTGTATTCTTTCTTACCATCGATACCCCGGCCTCATGTTCGACGAGACTTGAATTATTGTAATGTCCCCCCAATGAAAAAAGTATCCATCATCACGCTTGGTTGCGCCAAAAACCAAAGCGACACGGATCACCTCGCCGGCTTGCTCAAACGGCGCGGGTTCACCGTGGAAACGGACCCGTCCAAGGCGGACGCCATCGTGGTTCACACCTGTTCCTTTATTGAATCCGCCAAAAAAGAATCCATCGAGGCCATCGTGGAAGCGGGCCGCCT
>PLLH01000051.1 GCA_003140895.1 Elusimicrobiota bacterium
CCTCACCTACCGCGTGTGGGATTGGAACCGCGTCGATCCGGATGGAAGCCGCCCCGGGAAACCGTGTTCGCGGGAACTTCACGTTGAAAAAGCCATGGACGTCCTGGACTTCGCGCCCAAAACGCCGGATGAGCTGATGTTCTCTCCCGAAGAGAAACCGACGCCTCAACCCTCGATTGAAAATGAAGTGATTATTCAGGATCCGATCGGAAAATTTTGCGCGGAGCTCCTGTCGTTCGACGAGAAGGGATGCGAACTCATTCAGGATACGGGGGGCCTCTTCGCCGTCCTCACGGTGATCGAAGGAGAAGTGACGGTGGCGCCGCGCGCCTCGGCGAAGTCGGCTTTCGGGAAGAGCGTTCACGTCCGCCGCGGGTTCACGGTCCTTATCCCGGCGAGCGTGGCACAATTTAAAATTGAATCCTTATCTCCCCAGGCGCAACTCATCCAAAGTTCCGCCTGGGAACGCTAACGCGTTAAAAACGCGACGCGTTGGAAACGCGATGCGTTGAAAACGCGGCGCGCCCTCTGTTCTAAAACCCCGCTCTGACAGCCGTTGTCACGAAATAAGACTGTCTTAACCCCAAATCCCGGATTCGCGAGGATCCATCATAAATCTCGAGTTGATGCCGGAACGTCGTCCCGCCTTCAAGAGAAACAGACAAAAAGCGGTTTATGTTCCGTTTGATCGATGGTCCGATGGTCCCCAGTGAGTATTTGACGGTTTTCCCCTTGAGCGGTCCTTCTCTTTCCAGGCGGGAGTTGTTCCCCGTCACTTTGGCGGCGACGCCCAGTTCCCACCGGTCATTGGGAATGTAGGCGTAGGAAAGCTGCGTCGGGAGGCGGACGTTGATCCGGTGCGCCGACCCGATCGTCCGCTGATAGTACACGCCCGGGAAAACGCGCGGCGTGCCGTAATCGTTCAAGAACACGAGGCCGAACCCCCACAGATGTCCTCTCGCGTATTGCCGTTCCAGCATGGCGCCTCCTTGAAGCCGGAGGTCGCGGGTCGTTATCGCTTTGAAATCCGAGTGGATGCCCGATGTCACAAACGACCTGAGCCCCCATCCCTCGGCGTGAAGCTGTTTCTTCAGGAAGAAGAAGAGCTGGGCCGCCTGGAGCTCGTCCACCCGGTTTGGATCTTGCGCGGAGTCCCAGTTTTTATAGAAGAAACGAAGGTTTTCATACCCCAGCCCGACGGAAAGAAGCGTTCCGTTGGATCCAAGCCGCCAGGGAGGAAGGCTCACGCGCGCTTTGACGTCTTGCGGCTGAATCTTCACGTGGTCTTCAAATGTGTTGGTCTGCGGGTGTTCAAGGGAAAGAAAGGGGAGAGAACGAACTTCAATGGAGACCAGGTCCATTTCGCGCGCTCCGCCGGGAAGGGGGGCGATCGTCACGCCCCCGATGAGCAGCGGCACGGCGAGCAAGAATTTTTTCATTCGGATTGCGGCTCCTCCGCCGGCCTTTGTGGAACCTCCTGGCCGGGTCCTTTGTTGAGTAATAGAATAGACCATCTTAAAAGGATGCCCACAAAATAACTTAAAATAAGCCTTATTCAAAGAACGCATCTTAATAGACATACCATCGTGATTAAGGAGAGGGACATGTCGAAGCGGAAAGACGATTTCATCAACGAAGGGATCGAAAACATTCGGGAAAAAGGGAGCCGCATCGTCGGCGAAGGAACCCACATGATTCCGGCGGCCTCGCTGATCAAGGCGTCCGGGGTCATCAAAACCCTTTCCGACCGAAAAAAACCCTTTGTCACCGTCATCAATTCCTACACGACGCATATCGCCGGCCACGCGCATCTGGAACCGCTGGGGCATATCGTTGAAAACGAACTCAAAGCCCTGGGGTTTAACGTGTGGTACGCCAACGTGGGCGGCGCCGTGTGCGACGGCGTGGCCATGGGGCATTTCGGGATGAAGTATTCCCTGCCGAGCCGCGAGCTCATCACCGACCAAATCGAAACCATCATCGGCGCGCATCCGTGCGACGGGTGGGTGGGCATCGGGAACTGCGACAAAATCGTCCCGGCCATGTTTAACGCCATGGTGCGCGTCAATATTCCGGCGGTCTTCGTCTCCGGCGGGGCCATGCTGGCCGGCCAAGACGGCTCCGACCTCATCACTCTTTTTGAGGGCGTCGGCAAACACTCCGTCGGGAAATTATCCGAGGAAGGACTTTTGAAGATGGCCGACAAAGCCTGCGCCAGCTGCGGCTCGTGCTCNNGGCATGTTCACGGCCAATTCCATGAACTGTTTGGGAGAAGCCATCGGCCTGGCTCTGCGCGGAAACGGGACCGTCACGGCGGCCGTTTGGACGGACAAAGAGAAAACACAGACGATGATTAATCCCGCGCGAATTGAGCTCATGAAGCAAGCGGCGGCGACACTGAAAGAGTGCATCGAGAAAAAAATCCGGCCCCGCGATATCGTGACCAAAGCCGCCATCAACAACGGGTTTATTTTGGACATGGCCATGGGCGGGTCCACGAACACCATCTTGCACACGCTGGCGCTCGCCTGGGAAGCGGGAATCAAATACGATTTGAAGGAGTTAAGCCGCCTCTCCCGCAAGACGCCGTGCATTTGCAAAGTGAGCCCATCTAGATCTGATGTGCATATCGAAGATGTGGCTGCGGTGGGAGGAATTCCTGCGATCATGAAAGAGATCGCGAAGCTCGGCACCATCGACCTCACCTCCAAAACGGTCACTGGGACGTTGGCGGACCTTCTGCAGGGGGCGCCATCGCCGGACGGAAACATTATTAAAACCATCGAGCAGCCCTTCAGCAAGACAGGGGGGCTTGCCGTGTTGTTCGGGAATATCGCGCCGAAAGGGGCGGTCGTGAAAACCGCGGGGGTTCCTCCTGAGATGATGCAGTTCGAAGGGCCGGCTGTGATTTTCGAATCGCAGGAAGACGCGTTTCAAGGGATCATCGAAGGCCGGGTGAAAAACGGCGACGTGGTGGTGATTCGCTTTGAAGGCCCCAAGGGCGGGCCCGGCATGCAGGAAATGCTGAGTCCCACGGCGGCCATCGTGGGAGCGGGGCTCAAAGTGGCTCTGATCACGGACGGGCGCTTCTCCGGCGGAACCCGGGGGCTTTGTATCGGTCACATTTCACCGGAAGCGGCGGCGGGAGGCCCCATCGCCGTCATTAAAAAGGGAGAACGCATTCGGATCGACGCGAAAACGGGGAAGTTGGATCTGTTGATCCCGGCCGCTGAAATCAAGAAGCGGCTTAAAAAACTAAAACCGTTTAAGCCGAAGGTGGAGAGGGGTTGGTTGTCTCGGTATTGTGAACATGTGACCAGCGCCGACACCGGCGCCGTTTTCCATCATTAAAACCAGGCGATTTTTAGATTCGTTTTCCGTCGACAAGAATTTCGCGCATTGGAAAAATTTCCCTTGCGCCCGACGGAAACCCGGATTAACCTTCTCTTAAGCTCAAATCCAATCTGCCACCCTAAGGTGCGCGTGCCCCATGAGGGCTAGGATTTGGGCTTTTTATTTGTGCCTGCTTTTTATTTTCTCCCCTGAAATCGTTCCCAGTGAAGTACCTCTGCCAGAGGGCGTTTCACCGGGCGGACGGTGGCCCTTTCGTCGTATCCGAGAGCGATCAATGAAACGAGCTTGGATGAGTCCGGCGCGTTAAGTAGACGGCCGATGTCGGCGGCGTATGGCTTTTTGTCGCCCGCCACCCAGCACGACTGAACCCGGAGCGCGGCGGCGGCGATCAGAATGTTCTGCGTCGCGGCGGAGCCGTCCTCCAGAAAATATTTGGTGTCGCGGCAGAAGAGGGCGACGCAGGCGGGCGCTTGTTCGATAAATTTTCCGTTGTCGGTGAGCCCGGCGATCTTTTTTCGGGTTTCGCTTTCCGTGACCACCACGAATTCCCACGGCTGAACGTTACGCGCCGTGGAGGCCAAGCGGCCGGCGTCCACGATTTTTTCAATCGTTTCGCTGGAAAGGGGTTTGGCGCTGAAATGGCGCGAACTGTGACGAGCGGCGATGGCTTCCAAGGCGTCCATGTCATTTCCTTTTTGATTTATTCAACGGCCCGGTCAATGGCTGTCGGGAACAGGTAGTAGAGAATAATGGACAAATACAAAAGCGCGCTGGCGTGAAGATTGATGAAGGAGAGAAGGATGGCCCCCACCGCCACCCCTGGCGCCAAGAGGAGACGCTTATTGGTTTTTCGGATAAACCATCTTTCCATCTTGACGTTGACGAGGCCACGAGTTCGGGCGTATCTCCACTGATAATAATTGGCGATCCCAATCACGATGATGTTCACCCCGTAAACGATGTGAGCCAGTTGAAAATTCATGTAACGCCCGAGGAGTGAGGTGGAAAAGGGGAGAAGAGCCACCAGCATGAGAGACACGAGGTTGAACCACAGGAGCGGCCGGTCGGTCCGGTTGATGTGATGATAGGCGTTGTGATGCCCGATCCAATACACACCCACCATGAAAAAGCTTAAACCATAGCTGTAAAACTCCGGCCACAGCGACCACAACGCTTTCGGCAACTGTTGGGCGGCGAAAAGGGGATCAATCGGGGGAATTTTGATTTGAAAGGCCATCAGCGTGATGACAATCGCGAAAACGCCGTCGCTAAACGCTTCAATCCGGCGCGTCGTGAGGCCCGAGGAGGACGGCTCATCTGGTGAAGAATTGTTTTTCATGGGGGTATGTTAATTCTTTTGTAGGAGGCGAAGAAGTCTCTTTCGACAATCGTCCTCAGATCTTAGAATCCACTGACATGAGTTTTCTTTTCTTTCTCCTGGGGTTTGTGAGCCTTCTCTCGCAGGTCATTCTCTTGCGGGAGATGGCCGTCGTGTTCCAGGGGCATGAAATCACGCTCGGCGTGAGCTTGGCCGCCTGGCTCTTGTGGGGAGGCTTGGGGAGCGCCTCCGCGAAGATCCAACCCCATCCCTCCCGTTCTCTGGCCCGTATCCTTTCCGGTTTGGGTCTTGTGATCCCGGCCTCGGATATCCTCATCCGGCTTTCCAAAATCTTGATTTCACAGGGAGACATCCCCCGTTTCGCCTCCAGTCTCATCTGGCCGTTCTTCTTTCTCGCCGCCCCCTGTTGGCTCTTGGGCCGCGCCTTCAGAGCCGGGGTGGCCATTCAGAAAGGGAAAGGAGGCTGGCTCTATTTTATGGAAAGCCTCGGCGCGGTGGTGGGCGGGGCGCTCTCGATTTTTCTTTTGGTGGGCCGCGTGCCGTCTCTCGTGATTCTTTCCGCCGCGGGCCTGATTCTTTCTCTGGCCGGTTGGTGGCTGTGGAGACCTCTGGATCGACGATCCTCGGATCGAAGACCTTCGGATCGGAGACCGTCGGATCGAAGATCCCCGTTTCACCCGGTTCCGGCCTTGGCGTTTCTGCTGAACGTCCTCTTCTGCGGTTTCTCTCCCCGAATCGACCTGGAAACCCGGCGGCTTCAATGGAGCGGCACGGACGTTCTGGCTCAAAAAGAAACCCGTTACGATCATTTGCTTTTGGTCCGCCTCAAGAACAGCGTGACCCTGTTTCAAAACGGCGTCGCCACCTCCCAAATTCCGGATCCCTCCGGAGAGGAGGAGTTGGTCCACTGGCCTCTCTTGGCGCATGCAAATCCCAAGCGGGTGTTGTGTATCGGACTCTCGACGGTTTTTTCCATGGGCGACATTCGCAAGCACGCGGTCGACTCAGTGGACGTGGTGGAGCCCGACGGTCAGGCGATTGATTTTCTGACGACGTTTCCGGGTTTCGATCCGCTTCTGCGAGAGAGCCTCCCGAAAACCGTGGTGTGCGAGGACCCCCGGCGATGGCTTAAAACCCATCCGCGCGACTATGACGTGATCATTCAATCTCTTCCGGATCCGACCAACGCGGCTCTCAACCGCTTTTTCACCGTCGAATTTTTCCGGGACGCCCGGGAGGCGCTCGCGGATGGCGGGATTCTGGCTTTTTCCGTTTCATCCTCGGAGCATGATTTGCCGGCCGGACTCGCGATTGAAAACAGGAGTATTTTAAACGCGGCCCATGTGCCGTTCGCTCATCTGGAGGTGATCCCCGGATCGGAGATTCCCGGATCGAAAATGATTGTGCTGGCGAGCGATCGGGAGATCAATTTGGATCCCGCTCTCCTTTCCGCTCGAATGGCATCGAGAAAAATACAAACCCGCGTCCTTCTGCCGGAGACGCTCCCGTCGTATTTGGACCGAGCCCGCCGGGACTCGCTGTGGACACGGGTTCGCCCCGCCGGCGGCGGCGACGTGAACTCAGACGTCAAGCCCATCGCCTACGCCGTCGCGTGGCGCGTGTGGTTTTCCAAACGGTTCTCTCCCTGGTTTTTCATGGGGCCCGTTTTGATTCTTCTTATCATCGCCGGAGCGCTTCGGAAAATGTGGGCGCAACACCTCCGCCGCCGGTTGTTCGCCGAGCAGAACTTGCTGTTCCTGGTGGGCTTCGGGGGAATGGTGATGGAGATGGCGGGGCTTCTTCTTTTTCAGTCGCTTTCCGGAGCGCTCTACTGGCAGCTGGGACTCCTGAGCTCTTCTTTCATGTTGGGGCTTGTGGCCGGAAGCGGGGCCACGGCGCGGGTCAAAATGAAAGCGCCTCTCCGGGGGCTTTGGGCCATCGTTTTCCTGATGGGGCTCTTCGCGCTGGTGTTGGGTTCCAGCGTGGAGCAACTTTATTCCCTTCCCCATGTATCGCTCACGTCGGTGTTCGTTCTTTTTCTTTTTATTCCGGGGTTTTTGGTGGGGGCCGCTTTTCCGTTTGCCGTGGCGGGTTTGTCGGCGGAGGCGGTCGCGGGCCTTTACGCGGCGGATTTGTGGGGCTCGGCGTTCGGAGCGTTTGTGGCGAGCGCCTTTTTCATTCCCCTTTTGGGATACAGCCAGCTTCTTTTGTTCACCGGCTTTCTCCTCTTAGCGACAGGGCTTATTCCGCCCGTCGCGGCGGCTCTTCAAAAGCATCGCTCGTAAAAACACTTAACGTGACGTCCGGATTTTTCCACGCGTCGCGGGGAAGCCCGGCTTTCTGCGAACACAGCTCCGATAGGAACGCTTCTTTATCCGGGAGTTGTTCCCACACCGACGGAAGGAAGAGCCCCCTTTTCATTCCTTTTTGAACCACGACCCCGTGCTTCAGGGGAATAATCTCCGCCGCGCTTTGGACCGGCACGGGCCGCGAGAGAAGTGAGATCTCAATATGAATTTTCTCCAGCTCGTTTTTGGCGAGGCGCGGGAACCGCGGGTCTTCAAAGGCCGCCGCGCGGGCGTAGGTTCGAACGTTTTCCAGAAGCGTGTTGTGGGCCTCGGTGGTTCCGATGCAGCCGCGAAGTTGTCCGTCTTCCCGAAGCGTCACGAAGACCGCCGCCGGGAAATTACAATTCGCCCACGTCGAGAGAGAATGCGGTTGATAACGGACGCCATTGAGTCCGTCGGCGATGGAAAGCCGGGCGCTCTTGAGTAGAAAAGCCTTTTGTTCCTCCGTGAGAGAGAAGCCGAACGGTTTGGGGGAGGCCGCTTTGACGAAAGCCACCGCTCCATAGCCCACCACGTGGGAAGGGTCTCCCACGCCGGGCGTCTCGCCGGAGTTTTGGGCGCCGACGACCACGGCTTGATTGGCTCCCATTTCTTTGAGCGCCGAAAGTCCCGCGATGACCGCTGCTTCCCCGCACATCGCGCAATCCAACGCTTTTTCTTCCCGGTTCAAAAGAGCCTCGGAGGTGTCGCGGACAAAGAGGGGGTCGAAACTGCCCAGAGACGACAGCGTGGTGCGGTCCACCAGCGTGGCCAGGTCGCTTGTGGGATAGTGAGAGAGATCGGACGACAGGACGAGGAGAACGGATTCGCCTCGCGCCCCTTCCGCGATGGCGTGGCCGATTTCCCGGAGCGCCTCGAGGTCTCGATCGTTGTTCAGAAGAAGCGGCACAATGCTGAATTCGCCAAGAGTCCTCTGAAGGAACGGGAGCTGCACCTCGATGGAATGCTCGTTTTCGTGAGGTTTCGTGTCGGCGCGGATCAAGGAGGAGGCGGCCATGATTTTTTTGGAGAGCGCTTCATTGACGGGAATCCGACCGAGGGGCGTTTCGAAGGCGCCGTGGCTCCACACCGCCGCGCCTTGCACGGGAACACGGTGGGCGACGCCCAACAGAATCACCGTCTTAACTTTTTTACCGATGGTTTTGTAGCCGTGAGCGGCGACGCTTCCTGAATACGCATATCCGGCGTGGGGAACGAGGATTCCGAGGGGCTCCCCCGGCAGAGCCGGCGGTTTGGCGTGGGAGAGAAAGCCGTCCACCATCCGTGCCAGTTCAGCCGGATCTTTTGGGTAAAATCCGCCGGCCACCATCGCCGGGCGGTTCATCTCGTTGTCTGGGTTAGATCCAGCGTACTCTGTGTTCACCATCAGAAGAACTCCCGTGAGCGTGGCCAAGCCTGGCCGGTGGAGAAAATGGGGCAAGCGCCAACGTTCCAAGCTCAAATTTATTTGAAGAACTTCCTGGACTTGTACAACAAGACCACTCCTCCCACCGATACCCCGGCCAACCCCATGATGATCCAGAAGGCCAGCGGATGGCGCCCCATGGGAATGGCGACGTTCATGGAAAACATGCTCACCACCAGCGTGGGAAGCATGATGGAAATGGTGATGATCGTGAGATTTTTCATGAGGATGTTCAGGTTATTGCTCACGATGGACACCCGCGCGTCCATGAGGCTGGCGAGAATGTTGGAGATGATTTCCGCTTGCCGGTAGCACTGGCTGTTCTCAATGCCGATGTCGTCCACGCTTTCCTTGTTCTTTTGGGTCAGCCCCAGCTTCTCTCCCATGACCTTGAGTTTTTCGAGAACGAACCCGTTGGAATTGATGGCGTTTAGATAGTAAACCAGCGATTTTTCCAGCGTGAACATGTTGAGCAGATATTTGTTTTCCATGGAGATGTTGATTTTCTTTTCAATCTCGTCGGAGATCATGTTGATGACTTTTAAGTGCTCGCGGAAATGAATGATCGATGAAAAAATGAGTTTGACGAGAATCTCGTGAATATCGTCCACGGAGGAGAAGGGCTTCCCGATGAAAAGCGGCGCGTCATCCCCTGTGACGATCACCAATTTTTTCTGAAATAAAAACAAACCCATAGACGACACTTTGAACAGAAATTGGTCCGCGGCGGAATAGTTTTTAGGATTTTTGATGATGAGGGCGATGTGGTCCGGCTCGGTTTCAAGGCGCGCCAGCTCGTCGGGGTCGAGCGCCGAGGCCAGGGTGTGCTCATCCAATTTTAAGTCGTTGACGAGAAATTTCTTTTCGTTCTCATCCGGATTACAGTAGACCCAGATGGAAGAATCGGTCCCGTCGTTCTCAACGACGTTGCCATCTTGGATGTGAAATTTTTTCAACATGAGGCCCGTATTCTACTTTAAAGCCGTCCCATCAAGACATTGGGACGATCCCTTTTGAGCGGTTCCATATTCCAGGAATTTGTGTTCCATCAACGGGGCACCGCCCGTCTTTGTCCAATTTGTTTTCGAGGATCCGATAGCCGTATCGCCGGATCAAAACCTGCCGGCATTGGGGGCACGCCGTCGACTCCGCCGGATGTCCGGGAACATTTCCAAGATAAACATAATGGAGCCCTTCCGCTTTGGCGATGTTCCAGGCTCTCTCCATGGTTTCGATGGGCGTGGGGTAAAGATTTTGAAGGTGGTGTTGAGGCGTAAAGCGCGAGAAGAAGAGAGGCGTGTCGGCTCCCATGTTCTCTTTGATCCAGCGGGCCATGGCTTTAAGGTCGGATTCGTCATCATTCATCGTCGGAACGAGCAACGTCACCACTTCGGTGAACACGCGGTGTCGTTTGAGCTCTTGCAACGTGCGAAGAACAAATCGGAGTTCGCCTCCCACCGTCTTTCGATAATACGTTTCGTTAAATCCTTTGAGGTCAATTTTGATGACGTCGAAATAAGGGACAAGTTGGGCCAAGGGTTCCGGCTCGACGTAACCGGCGGACACCAGCACGTTCCTAAGGCCCTTTTCTTTCGCGCGCTTGGCGGTATCAAGCACGTATTCGAAAAAAACAATCGGCTCTGAATAGGTGTAGGCCACGGAGTCGCATTTCGTCGCGAGCGCGGCTTCCACCACCTCCTCCGGCGAGAAGGTCTCAACGGTTTCGTGCTCCATCTCGGGCCTCAAACGCCCGTCGTCCGTTTCCGTGATGCGCAGGCGTTTGGGAACCATGACCTTTCCCGGCGTTTTCTCCGGCCCCGATTGGGAAATATCCGAGTTCTGGCAAAACTCGCAGCTTAAATTGCATCCGACAGTGGCGAGGGAATAAACGAGAGATCCTGGCAGAAGATGGAAGACGGGTTTTTTCTCGATGGGATCCACGTGGACGGCGATCGGGGTTTGGTAAACAAGAGACACGAGGCGCCCTTCGGAGTTCATTCGAACGCGGCACCTCCCAATGGAGTCCTTCGACAAAACGCATTTCCAGGGGCAAAGAAGGCACTGAACGCCCGCTTTGACCGTGCGCCACCACAACGCTTCTCGCAGGGGAGGATTTTTATCCATTGTCGCCCCCTCATTATAGCTCTCCCTGAGGAAGAGGAGGGGGGATCAGGCGGTTATTGCGAAGGAGGGGCCGAGTTGATCGGCCAGCACCACGTCAGGCTCCACCCGGTAACGAAGGCCTCCCTTGTCGCTTGCTTTGACCTCGTACATGAGCCCGTCGGCTTTAATGATCATTTCGTCCACCGACGAAGCGGCCTTTTTGAAGGTCACGGCTCCCAGACTCACGGAAATGGGCCATCCGCGAGCCGCCGCCATTCCCATTAAACTGGCCTGCAGCTTCTTAAGCACCAAATGCGCGTATCGCGGCGCCAGTTGAGGCAGGAGAATGGCGAACTCATCGCCTCCCAGGCGGGAAATGATGTCGGTCGCGCGAAGATTCAGGAGAATGGTTTTGGTCACCGAAACGAGCACCTCGTCACCCTTGAGATGGCCATACCGATCGTTCATCTGCTTAAAATTGTCGATATCCAAGTAAGCGATGGTGAGCGGCGTTAATGTCCGCTGCGCGCGCAGGAGTTCCGCCCGGGCCGCTTCATGAAAAGCGCGGCGATTGAGCGCCCCCGTCAACTGATCCACCCGCGACAAGGTGCGTTCTCTACGAAGAGCGTCTCGAAGAGACGCGACGAAATAATCAAAAATGAGAAATGTTCCCGTGATCACCGTGAAATTCCACGGGTGCAGTGCCGGATGTTGAATGTACCGGCGCCAAAGAATATCGGACACAAACCACCCGATGCCGCCTAAGATGGAAAAAACCACGCCCCATTTGGATTCGACGAACCATTCGGCGACAAAGATCGGCAGGAGGTAAAAAATGGAAAAGGCCAGATCGGGGCCGGTTTCGTAGTCAAGGATCGTGATCGTGAGCAAAAGAAAGGCACAAAGGAGAATGATTTCCCTTTTGTGCCTTCGATGAAAAAACCGCATCACAACAGCTGTTAATTCCCTCTTCCACCCTTTAACGCTCATGGACGGCCTCCCGTGGACGGAACAGCGGCAAACCCCATCCATATATAAGACGCTGGAAGGAGGTGAAAAGTTTCAACTATTTTTTCACGATTTCCCGATCACAACGCGATAGATGTCTACCTCTTCCAAAGCGCCTATTTTTTGGGTTTTATCGGATTTGACCAACGGGGCCAAATACCAAGCGCCCTCCTCCTCCGGATTTTTGGGGAATGAGAAGATAAGCTGGACTGGAAAGCGGGTAGAGATGAAACGACTCCCATCGCTCCATTCAGAAGGAATTTGGCATTGACGGGCGTACTCCGTCCTCCAATAACTTCCTTTCCAAGGCCCTTCTAGATATACGGTCGCCATATCAGACTTTTGACTGGAAAGAAGCGACATAAACTTTTCTATATCAGCGTCGAATTTTTTATAGGCCTCTTTTCCAAAGGAATAATGATCTTTGTTGATGAGGGCCCACGGTTGGCGGTAAAGATTAACGGCTGAGATTGAAACCGCGAATAATAATCCGCCAACCACTATTTGTTCCCACTCTCCTCTCTTCCGATCCCGGCCTCTCATCAACAGCTCAATGACTGATAACAAAATGAAGGGGCTGAGCAAATCGTAATAACGAGCCTCTGAAGCGATAATGTTTTCCGTCCTGTATCTGATAGACAAGTAAGCGAGCGATCCCAGAATACAAACCATGCTCATAATGCCGACGGTATCGAAAAAATATCGCAACGGATCAATAAACTCGGAGGCAGAGCCGCTTTTCTTTATCCCCATGCTGATGAAGGTTCTGAATAAATACGCGCTCAATAAAAAGAGGGCGGAGATCCACAGTCCCGTGTTTATGAAGACGGGGGAAGGCGCGGACAGGCCTTTGCAGATGAACATCCACGCTTCCTTAAAATTAATCGCGTCGATAGGAAAAGGATAAGCGGAGAACAATTGAATCCAGTAGAAACCCTTGGACCAAAATGGGGCCGGGCTCGAGAAGCCGGTTGAAAGCCGCATAAACAGCATCGTGGCGCCAATAGAGGCCATGGCCGTGCATCCCATAACGAACGATAAGGGAAGAAACCGTCGGTCAAATCGATAAACCCACAAAAGCCAGCTGACCACAAATCCACCCATCAGGGGGTAATACGCGTAACGCGAAAACGCGCATCCGCCGAGGATGAAACCAAGCGCGACCCCCCGCCAAATCGACCGTTTTTGTTTTTGAATAATCCAAAGAGAGAGGGCGATCGCCAGAGAAAATAAGGCGAGAGCCATCAGCTCATCTGGTTTTTGGCGGAGCAACGGTTCCGCTATAAACGCCCATGTCATCCACATGAGAGCCCGCGCCCCTATTTGAATCGACTTGATAGATTCCAAAATTACAAACCAGGCTCCGTAAAAAATAAAAATACAAATCCAATATAAAAGAATGACGGCCTGTTGGTCGTTTGAGGAAACCTTCATGGCGCCGGCCAGCGCGAGAGGATACCCGGGAGGTTTAAGTAAAAATGAAAGATGATGAACCAAAGAGAGGTCATTGAGCGGCATGGCCGGTATCGTGAGTCCATCGCCTTGTAAAAAAGAACGCGCCGCGGAAACGGTTTGGGCCAGGTCCCCATCCAGATCGGGGAGGCGGGCGACTCTGACGCAGGAAAAGAAAATGCAAAGCCCCAGGAGAATCCACCGGTTGGTTTTCCAGTGATGAGTAAAAAAATCCCGGAAATGATGTATAGAAGAGTTCAGGATCTCAGGACCTCATGCGTTAATTTTGAGGGAGTATATATCATGCGAGGAACGTGAGTCGATTCGAGCGGCGAGGGTCCTCTCAACCGTTTAACGGGTGGTTTAAATCGCGAGGTACGAGTTTAGAATTTTTCGTCTAAGGAGGAGAGGGGGTTGAGACTTGGTCCGCCTTGGAAGATGACACTTAGAGAACTGGTACCGTTAACTCATGCAAATTGGGTGTCTTTAATATGGTCGTATAATCACGCCACGGCTTCGAATTTCAGTTGACCCTTCTCAGCATATTCCCCAAAACTTTTATCCTTTAATGGTCGAAAATCTATTACCGCACCAAATTTACTGAAAATGGTGAGAAACTTATTATAGTTTTTACCCCAATAAACCATCGCACAAGACATCGGCGCACCCTTTCCGCCATTTTGGCCGTTGACCAGAAACTTGAGGCGTGTGTCATATAAAAAACACACTCCTGTTGCCTTTCCGAACACATAATTTTTCCAATGTCCTGTATTCGTTGCCACAGGGACAAGCGCAAGTACTTCGGACCTATGTTCCTTATTTGCCGTTGCACATCTGTGCAACCATCTTTTGATTGACGTACCTCGTTCTTTGTCAATCCCATACGGAGGATTTATGTATATCGTTGGAAAATCCCAGCTTTCTCTGAGTCCATCATGCATGGGTAAGCGGTATTCAGTTTTCGCATGTACAATTGAGTACTCATTAGAACAAGGGTCTAAGTCAATATGTCCACCAAAAAATTCACGGACCGCATCGACATATTTCTCTGGGGTCCCCCAATGCTGACTTAGTGTATTGAGTGTGCGTCCTGCCGTCACGTGTGAATCTCCTTCCAGTTTTTTCTTTTCAAAATATCGAGTTCTTCTTTCAGAACTGAGAGCTGCTTCCCTGATGGTGCGATGATGTTGAACCAACCCTCGATCATCTTCAAGTTAGATTTGAAATAGAATTGGAGAGCGGAGTCCGCTGCAAGTGCGATCTGAACCTTTGTAAACTGATTAACACCTTTCTCTCCTGTATAGCTTGCAAGAAAAGCATCTTTGGCTGCAGACAGTTCTTTTTTGGGATGGAATAATAGTTCGTCAATGAACTGGGCAATTCCAACATCAGTTAGGAATAAAAGCCAATCGTATGATTGAGCAAGTACTTTCAATTCCTTATTGTGATTCTCTGAAGTGAACCAATTGCCATGGTTACTGACGACCCCTACCGTCAAAATAAACCGTGAAAGTAATTCTGGATCATTCGACGCAATAATCTCTGCCATTAACTTGTAGTAATCTCCCAATTGAAACGATTTATCTTTCTTTTGAATCAAGCCCCCCATTGTGCCATCCGTAAGTCTGATTTTTTGTAATGCGGAAACTGTTCGGGCGACATAGGCACCTTGTTTGGCCTTTTCTATTGTTTGAGGGCCCTTTTTCATTCCTTCTTCAACGCCGACACGCTTGCACTCAAGAATGGCAAATGGGCGACGGCGCAGTGACACAACGGAGTAAGAGCCATTTTCTTTTCCAAGAGTGTCAAGATATGTATTCAGGAAACTGTCATTCAAGTCACAAATGGTGCACGAATTGCGCAGAACCAAGTCATTGCGCAACAATACGTTTGTTTTGAGTGACTTCGCAGGAATTTCAAGGGAAGCGAGTTGCGCATTCCTAGAGATTTTCTTAGAGGTTAGGGGCAACATGTCCCGGCTAAATTCAATCTGCGCCAGTGGGGTTGATGGGTGCAAACTGTATTCGACGTTATGTGTTATATCGTCGTTTGCAAATTCAGGCAGTGGCCTCTCTATAGCAACGTTCCGTTCAAGTCCCCACGATTTCAAGGCATAGAATGTGATTATTTCCACAAGTGTACCCAAAGCCCGGCCAGCAGCTTTTTTCCGGTCGGTAGCGTAATGAAAGACCTTTTCCGTAAGAACTTTCTGAAGCTGGTCTACTGATGGATATGACATTTCGTGTGTTCCTTTCTCAGGCCTCAAACAATGCCCTTATTGTTCAAAATTCAGAGAGTGGGGGATATGAACCCTCGCTACCTGTAAAGCACATCAATTCCAAGACTGACCCTCCATAAAGTTAGCAAACTATTAGTATTTTATTGACCAGACTTGCACGGCACTTTTAGCAAGCGCTTTTTGTCGGTCTTTTATATCGGCGATTGTCCAATCTTTGTAATCGCACAATTTCTTTGTGATGATAATTGCCGACTTAGAATACGCCATACTCTTTTTCTTATCGAATGATAAACCGCCAGCACCTTTGTTTTTGTCTCTTTCAATTAAGGTCATATTTCCCAGGCGATTGACGTATTCGAAATACTCAGATTCATCTTGAGCCGCCTTTTGCCAATCTTGCGTCCTTGTTTTGGGCATTATATGTTCCAGTGTAACTAGCTTTTCATCATCAACAATCGCTGAAACCTTTGTTTTATCATGTGAGTTTGTTAATGCTGCAAGAATATATCTTGAGACTTTTGGCTTCGTTATTTCCTTTAACGAGAAATCATTTTCAAATTTTGTATCGTCCGAATAAATAGATTTAAGTTGATTAAATACTTTGGCAGCAGTGTCTGCCTTCTTTTGCCGAATAGCAAGAGCTGCGTTTGAGTATGCCCTTTCGATATTGCCCGTTCCGAGGGAACCAATAATGCTGTATCTCATGGAAAGAACAAGGGCTACATGAACAAGTTTAAATGTTTCAGCTGACTCCATAGTTGCAAATGCTGCTAGTAGCATGGGTCGGAACTGGCTCACGTTGAGCAACTGTAATGTCGCCAATTCCTTGCGTGTTTCAGACGGGGCACCTTTCCAACGATTATGGTCGTCGGAGTAAGTAGCAGCATAATTATCGGCAGCCTCTCTCAGCTCTTCCATCAGACTCAAAACTGCACTCTGGTTTTCAAATTTATTCTTTATTTCTTTATAAAGATCCCGTTCTCTGACCACCCCATATTTGGAAAGCCAGTAATGTCTTAGAAATTGGGTTTCATTTTGGCCCCCTAAGATAAGAACCATCTCGTCCCATTGCTTTTTGACGAGGTTCAGACGAGATAGGGCTTTTCCAAAGATATAATTTTTCAATAAATCGCTTATTGAAAGCTCTAAGCCTCGATCATTCAATGTTTCAAATACAAGATAAGCGTCCGCTTCATTCTGAACCTTAACTAAAATGATAACCACATGATCTCTGATAAAATCTTCTAACTTAAGTAAGTAGCTTTCATAACGAGTAGATTCTCCGGCCCTTATCTTTATGGCTTCACTAATAAAATCTATTGCTTCGCAAAGTAAACGGTTGGACCCTGATCCACGTTTTGATTCATCATTAAATTTTTTTGTTGCTGGATTTGGGTCATCAATCACCAATTTTTGGAATACAGGTTCATTCAATGCATTTAGCGTAAGCCGAGGCTCAACAATTCTAGATTTGCGATCTCTGACTCCTAGGAAATCGGCAAAAACTTCCAATGCTCGATCGTCTTTGTTTTCTTGGTATATAGTACGGATGACGCTAAACATCATTATTAGGCAAGCAAGCCTCTGTTGACCGTCGATTATGATCCGCTCCTTTAAATCCCGTTCTTCTGTGACTACAATTGTTCCAAGGAAGTATTCGGACCGATTCTCTTCCATAGAGTCGTTAACATCATTCCACAGCTGCTCAACCTCATCTTTTGTCCAGGAAAAATTACGCTGATAGGCAGGCACAAGGTATCGGTAGTCAGTCTTAATAATTTCACCGACAGATTGTAGCTCGCTTGATATTTGTGTCTTCGTAGTGCCCATAAAATTCTATCCGTTCCCCTTTTGAGTTGGCTTGACGACTCTTTACGACCGAGTCGTAAACGCCCGTAAACTATAATCAGACTCAGTAACAGCCCTCCCGACTAAACAGTGCGGTAGGTGTGGCCTTTTTGTAATTTTCAAGGCGAGGGCAGTAAACTGCTCTACTACCTCTCCATACACCGTCGCTCATTATAATAACTATCGTAGCCTGGCCCCAGCAGCTGTTTTTCTGCGGGAGCCAAAACCATTACAACTCTTTCCATGAGGAATTGCGATAGGTTTGAGAGATTTTCTGGGGGGAGTTGGTCAGGCTGATTATCTCAATCCGAGCTCAACAGCTTTAGAAGAATGCGACTCTGGGTCTTTAAAGATTGAAAATGGGTAGGACAGGCGGTGCCCGACCGTCTCCGGGTTATTTGCCCGTTATCAAGTCATTGAGAGAGTCGACTCCTTTCTGCTTTAGGTAGTGTCCTAATTGCATATCGGATCGCACTCCGAAGTCTCGACCGTACTGCTTTTCGATGGTCCCCATGTGGGTATCATCTCGTTTGTCTCGCAGTTGACCGTCTTGATTTCGGGAGCGGTAACCTCTCATTCCAGCCGCGTCATTGTTATGCTGTGGCATTGCCCTTCACCTCCAGTGACAGACTGAGTTGTCCGTCTGCTGTTCCGGATTCGCCGTCACCAAAGGAAGGAAAGCACACGCCTGTCCTACCGTTACTTGAAACAATTCTACCACGAGAAGGCGTGTATACCCGAGTTTGAGAAGGTGTTTTCTATTACGCCAGTTCTTCCCAGCGTTTGGAGGGGTTCGGGGAGGAATTCCTCCCTGCGTAGTACAGCTTGCTCGCCACGGCGAGTAAAGAGGCGAGGGGGATAAATATCTTTTTCCTTACGAAGATCTCTTCAAAATTTCCATTCCAATTTCTTGAAGGAAGAAGAAATTCTATGCCTCCCCTACCCCCCGCCACGGCGGGCAAGCTCTCCATTGTGAAACATGGAGGGGAATTCCTCTGGATTTAAACGAATTTAATCTGAAGTTCTTTGCCTGCCGCGGAAGCGATTTTTTGCAGGGTTTTGATTTCGAAGTTGCTTGTATTCGCGCTCTCCATCCGGGCCACCTGACTTTGGGTCGCCCCAATCTTTCCCGCCAGTTCCGACTGGGTCATCCCGCATTTTTGCCGGAGTTCCGCGATCTTGTAGGCAATCGCCAGTTTGACGCCTTCTCGTTGGTATTGTTTTCGAAATTCAGGGTCTTTCAGTTCTTTCTGGAGAACGGATTCATGGGGAATCCCTCTGAATTGATTTCGTTTTTTAGATGATTTCATATTAAGCCTTCCTCTATCACATATAAAATATATATCATATATGTGATAATTTCAAGTGATTTGACGACGGAGGGGATATTTGAGGGAAATAAAACAAGGGGGGTATTGCTGCGTATGAAGTCACCTATAAAGAGAAGAAAGCGTAAAAAGGGGTTGGCGTCACGTTTGAAATTGAAACTAAAGAGGACGCGTGGAACGCCGAAACTGGTGCCCATCTTTAAGGCGATTGTCGTTGAACGAAAAACAACGCCTACGTATAAACGTGCGCCCGAAATTTGGTGCTAGAGAGAACCAAGAAAGGAGGGTACCCAATACATCACAAGCCTTGTGACGAATTACAGGCGGGGGTTGTTTTACGCCAGTTCTTCCCAGCGTTTGAGGAGGGCATCCAAGTTTCGTTCCGCCTGGGTCAGCGTTTCTTGGCGGGTGAAGAGTTCGGCGGCGTTGGAGGCGATGGACGGGTCGTTTAAGGCTTGGCGGGCCTTATCTTTTTGGGTTTCGGCGTCGCGAATCATGGCCTCCACTTTCTTGAGTTCCTTTTGCTCTTTGAGCGAAAGC
Organism: Elusimicrobiota bacterium; assembly: GCA_003140895.1. Lineage (GTDB taxonomy): Bacteria > Elusimicrobiota > Elusimicrobia > F11 > F11 > PLLH01. The sequence continues at coordinate 18,965 of PLLH01000051.1, forward strand.
CCCTTCTTCGTTTCTGAGGATGAAACAGGAACGGGGGTTGGGGCGGGGGCGTGTTTGATGACGGGGGGAGAAGATTCAAGTTCTTCTTGGGCCATTTCCCATTGCGGCAAATCGGCGTAGAAGCGGGCGTGGCCTTTCCCGTCGAGAAATAAAATGTTCCGGCTCACGCGGTCCAGCAAATAGCGGTCGTGCGTGACCAAAACCAAAGCCCCGGAGAAGTCGGCCATGCTGGTTTCAAGAACTTCCAATGAAGCGATGTCTAAATCATTTGTGGGTTCGTCCAGAAGCAATACATCGGCGGGCCGGAGCATGAGCCGCGCGATCAAAACCCGCGATTGTTCTCCGCCAGAGAGGCGGCTTAAAGGCAAGTCCAGTTGTTCCTTTGAAAATAGAAAACGCTCGGCCCAGCCGATCACGTGAATGGAGCGATCCTGGTAGATGACTTTGTCCCCTGAGTCGCAGAGCGCGCGGCGGAGCGTGAGACCCAAATCCAATTGCTCGCGGTGCTGGTCGAAGGTCACGACTTTAAGCCCTTCGGCTCTTTTTATTTTCCCGGAGTCCGGTTCGATTTCCCCTGAGAGAATTTTGAGGAGCGTGCTTTTCCCGCTGCCGTTTCCGCCGAGGAGCCCCAGTTTGGTTCCCGGGCTGAGCAGTAGATCCATGGGGCCAAACAGTTTATGGCCGCCTCGGGTCTTATGAATTTGGTGGGCTTCGATTAAGAGTTTGCTCTGCCGGTCGTTACTGACAAAATTAATGGAGGCGGAGCGGTCCTGCGCGTTCCGGTATTCCAGTTCTTTGAGATCTTCGATCAAGCCGCCCGCGCGGTCGATCCTGGCCTTCTGTTTCGTGGTCCGCGCTTTGGGCCCGCGAGCGAGCCATTCCAGTTCCCGGCGAACGGTGTTTCGGGCCGAATCTTCTTGCTGGGCTTGCGCGGTAAACAGCTTCTCCCGGTTTGTGATGAAGTCCGAATAATTGCCCACGCTGCTGAAGTGGCCGTCTTTGTACTTTTTGTTGAGTTCTATCACGCGGTTGCACACCGATTCCAAAAACCGGCGGTCGTGGGTGATGACGAGGAAGGAAAACTCAAGACTGTCGAGGAATTTTTCGAGCCAGAGCACGCCTTCGACGTCCAAATGGTTGGTGGGTTCATCCAACAGCAGTAAATCCGGCTGGGTGAGCACCTGCGAAAGAATGGCGAGGCGTTTTCGCCACCCGCCGGAGAGAGAGTCAACTCGTTGAGTGGGGTCGAACCCCGCCTCTTCCATGCCGGCCTCAACGCGGACGTCTATTTCATAGTCTTCCAGATCCAGCCCTTGTAAAGCTTGAGTCAATTCATCACGGACGGTGACGCCTTTGGGCGCGTCCTCCAAAAAATCTCGCTGCGCCAAATAGCGCACGCGAAGCCCCCGCCGCAAGTTGAGTTTTCCTGAATCGTGGGTTTCCAATCCCGCCAAAATTTTGAGGAGCGTTGACTTGCCGGCGCCGTTGGGTCCAATCAACCCCGTGCGCTCGTTGTCAAAAAGGCCAAACGTGAGTCCTTCAAACAAAGGCCTCGACGTAAAACTCTTCGATAGGTTTTGACAATTGAGTAAGTGCGCCACTCGTCACGCTCACTCTTTGCCGCGTTGCGTTTCGATAATTTTGAGAGATTCTATGACCGATGGGTTATCGCTTGGGAGGCAAACGACGCGTTCTGTTCCATATTCACTCCGCAAAATGGCCAACACTTCATCCAGCCAAGACGGGCTCATGGCCAAGATGCCGCTGAAATCAAGCTCGATTTTGTCGCCCGTTTCCGGCTTGAAATAAGCTTTGATTGTGAGTCCCGCTTCCCTTCCGGCGGGGCGGGAGGTTAGAATTTCCCCGAATTTTTTAATTTCGACTTTCATTTCATTCTCCAGATCATAAGAGTCACAGTACCCATCACTTTGGTGAAGTGTTTATTTAGAACCGCGATACTTTTTTCGCCTTGTTCTCCATAGGTAACACGCCCGGTTCCCGACATACAGGCGAGGCCACCGCCCGGCGTCGCCGAGAGGTTATTTCTGACAAACTTCAGCCCATTGCCACGTTGTTCCGGGGCTCGGCCAGAGATGATGGTTTCGAATGCCGCCGTTAGAGCGGCTTGGTCATCTGCCAGATTGGGATGAACTTTGACCAACGACTGGAAAATGCCCTGGCCTCTATCCGCGATGCAGATCCAGAGATAGTGTCCGGTGACTTGGGACTCGAACCAGCAACCGGGAACGTCTCGCCATTGCCCCAGGTTGTGGTCGAAAGAGTTGTTTCCGATTTCACCCGCCGTGGAAATGACCAGCGGTAGAAGGTTCTCTGGTAATCCATTTTTGACGAAGGATTTCAGATGGGGTAACCGAGCGGTCAAAATCTCCCGCGTTTCACACACCGATTCTTCCGGGCTTTTTGTCAGGGTTGGCGCATTGACCCAATTTGAAACGGCTTCCAGGTCCGGCACGCCTGCCAAGGCGTATTGAGTAAAAGGAGCCGATCCTCTGGCTTCTACAATTCCTTGCTCGACAAGACTCCGCAGGTGGCGATGAATGGCTTGAGCAGAAATATTCAAGGTCTCGCGCAATTCAGACGGCCGAACCTTTCCATTTTTCTCTATTATTTTGAGTATTTGAGAGCGCGTCTCGGTCTTCATGGTTATTATAGTTGATAGTTTATAGTAAACTGTCAACTATAGCAAGTGGTTTGCTTGGATCTATTTATCAGATTTATGCTTCAGTCGCCACTCGCGGGAAGCCCGGCGATAGGCGTTATAGGACGGCTTCGGGGAAAAATTTCGTCTGAGCAACCCAAAATAATCGACGGCATCGTGGAAATGATCCGTATCCCGGAAAAACGCCCAGAAAATTCTTTCAACCCCGGGCCAGGTCAACGCTTCCTGATAAACGGTCGTCACCCACGCAGCCTGTTCTGTTTCCGTGGTGGCTTTCCCTTCCCACCACGTGGGGGGATTTTTCAACGGCGGAATTCCCGGGCACCCCACCTCCGTGATCCAGATGGGTTTGTTTGTATCCTGATTTTCTTCCATGGCCTTCAGGACTCCCTTGTAAATTCCCTGGACGCCGAGAATCGCGTTCGGTTTGAGCGGATCCCAGAAGGGGTGGATATTGACGACGTCGAAAAAGGCCTTCGCTCCATTTCGGTACATTTGTCGAATCGGGAAAGCCGTGTTGCCCGACCCCAGCACAACCATCGCCGTCGGATCTTCCTCTTTCACCGCGGGAGTAAATACTTTGAGGAGTTCCGTGTACGTTTGCATCTGGTCCTGTTTATTCCAATAGGTTGAATGATCAGGTTCATTCCAGAGCTCCCAATATTTGATGCGGTCCTTGTAGCGCCGGACCACGGCTCGCGTGAATTTGAGGAAGGCCTCCGGGTCGGGCGGGGCGTTCCACTCGCGGTGCGTCCAAAGCGCGGAATAAGAGATGAGACCCAGAACGGCAATGTGATGTCGCCCCAGAATGTCCAGTATTTGATCATACCGGTCGAATTGAATTCGCCCCTTCTCTTCCTCCATCGTATTCCAGGGGAACGGCTGGCGAACCATTCCCACTCCGGCTTTTTCCATTAAAGCGGCGGCCCGCTCAATTTTGGCCGGCGAATCGTATTGAAAACCATTCCAATCCTGGTTCCAATCAAGAAAATCCAAAACGCCGAAGGGATTCTTTGTGTCGCGCGGGTCAGGGCCTGAGGGGGCGGCCTGAAGGAAAGGCGTGAGCCCCATGAGGGAGAAGAGGAATAGAAAGAGGATGTATTTGGTTTTCAAGAATGACTCCAAGGGGATGCATGGTCGGCCCACCGCTGTGAATCGCATAGGGCCGTACTTCCTCAATAATTTTTA
>PLLH01000055.1 GCA_003140895.1 Elusimicrobiota bacterium
CTCGCGGTGTGGCATGTGTATCGTGAGCAAGCGGACCGCAACCGCCAGTTGTCGGAGTTGGATGTCATGAAGAAAGAGTTGATTAATCACGTGACGCATGAATTCAGGTCGCCGCTTTTTTCCATTCAATCCGCGGTGGACATTCTGGCCGACATTCCATCCGTGGGCGAAGAGAACGAGGCCCGGAGGATCGACTATCTGGAGATGGTGCGGAANNCTTCTGGATTTGGCGGCCATTCAACAGTCCAGCGTGAATCTGAAGAAACAGGATGTCGATTTAGTTGAGATCACGTCGCGTTCGATTGAGTTGCTCCGTCCCATGGCGGACCAACAGAAGACAACGATCAAAATCAACGGGGAGCAGGTTGTGGCCCACTGCGACGAAGGGAAAATTCANNTTCTCTCCAACGCCATTAAGTTCACCCCCGGCGGGCATGTCGAGGTTCTAATTCAAAAGAGCGGGGAGGGCGTCACCGTTTCCGTGAGGGATGACGGGGCCGGCATCGCGCCGGAACACGTGGCACACGTCTTCTCCAGCTTTTTTCATGTCCAACAAAAGAACAGTGGATATAAGGGGTCCGGTCTGGGGCTTGCGATCGCTAAAGGCTGGGTGGAAGCCCACGGCGGTCGGATCTGGGCCGAATCCGCCGGCCCCGGGCAAGGCGCCACTTTTTTCTTCCAGCTTCCGATTAAGAAATGAACTTATTGAGAAATAACATATGAATTACTTCGCTTTTACCGGGTTGGTGAACGGCATCGTGAGCGCTTTTTGCGGAGCGATCGTGCTCTGGCAGAACCCGAAGGGCCGGAAAAACCTCATCTTCTTCTTTTATACGCTGAGTAGCGTCGTCTGGTATTGTTTTTATTTTGCTTGGCAGATGAGCCGAACGCCGGAAGCGGCGCTTTTTAACACTCGTGTGATGATGGGAGGCGTCATCTGCGTCCCGGTCTTTTTTTATCATCACGTTTATTCTTTGTTTGATCTTGAAACCCCCCGTGTCAAACGATCTCTCGCCGTTTTCTATCCTCTCACGGTCTTCTTGCTTCTCACTGACTTCACGCCCGCTTTTGTGCGAAGCGTGGAACGGCGGCTCTTCTTCCCATTTTGGCCGACGCCTGGGCCATTTTTTCATGTTTATACGATCATGTGTGTGGGGCTGGGTCTCGTTGGGATTTCTACTATTTGGCGGGTGAGCCGGACTGTTCCGTCCGCCGTTCGTCATGAGATGAATTGGCTATTGATCTCCTCCATCATCGGGTGGGCGGGCGGCAGCACAAATTTACTTCTCTGGTACAATATTCCTATTCCGCCCTACGCCAATATTCTGGTGTCCTTTTATGTGGTCACTGCGGCTTTGCTGATTTTAAAAATGGGGCTTATCGACGTGCAATCCGTCCTAAAGCAGATTTCACTCATTCTTCTGATCTACTTCTTTCTTCTGGCCATCACGCTTCCGATGGCGATTCCGCTCGCCATTCGCGCCCTTCAGAGTGGGGCTCACAACCCTATCATGGTTCTTTTGTTGTTCGGGCTATTTCTGGGGGTTGTTCTTTCGACAGGGCCGTTTGTTTACGCTTTCGTCGTCAAAAATCAGTTTTGGTTAAAAAGCCACCTCACCACAGGTCTCGCGCATGAACTTAAAACGCCCGTCAGCGTGATTCAGAATGCCGTGGAAATTCTCGAAGAGGGGGTAAACCAACCGGATATCGATCGGATCAAGATGGCGGATTATGTCGACATTGTCCGGCGGAACGCCGCCCGGCTTGATATGTACATTAAGAACCTTCTCCATCTGGCGAAAATCAACGAGGGAGCTGTTTCGATTCGCCGGGCGCTTGTTCACCTGCCGAGTTTAATTGAAGAAGAAATTGAGGTTCAGCGTCCTTTGGCGGAGGCGAAGCGCCTCACTCTCAGCGCCGAATTGGATTCAATGGAGGAGATGGAATTGGATGGAGAGAAAATCCAACAGATGGTATCAAATCTTCTCTCCAACGCGATTAAATATTCAGACAAAGGGGAAATTCGGGTGCGGCTCACACAGCAGGAGTCCAGCGTTATCGTGTCCATCAAAGACGAAGGCTGCGGGATCAATCCCAAAAATTTGACTCGGGTCTTTGAGCGATTTTTTCAGGAGAAGAAGACGTCGAAAGGGTCCGGCATCGGCCTCGCCATTGCGAAGGGCTGGGTGGAAGCCCACGGCGGCCGGATTTGGGCGGAATCCACCGGCCCCGGCCTTGGTGCCACATTTTTCTTCCAACTTCCTATCAAAAGGTGAGACTGAAGTCATGTTGTTGCGGATGTATTGCGTTTAGTAGGCTCGAAAACCCCTGAAAAGTAGAAATATTCATCGACATCCGCCACATCTTTAATTAAAATTCCCCCGCTTGACCTAATCTTTCTCTCGGGAGGAATTCATGCGGTTTAATCGAATTCTCATTTCACTTCTTGCCCTTCTTTCACTTCTTTCGTTTAAAAATCCTGTTTTTGCTGTTGGTTCCAGTGGATTCGCTACGCAATTTGTAGGCGCCAAAGCTGCGGGGCAAGGATTTGCGTTTGTCGCTGAGGCAGATGACCCCTCGGCTGTTTACTTTAATCCTGCTGGGTTAGTCCAACTTGAGCACACCCAAATGTCACTTGGCTCTACATTTCTTATGGCTAATACAAAACGGTCAGGGGCGGATGTCCCACAGGATCAGATGAAACGCCAACTTTCCGTTCTCCCTAATTTATATCTGACAGGGCATTTGCCTTTTCAATTGCCTTCATCGGAAGAAAAAATCGCGGTTGGATTTGGCATTAATAGTCTTTTTGGGATGACCTCGCAATGGGCGCCGACAAGTTCCGTCCGTTATGTCACGACCACCTCGAAATTTGAAACGCTCAATATGAATCCTTCGCTCGCCGCGAAGATTTTGCCATCCCTCGCTCTTGGCTTCGGCGTTGATTACACCAATCTGTACAGCGTTGACTCGAAAAATGAAATCAATCAGGCGGCTGCCAACGCGGATAACTCTGAAGATGGTAAATCGAGATTAACAGGAGACGGAGACGGGTGGGGATACAATGTAGGGCTTTTGTTTAAACCGGTGGAGAAGCATTCTTTCGGGGCTTCGTATCGCAGCAAGGTTCATATTGGGATCGATGGCCAATTGAAGCTGTCGAATTTAAGCGCCAGCACGCAGGCCAATTATAACTTCCCTGGGACAAGTTATGCGGTGGATGCCAAATCGAGCATTGTGTTACCGGCCAGTTTTATTCTGGGGTATGCCTACCGTCCGAGTAGCCGGTGGACGTTCCTGGCGGATTATGAATGGACCCAATGGAGTGTGTTTAAAAACCAGGACGTGACCATCAATGAATCGGATCCAAATCGGCTTGGTCTGCTTACGGGGGATCCAACATCAAACACAATCCGGACGCAGCGCAAATGGGAAGACGTGTCTGCTGTCGGGTTTGGCGCCAACTACAAAATGAGCGATACGCTACAATGGCGCGGTGGGTATGCCTATTTTGAGCGAACAGTGCCGAATAACACATTCAGCCCGGATGTTCCGGATTCGGGAATGCATTTGTTAACCGCCGGTCTATCGAAATCCATTTCATCGTTGGTTTTTGATTTCGCAGTGAACGGATGGTTTTATGCCAATCGCAGTATTAACAATACTGTTGGAAACGCTGCTGGTGGTTCGGTCAATGGAACCTACAAGACATTTGTGCCGGCAGTGGCGTTTAATATTATCTATAGAACATAGAACAAGGTAAAAACATGAATAACCCTCACCGGGATGGTCGCCGTTTACATCCTCGTTTTCAAGTAGACGAGACCGAAGGTCTCCTCTGCTATTCGACACTTGCTAATCCTTCGGTTAAATCTGCCGTTAAAGTCACTGAAATTGAAAAAGACAGCGTAACGTGCAAACTGTTGGGAAACGTATCGATTTCTTCCGGGACGAAAGTGATGCTGGAATTAAATCATTCTCGTCCGAAGAAAATGCTTAACGGCGAAGCTGTTTCATGCTTATATCAGAACGGGTTTACCCGTGTTGGTGTTCTTTTTTCCAAAGAAGATATTGTTGCTTTTTTCCCTCCTTCTCATGGTTCTCCTTCTCCGGATCAGCGGAAGTTAAGTCGCCGGAAAGAAACGTCAAAAGATGTTGGCAAGCGCGAATTCGAACGTCGAGGGCTGTGGCCTGGCCTTCTGTCAAAGTCGAAGCGTTTTTTTTCTAGACATGCCTGGGAGCTTCAAAATAGTAATTCATATTTTTATATGAAACCATTCGCCTCTCCGACTGCTGCACATGTGATCGTTGATGGGCGCGAAATGATTATGCTGTCGTCGAATAACTATCTTGGGCTAACAACGCATCCGAAGGTTATTGAGGCCGCCACGCTTGCTCTGAAAAAATATGGGTCTGGCGCCTGTGCCTCAGGCATTCTCGGGGGGATGTTAGATATTCACCTTCGATTAGAAGAAGAATTGGCACGATTTGAAGGTACCGAAGCGGCATGCCTTTTCAGTTCCGGATATGTTGCAAATGTCGCGACTCTGATGACTGTTTTGCAAAAAGGGGATGCCGTTTTTAATGACGAGCTGAACCATGCAAGCCTTATTGATGGTTCGCGATTAGCTGGAGCAGAATTTAGAGTGTATCGTCATCGCGACGTTAGAAATTTAGATTCTAAATTAGCTAAATCTAAGGCTGCACAGAAGCTTGTTGTTGCTGATGGGGTGTTCAGTATGGATGGGGATATCGCTCCCCTGCCGGATATTTTTCGGGTGTGCAAGAAACACAAAGCAGCTTTAATGGTTGATGAAGCACATGCAACTGGAGTATATGGAGCGCATGGAAGGGGGCTATTAGAATATTTTGATATGAAGGGGAAAGCCGATATTGTAATTGGAACAATGAGCAAATCCCTAGCTGCCTCAGGAGGGTTTATTGCTGGCAGTAAAGAATTGGTTAGAATTTTGAAGCATACCGCAAGAGGTGCCATTTTTTCAGCTAATATTCCTCCTGTTACTTGTGCGATTGTTCTTGCTGCGTTGAAACTGATTGATGCTGAGCCTGAGCGTCGATATTTTCTTTGGCAGAATGCGGACCATTTGCGCTCGGGGCTCCAAGAGTNNACGCGTTCCCCAATCATCCCAGTGGTCTTTGCGACCGAGGATAAAACAAATTTTGCGACGAGAGAATTAAGAAAACGAGGTATTTTTGTTTGTCCCGTTATTTTTCCTGCAGTTAAAAAAGATCAGACGAGATTGAGGTTGACGGTGATGGCTTCTCATACGGAAGAAGATATTGAGAATGTACTTGCTGCTTTTAGAAGCATCAAACCAATTATTGATAACTCTTAAATGCCATTTCGAATAACAACCGCTGCTATAGCCGGATTATTCTGCACCGTCCTTGGAGTTTGGTCAATTGCTAAAAACCCGCGAGGAAAAACCCACCAAAGTTTCCTTTTCTTTAATCTGACTTTAGCCGTTTGGAATTTTGATGAATTAATTGTCTATATCGGAGATCACAATCGTGCCCTTTTTCTTTATCGGTTGTGTTATGTTGCAGGTAGTTTTATTGCTTTTTCATTTCTTAAATTCATGTTTTCCGTCATAAAACGCGAGATGTCCTGGACATATACGGTTATTAAATGGAGCGCTGTCACGTTCGCGTTATTCTCCATTACGCGATTTCTAATCTCTGATATCCAATATGACTTTCGTCAGTCGTCCCCCATTACCGAAATACACGGTCCTCTTTATCTGGTATTTATTTTCTATTTTGTTTCAACTTTAGCTTATAGCCTTTTTGCGTTAATTCACACTTATAGGCGTTCCCTTGGGGCCAACAAAAATCAGTTGCGATATGTCGCAACCGCTATTTGTGTAGGAATTGTTGCCCTAGTTATTTACTTCGGAAATCAAGTTAACGAGAAAATTCCACCGATCCATTACATAGTTGAAATGGGAATTGGTTCAATTTTTGCTTATGCCATCGTAAAACATCGACTTATGGATACCCAGCTCCTAAGTCGCAATGCGACAGGTTGGTTGTTTTCTGGGGTCCCTAGCCTTCTCCCGTTTATTGGTGCCGTGTGTTTGGCTCGATTCCTCTGGGGTATGCCTCATTTTTTTTCAAGTTCAAGCGCCGGGACCCTTATATGTTCAATACTCGATTTTTCTTTGGCTTTGACGACAATTAGAGTTGTGCAAAATCCTCACGCGAGACGTTTATGCCGCCTATTTATTTTTTTAGGGATATGGAATTTATCTGAATTAGTTCTTGATATTCCTTCTGGCAAATTTTCCGTTGTTGCCTATAGATTCAGCTACGCCGTTTCGTGTTTGGTTGTTTTATCGTGGTTCTATTTTTGGCGAAGTTATTTCGACGGTGAAAATCCGCGTTTAAAGAGAATAGCCCCATGGTTTGTCAATAGTGCATGGGTTCTTCTTATTTTGGGTGGATTTACTCCATTCGTTTTGAAGTCCTTGGTATTCGATGTCACAGGTGGAACTCCTGCAGTGGAAGTTCCTGGGCCTGCTCACTTAATATTTTCCATTTTATTTTTGGTTATTGGAGCAGGTGCGTTATTCTGGCCAATAACTGCGAGGGAAGAGTGCCATCNNTTGCGGGTTCGTTTGTATTCGCCGCCCTGGCATCTTTGGGGTATTTTTTATTTGTTCAGAATTTAGTTTCTTGGTATTGGTATCCACCTTTGCAATTTATACTTCGTTTTTTTCTAATGGGCGCACTGGTTTGCCGGATCCCCGAAGAGAGTGGACACACACCTAGAATAATGGCCCGGCAATTAGGAAGTTTTGCTATCGCAGTCCTTTTAATTTCTCTTTTTTCTGGATTTTTATTGGCACAAAAATCCTGGGTGATGGCAGTTGGTGGATTCCTCGGTGGGTCGTTTATAGTTTTGCTTACCGGAATGATTCATCAGCCTATTCAAGAGTGGGTGGACCAAACATTCGTTTTCCGAAAAGAATTTGGTCACCTTGTTAAAGCAAAAGAAGTTGTACAAAAAGAATGGAATCTGGATTCATTGGAGGATGCCCTGCCGCTCGTGGCGCAGGAGGTTTTAAAAACCACCCCGTATAGAGCTTGTACGATTGCGATTATGTTTGACGATCAACCCAAGCGTCCATTTTTCCGTTCCACACAACTTCGATTGGCCCAAGGAGAATTGATTCAAGGGGTGCAATGGCCAGAACCGCTGGTCATGGCTTTCCTTCAACTGATCCGCCGCGATGGGGGGCTTTGCCTGCGTGAGGAAGTAAACGACATCCCTCTGTTAATTCAAGAATTGGATCCTTTGTTATTTGAGGCGGCTGTTCCGTTAAAAACAGATGGGAAAATCGTCGGTGTTGTCGTTATGGGTCCTAAAGAAGGAAAGGGCGCATTGTTCCATAACGAGGACATTAATATTCTGATGACGCTGGCTAACACGCTAAGTCAGCGTTTGGGTCCGAGTGTCGGGTTGAATTTGTTCCGATGCATCGTTAATAATACATTGCACGATGTCCTTGGTCATGATATTGGACCCATGGTTGATCAAATGGCGATGGGATATTCTCTCACGCCTGATATGACCCTTCGAGGGCTTCGAAAGATACGTGATGAGCTGAAAGGTTTGCGTGGCGTTGCACAGGGAGAACTGGAAAAAGGGCGGATCAAAGAGCCGGATCCCTTGGATATGGAAGGACTCCTAAAAGGGATTTATGCGTTGCATAAATCTGCCGCGGAGAAAAAAGGACTTCAAATTGAATTAATAATTTCTCCTCACCTTCCAAAACCACGGTTGGACCCCCTATTGGTGGAACGGTGCATCGGAAATTTGGTCACGAATGCGATTAAGTATACTCTTCACGGATCTGTTGAGTTGTCGGTTCAGCAGGAGGGGAAGTATATAGCTGTTTGTGTGGCTGATACCGGTATCGGGATCCCCGATGATTTTCAGGGGCGAATTTTTGAGGCAGGATTTAGAGTTCCCGGATTGGCTTCCACTTTAGCTGAAGGAACTGGTATCGGGCTCACCAATGTTCAGGATATAATGGTGGCCATTGGAGGGCGTGTTAGGGTCGATAGTGAACATGGTAGGGGGAGCCGGTTTTATCTGTATCTACCTCTCCCAGCCTCGATTACTGATGTGAAAGCTTTGATATGAGGGATGCGGAATGAATAAACATATCCTCGTTGTGGATGACTCAAAAGAAGTGGCTGATACCAAAGTTCTGGTAATCCGGAATTTAGGGAAGGGGGAATTTTCGGCAGAAGCCGTTTATGGTGGCCAGGCTTGTTTGGAACGCCTTGCAAAGGAACCGACAGTAGATTTAATTTTACTGGATATGGATATGCCGATGGTCAATGGAGCAGATGTGATTCGGACATTTCTCAACATGAGTAACCCGCCCGCCCGGATTGTTCCAATGACAGCTTGGGGGCCCGGTTGGGTTCAGCATTGGGGTCTGATCGAGTTATCAGAAACAAAAGCTTTCCGGTATTGGGTTTGGCATGAAACCTATGACAAGGCAACAGATCCACAGGATCTAATGGATATTGTTCAACACGCCCTAGAGGACTTCCCATCGGACCCAAGAGATGCCCAAGAATAAATTGGCTATTGATCCAGAGATTATTCGTAAATTGGCCCACAGTGGTATTAAGACATTGGGATCGATGCAAGACCTCTTGGAATTTTATGACATGGACAAAGAAGGGGGGCTCCATAACGCTGAGACTCGAAAACTGTTTCACCGCTCGCTTCGCTTCCTGTCTCAAGCACTCCGGGACATGCGGCTTTTGGCTATTTGCGAAGAAATCCCTTCTGACGCTCTGAAGCCAGTCAACTGGAAATCATTGCTTGAAAGCGGTCTTTCGGGACGTTTTTTGAAAGTTATTTCTTTCAGTTTTGAGGAAGCGAACTATGAAGGCAACGGTTACGTGGAGCTTTTAAGTTCCGCGGTAGCGAATCTGGCGTGGTTCACGAAAAATTTCTGGAAAAGCACTGTTCATGTGAGACTTGGCGTGATTGAGAAAGAAGGGGTGCCTTGGGTTCATCTTGAATGGGATTTTGGGAATGAAATTCTTCTCGATCCTACTTTTTCATCTTTGGCGCCATTTTATCCCATGTTCCCTAAGGAAAGTTTGTCTCTGGATAAGTCGACTGGTTTAGCCCTCCATGCGGTCAACCGAATTCTGGAGCTTCATGGGGGCATGCTTTCAGCGCAATGTTCTTCCGAAAATTTGAAATTGACATGGACCTGTCCAAAAGACAGTGAGCGAAGAAAAGCCTAGCAGAACCTTTCTATTAGGACTGAATTTTAATATTGAGTACCTCATTCGCCATGAAGGATACCTCTCGCCTGGCGTTTGGTGTCACAGAGATCGAAGAAGGAGTGGAAGGATGGAATTCAAAGTGCTGATTGTTGAAGACGATGAGGCGGTGGCGCAGGCCGCTGCAGTAAAATTGCGAGGTTGCGGTTTAGAAGTAAAGGTAATTAATCGAGGAGATGAAGCCATCCCAACGATGAAAGAGTGGCTTCCGCACGTGGTTGTATTAGATTTAAATTTGCCCGGAAAATCCGGCATAGAAATTTCCCAACAAATGAGGCTTGAGCCCCTATTGAAAAATATAATCAAGATCTCAAATTCAACTCATATGGAGCCGGACGGGAGTTTGGGAGCGTTTTATTATGGAGAGAGTGTACAAGCGGAAGGACAAGAACCTGTCATGATCAACAAGTTAAAACCTACTGATGGAATTTTTAATGACCTTACTGCTGCTGTTGGGATTTTAATCGGAGAAAAATATCAAACGATTCCAAAGAAAATGGGCGAATATCTTGAAAAGATCAAAAAGAGGGGGAAGGAGTGGGGGTGATGTAATTTTCGCCTCTAAAAATAAACTCAAATATTTGCCCTAAAGTACTATTCCCAACGGCGGGGTGAGGGAAGTACAATTCACGAATGATTCGGCAACTCATCTGCTTCGGGATTTCTTGTTGGC
>PLLH01000070.1 GCA_003140895.1 Elusimicrobiota bacterium
TTGATGGTGACGCTGGTTCCGCCGGCGGTGGAACCGGAGTTGGGACTGATGCTGGTGATGCCGGGCGAAGGAGCAATGTAAGTAAACCCGCCGGTGAGAGTGCCGGTTTGATTATCCCAGTTGGTGACAATCACATCTTTGGGGCCGGCAGTTCCCGCCGGTGTGGTGGCGGTGATTTGTGTGGCGCTGACCCATACAATATTGGCGGCGCTGACGCCGCCGATNNGGTTCCACCGGCAGTCGGGCCGGTGTTGGGATCGACATACCAAAGGACGGGGGGGAAAGAATCTAAAGTAATTGAAAGCAGGGCGGTGTTTTTCGTCGCATTATGGCTCACCTGAGTGATATGCACTCCCGTTGTTGCATCATTGTAGGATTGCCCGTCGAGAAGCGTCGCCTGCAAATAGGTCTTCCCGCCGCTCCAGGTTTGCACGGTACTTGCATAACGGAACTGGCTTTGCAAAAAGGTGCTGTCAAAGCCAACTGGAACCCGGTGGCCGATGTAGAAGTCCATCTCTCCGATCTGAGGATGAATTTTTATCGCCTGAGTAGAGGCTCCATCCGTCTTTTCCAATAAATTGAGGGTGATGGTGGATGTCCCAGGGGAAGAGATGACTTGTGTTCGTCCGGAAGGAAGCCATCCCATCTGAATTTTGTGCGGTGCATTCACATGGGAAAGACGGCTATTCCAATTGTTCCCCATCACGTCAGAATAGTCTCCATATTCATCGCTTGAAGTGGATGCGTGAAACATTCCAAGATTATGCCCGAGCTCATGGGCGGCGGTGGACTCGTGGCCCGAATAACCACCATAAAAATCAATCGCCCAACTTCCATTTATTGCGGCAATTCCGCCATAGGTAGATGAGCAGGCGTTTGGGTATTGGAAAATATACAAACGGTGGTTATAAGAGTTCACGTTAAATCCTGCGGCGGTCGCTTTGGAATTGGCCGCCGTCGCCCACGCTGATCCATCAGATAAATAGTCCGCACAGTTTCCCGTGCTCGGAAGGCTGATCTTAAGAGGCCCCGCCACGTCCCCAGTGAAAGTAAGTTGTCCGAACGACGTGTCCTTATAATAATTAGCGACGGAATTAGCGTCGGTAAAGAGAATCGATCGATTGCCAGCTGCCGTTGTGTTTGGAGTTTGATCGTAAAAGGCGACCACTATTGCCAGGACTGTCTGGGCTCCAGTTGCTGCGCCAGCGGCGACCGGAGCCGTTTGTGTGACTTCAAATCCCGTTTGTGTGGAGGGGTCATTGGTGGTGGCTCCGCTTGCCACAACGGCATGATCGCCCACGAACCACGCTTTGAGGTGAATACGCGAGCCCGTTTTCAAGGGTGGGGGATTATTTCCGAAGTGAAGTTCATAAACCCGATTCGGATTTTGGAGCGGCCGGAATAAATGCATCTTCCGGGTGTTGGGACCTATAAAATCATCCAGTTGGGCCAACTCATAGGTTCCTTCTGATTCCAGGTTTTGTTCCAGCCGCTCTTCCACAGACGGCGGAAGCTGAAGAGCTTTTCGCTCATCTTCTCGCATGACATGGCGAAAAAATTGCGCGGGATCTTGCCGTAAAACGGAAATAAGCTCCTCTTGGCGACGTTGCGCAACATCCGTCAGTTCTTTGAGAAGTTTTTCCTTTTCGCCCATACCGGCAACGGTCATTTGTGTTTCCACGGATTGTAAGCGTCGGGTCAGCGTCGGGATGTCTTCAGCGTATAGGAAACCGGGAAAATTGGAGAAGGCGATTACGGTTGCGATCAGAACCCACAAAAAACGATTAACGCGGTGATGATTCCCCATCTCCATTTTCCTTCTCCCTAAAAAGGCTGTCTCGCTACCGTCCCGTCCGACTGTGGTGAGTCCTTCTTTAGATCCCTGTTACAATCTTGTTACACATACCCTTAATATTTCCTTAAGATGGGATTAAATTGCGACGAAGATTCGCGTTGACCTTTCCCCGGAAAACTGTAGCGCTATGGCCTGGAAGGGATTCTGCCGGACGGCCGGTGCGGATCAGGGGGAGGAGGTTTCGGCGGGGGGGGGGGNNAGGGGGGGGGGGGGGGCGGAGGAATGTCCGGCGGCGTTACAAGGAAAGATTCAAAGGGCTTTTTAGGAAGGCGGGTTAAGCAACGGAGGCGACTTTCCAGAAAATCTTGACCTGATGCGCGGCGTCGCTCTTGGCGCGAATCTTTTCGATGGAATAGGGGCAGTCTCTGGCGAGCAGTTCCGTTTCCACTCCTTTCCGAACGGTGCTTCTCGCCTCATCATCTTCTCCCGGACCGACCATCCAGTTAACGATCGTTTGGAAGTTGAAGAACCGCTTCCCGTGATACTCCCCGTAATGCTCGAGCAGCCCACACTTCGCAAACCTTGTTAACTGCGGCACGGCGATACCCGTTAAAAGGCTCAAATCCGAAACAGTAACCACGCCTTCCTGGGCATTCTGCGCGGCGGCATCCTTCTTAGGGTCTCGTGGGGCGACCGGTTTGCTCATAGTTTCTCCTTAGAAGCGGGGGCTGGAATCATGGGTCAGAAACGCTGTACGACTGATTCTTTTGATAGTTTACCCCCAAAACGCATAGAAATCATGGGTTGTTTCGGCCTGATCCCTCATCTTTACAAGGAAGGTCCCATTTCATATAGTCATGAATAGTTGAGCATATGGGAAACAATAACGGGAAGCTTTCAGTGAACGAAATGGTTTTTAAGCTCAAAGCGGATTTTTTGAGGTCGCTGGCTCATCCCGCACGCCTGGCTATTATCGAGTATTTGAAACGTGGCGAAGCGTCCGTGGGCCAAATGGTCACCGATCTGGGAATTGAACAGTCCGGGCTCTCCAAACATCTGGCCACGCTTCGGCAAGCGGGTATTTTGGCGTCGCGCCAGGAAAAAGTCAGCGTCTACTACGCGATCAAAGACAAAGAAATATTCGACGTCCTTCGACCGATCGCCGAGATCCTAAAAAGAAAACTCAAGGAAAGCGAAGACATGTTAACCAGTCTCGGGAGAATGTAGCCTTTTTTTTTGCTCTTTACATGCATAGATGAGCATACGGCAATATAACCAAGTGGGTCCGATCGGGAAAGGCAAGGCCTGTGGCGCGCAACAAATGAAAAATAAAACGAAAAAAGAAATGAATAATAACTGGGTCGCAACGCGAATGGAGATAAAACATTTGCTGGGGTTAAGGGACAAAAACCTATCCCACCTGGAAAAATGGGCGGGGATAAAAATGTCCTCGGCCAAAACCGGATATACGCCGAATGAATTCGCGAGGATTAAAAAACGCGTTTCGGAACTCCGCCGGCATGTGACTTTTCAACGGTTCATGAAGAACCCCTCTGGCGCACGCTAAAGAAGCGAAAAGGCAACACACTCCCTATGAAATTAACGATTAGAGATGTCTCCTATTTATTGAACGTCTCTCCAAGGACGATCTACAAATGGATCAGTGAAGAAGATCTCCCCGCTTATCGGATCAAGGAGCGGTTTCGCTTTAACCGAGTCGATGTCCTAGAGTGGGCGACGGCCAAAAAAATCCCGTTCAGCCCGGAGTTGGTTCATGGGCCGGAGTTCGGGCAGCCACTCTCCAAGCCCGCGAATTCGTTGGTGCAAGCCCTCGAGGCCGGTGGGGTTCATTATAATGTGCCCAATCATGACAAAGTCGCGGTCATCAAGGCCGTGGTCGCCCGTCTGCCCCTCCCCTCCGACGTAGACCGGGATTTCGCTTCCCAGGTTCTTTTGGCTCGAGAAGATTTGGGATCCACAGCCATCGGAGACGGCATCGCCATTCCCCACACGCGCAATCCTCTTGTTTTTCACGTCGAGCAACCCATCGTGACGTTGTGCTTTTTGGAAAGCCCGGTTGATTTTTCCTCGGTGGACGGCCTGCCGGTTCATACCGTTTTCGCGATCGTCTGCCCGACAATCAACAGTCATTTGGCGCTGTTATCAAGGCTGGCTTACGCTCTTAAAGACGCGACGTTCCGCCAGCTTATTAAGGCCCGGGCTTCGCGCGAGGATTTATTGACGCAGCTGCGCCGTCTTGAATCCAAAATTCCAGACAGCGGCGAGAGTAAGAAAACATGAGCCTTTTCCTTCTCGGTCTTGGTCTCATCGCCCTGGGGGGAATTCTCTCCTTGATTCCGCGCGTTCCGCGCGTCTTAGCTTCCGCCGTCTGTAATGGACTCATGATCTTGGGTTGCGCTGTTGGTGTTGTTCCGGCGATTCAAGTTTTGGCGGGGGGGCCGCTTCCTTCACTGAATATGCCGTGGTCGGTGCCGGCCGGACAAATAGAGTTGTTGATCGACCCACTTTCGGCCTTGTTCTTGCTCCTCCACTTTATTGTCTGCGGATCCGCCGTCATGTTTGGGATTCCCTATTTTTCCTCGTATGAAAAAACTCAATCTTTGAAGCCGGTCCGGTTTTTTACGAGCATCCTGATTATTTCCATCGCGCTCACGTTTACTGCGCAGAACACCATTCTCTTCTTGGGAGCTTGGGAATTGATGGCCCTGAGCACTTTTTTTCTCGTGATTTTTGAGGATCGACAAGAGCGGGTCCGCAAGGCGGGGTTCCTCTATTTGATCATGAGCCACACGGGGACACTTTGTCTGTTTGTGGTTTTTCTTCTTCTTGGACGTCAAGCGGGGTCTTTAGGATTTTCTCAGATGGCCCACAACAAGGACCTGCTGGCTGTCGGCACACCCATTTTTCTTCTCGCTCTCGTTGGGTTCGGCGTCAAGGCGGGATTTATGCCGATACATTTCTGGCTCCAAGAAGCCCACCCCGCCGCGCCCACGCCTGTTTCCGCCATCATGTCCGGCGTTGTCATTAAATGCGGAATTTACGGCCTTGTCCGGGTGATTAGTTTTTTCCCAACCCTTCCCGCGTGGTGGGGGATTGTCTTAATTATGATCGGGACCACATCGGGGATCTTGGGCGTTGTCTGGGCCTTGGCCCAGCATGATTTTAAGCGGCTTCTGGCTTACCACAGTATTGAAAACATCGGGATTATCGTGTTGGGATTGGGATTCGGGTGTTTGGGACTCAGCCTGAACAACCCGGTTGTCGCCATGTTGGGGTTGGCCGGCGGGCTCTGGCATACGTTGAACCACGGACTCTTCAAGAGTTTGCTGTTCTTGGGGGCGGGATCGATTTATCACGCCACCGGTTCGCGAGAGATCGACCAGATGGGAGGACTCTGGAAGAAGATGCCTTGGACCGGTTTTTGCTTCCTTGTGGGATCCGTGGCCATCTGCGGCATTCCTCCGCTTAACGGTTTCGTAAGTGAATGGCTTATCTACAACGCTTCTTTTGTTCTCGGTATCCATAACTCCAATTTTTGTTTTGTGTTGGGGGTGCCGGTGCTGGCTTTGATCGGCGTTTTGGCCGCCGCTTGTTTTACCAAAGTCTTTGGAGTTCTATTCCTGGGGAACGCGCGCACTGAAGCGGCGGTGGAGGCTCAGGAAGGGGGGGCGCTCATGCTCATTCCCATGCTCTTTCTCGCAAGCCTTTGTTTTGCCATCGGACTTTTTCCGGGGGTCTTTTTACCGGCGATGAGCCGCGTGATCACGGTTTTTTCATCGGTCGAGGCGGGAGAATTTCATCAAGTGGCCATGAATCAAGCCGGGATGCTTGCTTGGATCGGCTGGCTTTCGGTTGGAATCCTGGCCGTCATCGGGGTTCTCGCCCTTGTTCGGCGACTGTTTTTGGTTGGCAAGCCAGTCTCGGCGTCCGCGACATGGGGATGCGGCTACGCGTTGCCGTCTCCAAGGATGCAATACACCGCATCGTCCTACGCTCAATTTTCAACGCTTATGTTCAGGGCTGTTCTTCGTCCTCTCGTTCATATGAAAAGAATCACGAGCCTATTCCCCGCCGCGGGGAGTTTTGAATCTCATTCGCCGGATGCGGTATTGGATAGGTTTATTCCTCGGTTGGCGGCGATTCTCCGCCGGGTGTTGTACCGGGTCCGGGATTTTCAACACGGCCGCGTGCAGTTTTATTTGGCGTATGTTCTTCTTTTCCTGATCCTTTTGCTCGTATGGGAATTCCACGGAGTTTCGTTGTTATGGAAAAAGATATTCCTCTTGGACGCCGTTACCAAGGTTCCGCCCCCATGATTTTTTCGGCTTTGAAGCTCTATAGGAGTTTGTGATGTTGATGAGATTCGTTTCTGTGGCTGTGGCGCTGCTTGCGGCGCCCTTGTTGCCCGGACTTATTAATAAGACAAAGTCGGCCTTTGCTGGGCGAAAAGGCCCGCCTGTCCTCCAGCTTTATTTCGATCTGGCCAAGCTGCTTAAAAAGGGCGCCGTCTACAGCCCTGTGACCACTTGGATCTTTCGCGCGGGGCCCGTTGTTTCGCTGGCGTCTTATCTCATTGCTTCTCTTTTTGTGCCGTTCGGCGGAGATTCTTTTCTGTCGTTCTCCGGAGATGTCATCGCTTTTGCCTATCTGCTGGGATTGGCCCGTTTTTTCACCGTTTTGGCCGCGCTCGATACGGGGTCGAGTTTTGAAGGAATGGGTGCGAGCCGCGAAGTAACGTTTTCGATCTTAGCGGAGCCCACCATTTTTATCCTCTTCATCGTCCTGGCGCGGATTTCCGGAAGTTTATCTCTCAGTCATATGGTAACGCCTGAACAGGTGTTGATGAATCCGTCGACAGTGGGGCTCTTGCTCCTCATCGTGTTCAGCCTTTTCGTCGTTTGCTTGGCGGAAAACTCCCGCATTCCCGTTGATGACCCCGCGACTCACTTAGAGCTCACCATGATTCACGAGGTGATGGTGCTCGATCACAGCGGGCCGGATTTGGCTTTTATCCTCTATGGGGCTTCCCTCAAACTTTTTCTCATGGTGTCGCTTCTCGCGCATCTTCTATTCCCGATCCGAGCGGCCAATTCGGCTCAGGGATGGCTTCTTTTTGGAATCTTGGTCGCGATCGTTACGATCTCGATCGGCATTGTGGAATCGGCCATGGCACGGCTCCGGATGGTTCGGATCCCTCGGCTTCTCATCGCGGCCTGCATGATCGCCATCTTCGCCATGATTATCGGTTTGAGGTAACACATGGAACACGTAACGCAATTGCTTCTCATCCTGGTCATCTTGGCCAACTTATTTGTTTTGGGTTCCCATCCCCTCGGCGCTTGCATTCGGGCGGTCGCGCTTCAAGGAATAGCGCTGGGTCTTTTACCGCTCTTTCTCCATGCGGAAGAACGCTCGGTTCACCTTGTTTTTCTCTCGATCGGCATGATTGGGCTGAAGGGGTTTCTCCTTCCCGGACTTTTGTTTCGCGCCATTCGCGATGCCGCTCTGCGTAAAGAGCAGGAACCTCTCATTGGATTTAATACCGCCTTGGTCTTGGGAGCCGGGCTCATCGGTCTTGGGTTTGCTATCGCGGCCAAACTGCCGTTACCGCCGGGAACGGCGGCGTCGATTGTCGTTCCCGTGGCACTCGCCACGGTGATGATGGGGCTTTTGGTCATCGTGACGAGAGGCAAAATTTTGTCGCAAGCCCTTGGATATATCATGCTGGAAAATGGGATTTTTACCTTTGGACTCATCCTCGTTAAAGGCTTGCCCGGCCTCATCGAAACGGGAGTTCTCTTGGATATCTTCGCCGGCGTTTTCATCATGGGGACGGTCATCGAACATATCAACCGGGAATTCGGTTCGATCAGCGCGTACAAACTGTCCAATTTAAAGGAATAACGTCATGACGATTTGGCTTCTCATTCTCATACCGGCAATTTTGGCGGGACTTTCATTGGCCATCAAGTCCAATGTCTCGCGTCCGTGGGTGTTGGTTGTCGCTGCCGTGGCGCACTCTTCCCTGGTCGCGCGAATTTGGTTCTTGGGTTCGTTCCCAAGTTCGGGAACCTATTTATTGTTGGATCCGGCTGGGAAAATGGTGTTGGGTCTGATCAGCTTGTTGTTTCTGGCGGGTTCCTTTTACGCGGTCGGCTATTTGCGCCGGCGGGTGGATCGTCCCAATCTGACATTTGTGGTTTCCCTTCTTTTCTTTTTGTCCGCGATGACCGTTGTTACGTTCAGTCAGCATTTCGGCCTTCTTTGGGTGGCTATTGAAGCCACCACTCTGGCATCAGCTCCGCTTCTCTATTTCAATCATAACCAAAGGTCCCTGGAAGCGACTTGGAAATATTTGCTTATCTGTTCCGTCGGAATCGCGTTGGCTCTTTTGGGCACATTTTTCCTGGCGATGGCCGAGACGTTCAACGGCCCTATTGAAAACGCGCTCCTTCTTCCGGCCATGATGGCTCGTGCCGGGTCCATGTCCGTTCCTTGGTTGCACGCCGCGTTTATCTTTTTGCTTGTCGGATATGGAACGAAGATGGGGCTCGCGCCTCTTCACACATGGAAGCCGGACGCGTATGGAGAAGCGCCGGGGGTGGTAGGTTTTCTTCTCTCCGGCGCCTTAACCAGCTGCGGGTTTCTGGCGCTGGTGAGATTAACTCAGGTCTGCCAAGCGGCAGGGCAAATGGATTTCGCGCGTCCGCTCCTTATCCTCATGGGACTTCTTTCCATGGGAGTCGCCGCCGTCTTCATCCTCGGCCAAACGGATTACAAACGCATGCTGGCTTATTCCAGCGTCGAGCACATGGGAATTCTCGTCCTCGGTCTTGGAATGGGAGGACTGGCGACCTATGGAACATGGATGCATCTCTTGAACAACGGCCTGGCCAAAGGAATTTTGTTTCTCTCAGCCGGGAATATTCACAGACACTACAAAAGCAAATCGGTCGCCCAAGTGAAGGGAGTTTTTCATCGCTTGCCTCTGTCAGGGGCGTTGTTTATGGCGGGTTTTATCGCGATCACCGGATCTCCTCCGTTCGCTTTATTTATGAGTGAGTTTACGATCCTGCGCGGCGGGGTTGCAGATGGGCGCTGGGGCGTCGTGGCCGCCTATTTGGGTTTTTTGGCCGTCATTTTTATCGGCATGGCTCGGATCGTCTTGTCGATGGTGTTGGGCGAACCGCCGAAGGATGAGACGGCGTCGGGTCCCAAGGACTCATTTTTGACGACCCTGTCTCCTTGTCTTCTGGCCGCCGCCGTTCTCCTGCTCGGGCTCTTTATTCCGTCTTGGTTGAATCACGCGATTGAGTCCGCGGCGGCGCTTGTGGGAGGACACTCGTGAAAGATCGGTTCTCTTCCCTTCGAAATGGACAAGCCGCCCCGCTGGATAAAATTCCAAAGACGACGGATGTGGCTTTGTTTATGGACTCTGTCGCGGCAAAGGTTCAACAAGGCTGGCGGTTGTCGAATTTGTTCGGCCGCCGCACGGCTTCCGGCAACGTTACTCTTACCGTCATTTTAAGCGACGATAAAGAAGGCCGGTTGTGGATCGGAACCACAGAGGTGGGATCAAACTTTCCGTCGTTGACGCCCAGGTGTCCCCAGGCCCATCTGTTTGAGCGGGAAATTTTTGAGCAGTTTGGATGTGAGCCCAAGGGGCACCCGTGGCTTAAACCGGTGAGGTTTCCATCGAGCCCTCATTCTAAAACGATTCCGGGAGACACTCCTTTTTTCCAGATGGAGGGGGAGGAAGTTCATGAAGTGGCGGTGGGGCCCGTCCACGCCGGAATCATCGAGCCCGGACATTTCCGGTTTCAATGCCATGGTGAAAGAGTTTTTCATTTAGAAATCCAATTGGGATATCAACACAGGGGGATTGAAACAATGCTGGAAAAAGCCGCTCCGGCGCGCCTGCCCTTTATTATTGAATCCATCGCCGGAGACACTGTTATCGGGCACAGCTTGGCGTCGGCCATGGCGCTGGAAAGCCTCTCCGGCGCTCACGTGTCTCCCCGCGCCGAGGCGCTTCGGGGGGTCGCGCTTGAATTGGAACGCCTGGCGAACCATGTCGGCGATATTGGAGCGATGGGAGCGGACATTGGTTTCGTGCCAACCTCCGCCTATTGTGGCCGGTTACGGGGCAATTTTTTAAACATGTTGATGGAGCTCTCCGGGAATCGACACGGGCGTGGGTTGGTCAGGCCCGGGGGCGTCGCATTTGATCTTCCGCCCTCCATGGCTGAATCGTTTTTGGTTCAGATTAAGAATACAAAGAAGGAATTGGACGAGGTGCTGGATCTCTTTTTTGAAACGCCGTCGGTCTTTGAACGGTTGGACGGCGTCGGTTCTGTGTCCATGAAGACGTGTAAAGAATTGGGGCTTGTGGGCCCGGCGGCTCGGGCTTGCGGTCAGGACCAGGACGTTCGAAAAGATCACCCCTTTGGAATTTACCGTTTTCATCATATCCCGACGATGACCGCAGAAGAAGGGGATGTTTACGCCCGCGCGACGGTTCGACGGTTTGAAATCGCGCACTCGTTTGAGTTTTTAATCGATCAAATTCAAAGTTTGCCCGCGGGAGCCGTCCGTTCCGTTTGCGGACCTCTCGCCAAGGAGAGCCTTGGTGTCTCTCTTGTTGAAGGATGGAGAGGGGAGATCATGCACGTTGTTATAACCGACAAAGAGGGTCACATTGCCCGGTACAAAGTGAAAGACCCGTCATTCCATAATTGGACGGGTCTCGCCATGGCTCTTCGGATCCAACAAATCTCCGATTTTCCTCTCATTAATAAAAGTTTTAATTTGTCATACGCCGGGCACGATTTGTAGGGAGAAAGACCGTATGTGGAAACTTCTTAAAACTCATTTTCATCAGGGATATCGCACCATCGATTATCCCAAAGGACCGGTTGAGTTCCCCGACCGGTTTCGGGGCCGGCCCACCGTTGACGGCTCCAAATGCGCGGATGGCTGCACATCGTGCGCGCAGGCGTGTCCAACGGGGGCCATACAACCCGGCTCGCCGCCAGTTTTAGATCTTGGGAAATGTCTTTTTTGCCAGGAGTGCGTCAATGCCTGCCCCGCCAACGCCATCACATCCACCAAGAATCACAAAATGGCGGCGCGAAAGCGGAGCGACCTGTTCATTTCATCGTCTGAAATGAAATTGGCGGCGGCTCTCGACGAGAAAGCTCGGAAACTCTTCGGGCGTTCGCTCAAGCTCCGGCACGTGGCCGCCGGCGATTGCAATGGGTGCGCGGCGGAGCTCATCGTGACCAATATTGTTACCTTTGACTTAAGTCGCTTTGGTATTCAATTTGTCGCTTCGCCTCGACACGCGGACGGAATTCTGATCACGGGCCCCGTCACGGAGAATATGCGCTTGGCCCTTCAGAAAACGTATGAAGCGGTCCCCGCGCCAAAGCTCGTGATCGCGGCGGGGGCCTGCGCTTTGAGCGGGGGACCTTTTATCGGAAGCCCGGAGATCCATCACGGCGCGGATTCCACGGTCCCCGTTGATCTCTACGTGCCGGGCTGCCCGCCTCACCCGTTGACGATCCTAGATGGGCTCTTGCGCTTACTGGACCGCTTGCCTAAGACCTAGACGGGGAGAGTTTCCACCTTGCTGGCCGGGCCACGGCGGTGAGGGAAGCCTTTTATCTCCCAACGACACTTTTATTGATGTTGAACCGTCTAATAATGGCAGAGCCAAATACGATTCGCATCGCACCTGATCGACACAAAAGGAGACCACATGAAAAAACGAATACTGATGGCAGCCATAATGGCGTTAGCGCTGGCCCCAGCTATTTACACGCTTCGGGCTGAGGCAAACGAAAACGGAAAAAAACACGAATGGAAGGGAAAGTTGGGGCTCACGGAAGACCAAGTCAAAAAAATGGACGAATTGAAAGCATCACAGAAAGCAGAAATGAAACCGCTCCGAGAAAAAGCGGATGCCTTAATTGAAAAGTTAAAGGATCAGATTAAAAACAAAGCCAGCGATGCCGACATCAAAGGAACATTGGACGAAGTGACCGCCAATCATGACGCAATGAAACAGATTGAAAACAAGTATGAGCAAAGTCGTTCTTCGATACTGACACCAATGCAACAGGCGAAGATGGTGGTTCGGCGAATGAAACAACACAACAAAATGGAAAAAAAAGAGAAGAAAGAAAAAGCGGACAACGAAAAATAACCTTCCTGTCATTATAGCTTCGAGATTCCAAGGACGTTAAAAAGGCCCGGCCCACAGAAGTGGGTGGGCCTTTTTATTTAATAGTCACGAACTTTTTGGAGAGGGTGTGGTTTTAATTGGAAGGAGACAACTAAATATGACCTTGTCCGACCTCTCGATTAAAAACCCTGTCTTCGCTTGGATGCTGATGATCGGCCTCATGGTCTTCGGCTGGATTGGCTTTCACCGGATGGGAATCAGCCAGTTGCCGGACGTCGATTTTCCCGTGGTCACGGTGACCGTGACCTGGGAAGGCGCCGCTCCTGGCATCATGGAAACCCAGGTGGCCGACCCCATTGAAGACGCCATCACCACGATCGAAGGTATCCACGATATTTATTCCACCTCAAGCCTGGGCCAGACCACGATCACCATCGAATTTAACCTGGATCGGAACATTGACGTGGCCCTCGAGGATGTCCAGGCGCACATTGCCCAGGCGCAGAAAAATCTTCCTTCTCAGATCGATCCTCCCATCGTTCAAAAAACGAACCCTGAGGATCAGCCTATTATGTGGCTGGCGCTCACAACCAAACCTGGTTCTTCGTCGACATTAGTGGATCTGTGCCGCTATGTGAACGAACACCTGAAAGACCAGGTCGCCATGACTCCGGGAGTTGGCAACATTTTCCTGGGGGGATACGTGGATCCCAATCTTCGCGTCTGGCTGGATGCCGGGAAAATGGCCAAACGCGAAATAACCGTCGAAGACGTCCAAGATGGCATCACCACCGAACACGCTGACGTTCCATCGGGCTATATCGACAATGGTCCCAAAGAATACAACGTCCGCGTTTACGGCGAAGCGTACTCTCCCAAGGAGTTTTCGAGGCTCATCATTCCGAATCGGGTACGGGGCACGGTGAATTATAAGACCATTCGCTTCGGGGATATCGCGACCGTGGAAGACGGCTTGAACGATGTCCGGCGAATCTCTCGTGAGAATGGCGAGTCGGCGGTGGGGCTGGGGATCGTCAAACAACGAGGCACGAACGCCGTGGCCGTGGCCGACGCCGTCAAACGCCGCATCAAAGAAATTCAACCTCTCCTTCCCAAGGGAATGGACATTCAACTTCTCTCTGTTTTTGACACAACCGAATTCATTAAAGAATCCGTTAATGAACTGACGAGCAATCTGATCCGATCGGTGATTTTGACGTCACTGGTCTGCTTCCTCTTTTTGGGGTCCTGGAGCGCCACCTTGAACGTCCTGTTGGCGATCCCGACCTCCATTTTGGGGACCTTTATCGCCCTCTATTTCTGTGGCTTCACCATCAACAGTTTTACGATGCTCGGCCTTTCGCTCGTGGTCGGGATTATTGTGGATGACGCCATCATGGTCTTGGAAAACATCAGCCGCTACCGTGAAAAGGGCTTAAGAAAAGTCCACGCCGCTTTGGTTGGAGCGAGAGAAATCACCTCCGCGGCCCTCTCGGCCTCCATCGCCATTCTGGCCATCTTCCTGCCCGTCATCTTCATGCAGGGAATCGTGGGAAAATTTTTCTTCCAATTCGGAATAACGATTTCGGTGGCGGTGCTCATTTCATTACTGGAGGCGCTCACCATCGCCCCGATGCGCTGCTCACAATTCCTGGAAATCGCTCGCACCAATATTCTCACTCGAGGCATGGATAGATTCATGGAAGCCCTGAGACGAGGGTACCGCACCTTGTTGATCAAATGTCTCAAGTGGCCCACGTTGGTCATGACGTCGGCCGCCCTGGTGTTTTTGGGTTCTCTGTTTTTGGTTAAAACCCTTAAAAAAGAATTTATTCCATCTCAGGATCAAAGCCGGTTCCTTGTGACCATTACGAATCCCTTGGGAGTTTCTCTTGATTTCACGGATCAATTGTCAAAAACACAATTGGAGCCCTGGCTATTGAAGCAGCCCGAAATGAATCAATACTTCGCCGCGATTGGGGGCTTTCAAGGGGGCCGCGTCAATACGGAAAACATATTCATTACCATGCAGCCCATGAACAAGCGTCCGTTGATAGGTTCGGATCACCACCGTATGACACAGCAAGATTTTATGGCCAAGGTGCGCACTCAATTTAGCGCGGTGAAGGGACTGGAGCGGGTTTCGATCCTCGATTTCTCGCAAGCGGGATTCTCAGCGCAACGCGGTTATCCCATCCAGTTCATGGTGCAGGGACCGGATTGGGAGACACTGGCCGGTTATTCCCATCAAATCATGGACAAAATGAAAGCATCGGGACTGATGACCGACGTGGACACTGATTACAACCCCGGCATGCCTGAAATCCAGGTTCATCCATCTCGTGATAAAGCCAATGAGAGAGGCGTCACCTCCTTGTCCATCGGCAACACGATTAACGCCATGTTCGGAGGACTCAAGTGGGGGAAATACACCGGACGAGGAAAACGCTACGATGTGCGCGTTCGCCTCGCCGATGCCGACCGGACCGCCCCCAAGGACCTGTCGCGCATCTGGGTGAGGAACAAATATGGCGAAGTCGTCCGGCTATCGGATGTGGTGAGTTATGAGACCAAACCCGCGCTCTTCACGATCACTCGATACAACCGTCAGCGCTCTATTTCTATTTTCGCCAATCCGGCCAAAGGATTTTCTCAAGATCAGGGACTTAAGAAAGTGCACGAAATTGCCAAGCAAGTCCTTCCTGATAATTACAACATTCTTGAATCCGGCAACGCCCAGCTTTTCAAGGAATCCACCCAGAGCATGATCTTTGTTTTAATCCTGGGTATTTTCGTCGCCTATATGGTTCTGGCCACGCAATTCAACAGCTTCATTCATCCGATCACGATCCTTCTGGCGCTCCCGTTCAGTGTCACGGGCGCTTTTTTTGCCCTGGCTCTCACCCATCAAAGCCTGAACATTTACAGCATGATCGGGCTTATTCTCCTCATGGGCATCGTAAAGAAAAACTCCATTCTCTTGGTGGACTTTACCAATGAGCGCCGCAAGCAGGGACTGTCTCTACGAGAGGCTCTCTTGGATGCCTGTCCGGTCCGCTTAAGGCCCATCGTGATGACGTCTGTCGCCACCATCGCCGGAGCCCTTCCCATCGCCCTGGCTCGAGGAGCGGGAGCGGAACTCATGGTGCCGATGGCGGTGACGGTGATCGGCGGGGTTTCCCTTTCGACGCTTCTCACGCTCTTCGTGGTTCCTTGTTTCTATGAATTCATGGGCCGTTTCGAGAGCCATAAACACGACCTGGAGCTTAGAGAAGCCCTGGAACTCTTAGGCGAGCAACCTCGAATAAAAACAACTGAAGTTAGAACTCCACTAACCCCTCAGGAGGTCGTTGGCGCAATTCATTAACCTCGGTCATGACCACTATTGAGCACCATCTTGACAGACAGGGGTCATTTTGAATAACGTTGTCTTGTATGAAAAATAAAGCGCTTTCACATTTCGCAGTTTTTCAGCACCCGTGTTGTTGTCGATATGGGAGCAAGGGCGCTTTGTTGTTTGAATAATCTTTTAAATTCATAAGTATCACAAAAAGTCGCCCATCCCCGAAAAGGATGGGTTTTTTATTTCAAAAAACAGGCACCCGCTGCTCGGATTAATTCTGAGCCGTGGGTTTTTTATTTTGGGAGGATAATATGGCACGTTATAGTTCAATTCTTGAAACCATCGGGCGGACACCGCTCATCAAACTCAATAAAGTGACGCAGGGAATCGATTCCACCTTCTTCGTCAAAGCAGAATTCTTGAATCCCGGCGGAAGCATCAAAGACCGGATCGGCGTTGCGATGATAGACGCGGCCGAGAAAGCCGGGCTTCTCAAACCCGGCGGAACCATCATTGAAGCCACCGCGGGAAACACAGGGGTGGGGTTGGCCCTGGCCGCCGCCATCAAAGGGTACCGAACCATCTTTGTGATGCCGGACAAAATGTCAGAGGACAAAGTTAATTTATTGAAAGCCTACGGCGCGGAGGTGGTCATCACGCCGACATCCGTTCCACCTGATTCACCGGAAAGCTACAACGGCGTCGCGGACCGGTTGGCCGGAGAGATTCCCGGCGCGTTTCGGCCTAGCCAGTTTTCCAACCCGTATAATCCCTTGGCGCATTATCAATCAACGGGGCCTGAAATTTGGGAGGATACAGAAGGTAAAATCGATATCTTTGTCGCGGGCATGGGGACGGGCGGAACGATCTCGGGAATCGGCCGTTTTCTAAAAGAGAAAAACCCGGACATTACAATCGTCGGCGCCGACCCCGAAGGATCAATTCTATCGGGAGACGCGCCCAAGTCTTGGAAAGTGGAAGGCATCGGTGAGGACTTCATTCCCAAAACGTTCAACCGGCAAGTGGTGGACGAGATGGTTCGCGTCAGCGATAAAGAGTCGTTCAACATGGCCAGACGTCTGGCCAAAGAAGAGGGACTGCTTGTCGGCGGGTCGTCGGGTACGGCGTTGGCCGCGGCATTGAAATATGCCCAGCGGTTGGATCGCCCGAAAGTCATTGTGGTTCTGCTCCCCGATACCGGGCGCAATTACTTATCAAAAGTTTATTCGGACTCTTGGATACAGGACAATGGGCTTTGGATGGGTGAGAAGCCGAAAGCGGCCAAAGTGGGGGATCTCCTCGTTAACAAACTGGGCTTTCCTCTTATTATCTCTATTCATTCAAACGAACGGTTGACCGACGCTATTAATATCATGCACCATCACGGCATTTCTCAACTGCCAGTCGTAGATGACGATAAAATCGTCGGGAGTTTAAGCGAGTCGTCCTTGATGCCCGTGTTCCGAGAGGAAGTTGACGTGGCTTCAAAGAGAGTGGCAGACGTGATGGGCAAACCCCTTCCCATCCTTGATGACGGGAAAGATCTGTCTGAAGCGCACCGGTTGTTCTTATCCGGCGTGCCCGGGATTGTGATTACCCATCAAGGAGTTCCGGTTGGGGTCATCACGAAAATGGACGTGATCAATTATCGAGTTAAACAAAAGGAGAACCTTTCTAATGAAGCTTGAAACGAGAGCCATCCATGAAGGTCAGGAGCCTGATCCGAGAACGGGGGCGGTGATCGTCCCGATATATCAAACGTCAACATATCAGCAGGAAGGCATTGGGAAACACAAAGGGTATGAATATTCCCGGACGGGGAACCCCACCCGAACAGCGTTGGAGACGGCTCTCGCTTCTTTGGAAGGCGGGGCGCACGGTCTCGCGTTTTCTTCCGGTGTGGCGGCGACGAACGCCGTATTAAATCTCCTAGGCAAAGACGATCATCTTG
>PLLH01000072.1 GCA_003140895.1 Elusimicrobiota bacterium
GAACCGTAACGCTCCAAGAGAGCCGAGGCCCCCACAATGAGCTGCAACTCAAGCTGCGCATGATCCCGAATGGCCGTGAGCGCGGTCTTAATCCGCGCGTAGCTGGCCCGACTGGTGACGACCACTGCAATTTTTCGTTTCATTGAATTCATCCTTTCCGTTATTCCGAATCGATTCTATCCAACTATGGGTCGATATCAAAACATTAAACGAATCTAACCCTTCTTCTTGCCGAGCATTTGAAACCACCCATTCACCCCACATAACACAAGAGGGGCATATCCCGGAAGTAAATAGCGGTACTCGCAGTGCATGGGAATGTGGGTCAGAAAATAATAAACGCTGATTCCCCCCAAGGCCAGGACCAAGGCTTTTCGTTCCTGATCGCCGGATCTCACGACAACCACAACCGTCCAAATCGATCCGAACCACAAGAGGAGCCACAGCCCCTTGAGCCCCGCCGTCACGCCCATATGAAGGGGATGCTCACGAACATAGCCGCCAAACCCGCCTTCTTTTTTTAAAACCGTCGAATAGAAATAAAACGAGCTCTCGATGGGCATAACGGTCGGCATCAAACAGCGAACCGCCCGTTTCACGACCGATCCGGCCACCCACGCCGGATTTTCCCGAACGATCCGTGAAAATTCCTCCATGCACACCCGGTTGAAGTCCTTCGAATGAAACGGCGTATCGACGCCTTTTCCTTTGACAAAACCACGAAGCCACACATCGGACGCTTGAATGCCCCAGGGATTCGGAGTTTCCCCAATTCCCTCCAAAAGCAAGGCCGAGAAGGAATGAGTGAAGGGAGAAGACTCTCCGAATTGTTGTTTCGCGCGGAGATTCCACGGAACATTCATGAGAATCACCAACCCCTGCATAAGGAGCAAGGCTTGAAACGCCCGTTTTTTCATCCCGGCGAGGAAAAGCGCGCCGGCGAACACAATCGGAATAAACATCGGTTCCTGACGAATCAAACTGGCGGCCCCAAAAAGAATCCCCGCGGGAATAAAAAACCACCATGATTTTTTTATGGCCCAATACAGAAGACACGCTCCTGCGATCAGGGGGAATGAACTCATGGCGTCATGTGAGGGGTTAATCGAAAGAAGAGCGAATGAGATAT
Organism: Elusimicrobiota bacterium; assembly: GCA_003140895.1. GTDB lineage: Bacteria > Elusimicrobiota > Elusimicrobia > F11 > F11 > PLLH01. Next base: position 1,130 of record PLLH01000072.1, read on the forward strand.
GAAACCCGTATAGGAACGCCGCACCGAGGGCCGGACGGGATCCGAAGAGAGCGTTCGCCAGCCACCAGAGGAGAAACACCGTCACAAGATCCAACAAACAGAAGAGAATTTGGGCGTAGATAAATTTCAGATGACCTGTGAGAGTCCAAAGTACCGACAAGATGACGCTGTAGCCCGGCGGGCGTCCCCGGAACGATTGAAGACGGCTGGCATCAAACATGGGAGGAGGCGTCTTCTCAAAAACCTCCCATTGCGGGCGAAGAGGATCCTGCTTGAGCGATTCCTCATTGAGCATCTGCAGATAAAGGGGATCCCAGGCGAACCCATGGCCATTCATCACATTGCGGGCCGTTTCCCCCAACTTCAAAGCCATGGCGGTGTTATCCTGCTGATGCGTTGAAAAAAGAACGAAAAAACGAAAAAGGGCCACGCCCGCCAACACAACAATCAATCCCCGTTTTCCCACGCGCTCCGTGTTCATGGCCGTAATTTGATCACTTTGGGAGAAAATTGAGCCAAGCGGCGGCACACCTCATCAACCTGTTCGTCGGTGAGATCGGGATACATTGGAAGCGCCAAGATCCGCTCCGCCGCCCGCTCCGACATCGGAAAATCCCCGCGCTTATGGCGGTACCGGACATACGCCGGCTGAAGGTGAAGCGGAAGCGGATAATAAACGCCGTTCCCGATGCCGTGATCGTTAAGGAATTGGATCAACGAATCCCGATGGGGTGTTTCCACGCAATACAGATGAAACACGTGCTGCGACGTGGAGGCGACTTCCGGTGGAGAGATGAACGCGCTCTGCCTCAACACCTGGGTGTAGCGGAGGGCGATGTCTCGCCGCCGCTGGTTCCACGCATCAATCCGTTTTAATTTCGCGAGAAGCGCCACGGCCTGAATCACATCCAAACGGCTGTTGGTCCCCTCCACATCGTGAAAATATTGTTTGGCCCTTCCATGATTGGCCAATTGGGCGATCCGGCGAATGAGCTCGGCTGAATTGGACACGACCGCGCCTCCGTCTCCGAATCCCCCCAAATTCTTCGTCGGATAGAAACTGAAACAGGCGGCGTCTCCCAAGCTTCCGACCCGTCTCCCGTTGTATTCCGCTCCGTGAGCCTGGGCCGCGTCTTCAATGACGCGCACGTTGTGCCGCCGGGCCACGTCCATAATGGGATCCATCTGCGCGGGTTGACCGTAGAGATGAACGGGGATGATGGCTTTCGTTTTGGGGGTGAGGGCCTTCTCGATCAACGTGGGGTCCATCGTGTAATATTTGGGGTGAATATCAACAAACCGGAGGGTGGCTCCGACCAGCGTCACGGCCTCCGCCGTGGCGATAAACGTGTACGGAACCGTGATCACCTCATCGCCCGGACCGATGCCGAACCCTCGAAGAGCCAACACCAGCGCGTCGGTCCCATTGGCGACGGGAATACAGGACTGCGCGCCGCAATAATCGGCGAACTCCCTTAAAAACCGCTCTATGGTATCTCCGCCGATAAAATTAGACGAGCGAACGGCCGACAGCAGGCCCTGTTCAATTTGGGTTAACAGGACGTCATCGTGAATTGAAATATCCAACAAGGGAACCGGCATGGCGTCTCCTCGCTATCCCATGACTTTTTGATACGCCTCTTCGAATGAGAGAACCATCTGTTCAATCGAAAAACGTTCTATGGTCTGAAGCGCGTTCGAAGCGAGAATCCGCCGAAGAGGAGCGTTTAAGGAGAGGGCGTCCAACGCTCTCGCAAGCGAAGCGGGATCATTGGGCTTCACCAAAATTCCATTCTCGCCGTCCCGAAGAATATCCAAGGTCCCGTCCACCGCCGTCGCCACGGCCGCGCACCCCGAGCTCATCGCCTCCAGAAGCGCGTTCGGCATCCCTTCATATCGGGAACTTTGAACGAAAATATCAAAACTGGAATAAACAGCCGGCATATCCAACCGAGTGGGCACGATCCGCAGGGGAACCGAACGCTTGGTTATCAACCGCTCCAGCCTTCTCTTTTCTCTCCCGTCACCGAAAATAAACGCTCGAGTGAGAAAATGGTTTTTTTTCATTTTGGCGAGCGCTTCGATAAGAACGTCGAACCCTTTTTGTTCGTGAAGCCGTCCCACCGCGCCGATCATCATATCGGATTCTCCAACGCCCCATTCCCGGCGCAACCGGCGGCGGGACTCCAGATCGAACCGATACGTTCGTTGGTCGACGCCGTTGAAAATGGTCATCACCTTATCGGGAGAATAGTTCAACGTCGAAATAAGGAATTGGGCCGTGGCCGTTGATTCCGCCACCGCCAAATCGTCTTGTTTTTTTAACCATCGATCCCCCCACTGGGCCCACATTGGCGCGAACCGGTAATTAATTCGGGGCGAGGAAATCAACTTAAACGACGGCTCGGTTCGATGAAGAAAGCGAACAAGCTGAACGGAGTGATATAAGAAGGCGTGAACAAGATCCGGTTTAACGTCTTGGACGATTTTTCGAAGTTCGTGAAAGACCCGATCCGACGGCCACTTCCCCATTCCCAGCGAAACCACGCGGACGCCACTCTGCTCCCATCGGGCCGCGCTTTCTCTTTTTTCTTTTAAAACAACCACCGCCACGGGGGAAAACCGATCTCGATTCAGGTTCTTTAATAAATCAGCCAGTATTTTTTCCGCCCCTCCCACCCCTGAATCAGTAATGACGTAAAGGACGCGGGCGCTCATACCCCTTTCTTGTCCGTCACCAAAATAGGATAGGGGTAGAGAGAAAAGTGGTGCAAAAGAAACCGGAACAGCGTCCACAGGGTGGAAAAACCGTAGATCACGCTCCGTTTAAAATTAATAGAAGACGCCTCGCTGAAATACCGCGTTGGAACGGGAATNNTTATCGAAGGGAATTTTCTCCAGAACGCGCCGGCTGTAGGCCCGATAGCCGGTGTGCGTCTCCGACACGGCAATCCCGAAGACGACGTTTTCCGTGAGCGTCAGCAACCGGTTCATCACATACTTATAAAGCGGCATCCCCCCCTCAAGCGCTTCATGCCGCGTTCGAATACGACTGCCCAAAATAACATCGCACACATTATCCCGAATGAGGCCGGTCATATAAGGAACCAGTTTCGCGTCGTATTGATAATCCGGATGGAGCATGACGACGATATCGGCCCCTCGCTCGAGCGCCGTTTTGTAGCAGGTCTTCTGATTCCCGCCGTAGCCTTTGTTCCGATCGTGCCTCACGCTGTGGATTCCGAGCTTTTTGGCGAGCTCAAACGTCTGATCGTTGGAAAAATCGTCCACCAGAATCAAATCATCGTAGGACCCTTTCGGGATGTCGTTCAGCGTCCGCTCCAGCGTCTTTTCGGCGTTATAGGCCGGCATGACGATGGCCACTTTGGGTTTCGTTGTCATGAAAAACGTTTCCTTCGTTCGAGAGAATCAGTGGTTAGTCGTACCACTTTTTAAACACGGGAAGATAATGCGACCAATCAAAATAGCGGCGCGCCGCATCCGTCGTCGCGGCCAGCCGCCGGGTCACGTCTTTGGCCATCGTGAGAGAGCAATTTAATTCACTGGCCAACACCGTCTCATTATCGATGTTTTCGAGAAGGGTGCCAATTGGATTTTTCTTAATGAGGTCCACCACATCATCGATGGCCGGGGTTGTCACCACATGAAGCCCCGCCGCCAGATATTCAGCGAATTTGGTGGGGCAGGCCACGCGGTTCAGAGCGTGAGGCGTTCGAATGAGAAGCCCCAGATCTCCGCAGACAAGGGCATTCTGAATCTGATTAAACGGGAGAGAAATAACCTTAAAATCCTCAGCGGACAGATGAGACGCGGTCAAAACCTTTTTCAGTCCCTCCGCGTCCGGCGAAAGACCCAAGAAAAAAAGCCGGGGCTCCAGGCGTTTCATCACAGACAAAATTCTCGCCAGGGAAGCCGTTTCCTGCCAAGCGGCCAACCCTCCTGAATAAACAACGACAACCCGATCCTGAATTCCCATTTCACGGCGTTTGGCGTCCCGATCTTTCAGCGCCGCCGAGAAACGGTTCACATCCACCGCGCAAGGAACGTACTCCCACGGCTTTTTCTCAAGGCGAAGGACCTCGGAAGAAAAAGCGCTCTTCATGGCTTTGGAAACCGCGAAGACCGCGTCGGATCCGATGATGGATTGCCGGGCCATTGAGGAGAGCCGCCTGACCCAGAATCGTTCGAAGAAATTTGGGAGACGATTTTTGGTTCGAAGCACGTTGTATTCGTATTCCGCGGCTTCAATGCCGCGAACATCGCAAATCAGTCTCACCTTTCTAAAAAACTCTTTCATCGGCAGAACGACATGCGCCCCCTGAAGACCGCGAGCGTGAATCACCACGACGCTTTTAGACAGAAGTGAGGGAAGGACCACCAAAAAAAGAAGGAATGAGTTCAACCACAAAAAATTTCGCGGGACGCGAGGCAGGATACGGATTCGAAACCCCGAAGACAACGAAGCGATCTGGCGCAACCGTCCGCTCTTAAAAAAGGAGGACACATCCTCCATGAAAACAATCGTCGGCGACAGACCGTCCTCTTTCAGCTTTGACAACGGAACGAGAACTTGGGATTCGATGACGGTTTTCTCGAATCCGTAATACACCAGGTAAAAGACGCCGGTCTCAGACATAATCGATAGTGGCTCCTCAAATTGATGGTTGCATTGTAATTTAATACGCTCTTCCTGTCATGAGCCAGAATAGCGAGAAAGGACTGAGCGTCGTCATCCCGGCGCTGAACGAGCAAGAAGCGATCGCCGGGGTCGTCGACTCCGTCGTTCAAACGCTTCAAGAGGGAACCGAACCGTTTGAGGTGATTGTCGTCGACGACGGATCAACGGACGACACCGGCCGCCTGGTCCCCTCCCTCCCCAACGTGCATACCCTGAAGCACGAAAAGCGCATGGGGTATGGGAAATCACTGGCCGACGGCATCCATCAGGCGCGATATGATTCCATCGCCATTTTAGACGCCGACGGCACCTACCCCGTGAGCTCCTTGCCCGCGCTTAGATCCGCCATGGGACAACACGACATGGTGATCGGATGGAGAAAGAAAATTCTTCTTCCAACGGCGGTACTTCCCAAATCCTTCGCGCGGCGGTTTCTCCATCTCCTGGCGTGGATTTTGACGGGGCATCGGATCGTTGATCTTAATTCCGGCATGAGAATTTTCAAAAAAGACCTTTGGAAAAACCACAAAACTTATTTCCCCTCCGGCTTCTCTTTTACGACAACCCTCACCCTCTTAACGCTTCTCACGGGGCGTTCTCTTATTTACATTCCCATTGGCTACTACCCTCGAAAAGGCCTCACGAAGGTCAAATACTTCGTCGATGGGATGAAAGTGGCTCAATGGATGATCCGTCTGACGTGGAAACTCAAGCCCTCACGCGTTCTATTCCCGCTCGTTCTTTTATTGGCTCTCGTTCTTCGTCTCATGGGGATCACGTATGGGCTACCGGGAACCTTCCATCCGGATGAGCCGCACCACATCAACCTGGCCGTTTATTTCGGATCAGGAGATCTCAACCCGCATGTTTTTAAATATCCGACGCTTTGGATGTATGTTCTCTCGGCGTTGTATGGGGTGGCGTTTGTTTTCTGGTCTGGTTTTGGCTTTCTGCATTCGGTGACCGATTTCTCCCACTTGTACATTTGGAACCCCACTCTCTTTTATTTACTGGCTCGGGGTCTGGCCGCCTCTCTGGGAGCGGCGTCGCTTTTCTTCGTGTTCCTGGCCGGGAAAAAACTCATGGACGAATCCATCGGCTTTTTTGCCGCGTTGGCCCTGGCGGTGTCTCCTCCCCTCGTCTACTTCAGCCATCTGGCCAAACCGGACATGCTGATGATCTTTTTTGCCTCAGCCGCCCTCTATACGGCCTCCGGCTATTTTAAAGACGGCCGGCGAAAAGAAGCCCTTTGGACTGGGGTTCTTTTGGGCTTCGCCTTGTCGACGCAATACACGGCGATCCTGCTCGTTCCGCTTCTCTTCTGGGCGCATCTATTAAGGACTCTTTCTCAAAAAAGACCATCGAGAGACATCTTCTTCTCAAAAGACATGCTGTGGGGGCATCTTCTTTTGATCGCCGCTTTTTTTATCGGATCTCCGTTTATTTTATTGGACCACCAGACCTTTCTTAAAGATTGGAGCGATATTCAGGCCTATGGCGGCGGGAATTGGGCGCCCAATTCGGCTCATATGGGATTTGGCATCATCAGCCGTTACGCGGAAATTTTGGGGCCGGTTCCACTGGGATATCTCTTATTGGGCGCCGGCCTGATTGGGCTATTTTTCATGTCGCCTCAAACCGCCCTTTTTGTGTCGGGAGCTCTCATCTGGTGCGGCCTCGCTTTATTCCGGCAGAACCGGATGTCGGTCGTCATCAACTATCTTTTTTGTGTCTCTCCGTTTGTGGCTCTCCTCTCCGCGGGAACCTGGGCCACCATTCGTCGAGGCACCGCCTCCAAATGGGTCAAAACGATCATCGCCGCCAGCCTCTTTTTCTTTCCTCTTCGGGAATGTATCCGAATCGGAACCCTCTTTCTGGCTCCGGACACCCGCCTGGAAGCCAAAGCGTGGATTGAAGCCAATATCCCCACCGGAAGCCGTCTCCTGGTGGACCAGGTCCACACGGAACCGCCGCTCGTCATGGCGAAAAGCCAAGCGCTCCGGCTGTACGAGCGGGCCGAAGCCAATCATCACCCGCGAGGCCGCTATTTCCGCCTCTTGCTCGATTCCCATCCGGGCGGTGGATACGAATTGTTTCGAATTTCCAGAACGGACATGGAACTCATTTCCATGATCCGGCATCGTCAATGGTCGCAGCAAGGGTATGAAGATTTAGAGGTGGAAAAGGGGCTCTCGGAGGTTAAGCAAGCGAAAATTGACTATGTGATTTGGTCCAGCGCCGGAGCCACGCCGATGAACGCGCCCCGTTTAATGAAATATTTTGACGAGTTGAAACGAGAGGGGATCTTGATCAAAGAATTCACGCCAACACGGGTCAGCTACGCCCCCACCATCCGGATCTACAAAATCCCCAGCTAACAGACAGTCCTTAGGACGTAAGCCGCCAGGACAAAATTCGCATAAACATCCGAAGGTGGTTAACAATTTCCCGAAAAAATCGGATTTTCGACTGGCCGTATTGCCGCTCCGTCAAAACCACCCCCACTTCGCGAACGAGCCCCCCGCTTCGCAAAATCTTAAAAAGGATCTCGGCATTAATGTCGAAAGAATCGCTTTTAAGATCCAATTGTTTAATTTTGCTCATTCGGTAGAGGCGGAAGAGGGAACTGGCCGACGTGATGGATTTGCCGAAAAGAAGGCCGTAGATCAAATTGACGCCGTGACTCAACAGGGTCCGGAAGGCCGAGACCCCTTCCATTTTCCCTTTGAGAGGCGACCCCAACACAGCGTCGACGGACGGGTCAAAGGCGTTAATCAATAGTTCTGCCTGACGAGGATGGAAGGTCAAATCGGCGTCCAAGGTGAGCGCCGCATCGCCTTTGGCGTGTTCAAACCCGGAACGAAGCGAGGCGCCCAACCCCTGATTCATGAGATGACGGACCAGGGTAACGGAGGGATGCCGAGCGGCCAAATCAGCGAGAAGCGAAGCGGTCGCATCGGTAGAACCATCGTCGATCAGAAGTAGTTCACACGAAAAGGGAAATGAAGACAAAACAGGGAACACCTCGGATTCAAACCGTTTGATATTCCCCTCTTCATTACAGCAGGGGATGATGACGCTTAACTGTTGGAGGAAAGACGGCTGATCAGGCAAATCGGAAAAAATCAGACCCGCGATACAACCGGAGTCGGACTTCCCTCTTGCTCGGTGGGGGACGCAGCCCGGCCCACGCACTGATAATGAAATCCCATGTCGATCATCTTCTTCGGATCAAAGAGATTCCGTCCGTCAATAATGATATTGGTGTTCATAGCGGACTTTATTTTCTTGAGATTGAGTTTGCGGAACTCGTCCCATTCCGTCACAATCAAAAGCCCATCCGCTCCCTTGGCAACCTCATAGGGAGACGAACAATATTCCACCTGAGGGTACATCGTCTTCATTCGTTCCATCGAGACGGGGTCATAGGCTTTCACTTTGGTCCCGCCGGCGAGCAGCGCGTCGATGATATCTTTCGCCGGCGCGTTACGAAGATCGTCGGTGTTGGGTTTAAACGACAGCCCCAGCAGTCCCACTGTTTTATCTTTGAACGTCCACAAAGCGTCTTCCAGCTTTTTGATGATGATGTGCCGCTGGACGTTATTGATTTCTTCCGTGTTCTTGAGCAGTTTAAAATCGTATCCGTTCTTCTCCGCAATCTTGATAAAAGCGGACACGTCTTTCGGGAAACACGACCCGCCGTAGCCGATCCCGGCGCTTAAGAAGGAACGGCCAATGCGCGCGTCCAGCCCCATGCCTTCCGCCACCTTCACGACATCGGCTCCCACCCGCTCGCAGAGTTGAGCGATCGCATTGATGTAGGAGATTTTCATCGCCAAGAAGGAGTTGGAGGCATGCTTAATCAATTCGGCGCTTTTGATGTCTGTCACGACAATAGGCGCTTTGATTTTCGAATACAGCTCCCGAAGAAGTTTCTCCGCTCGTTTGGATTGAACGCCGATCACAATCCGGTCCGGCTTCAAAAAATCCTGAAGGTCCGATCCTTCCCGCAAAAATTCCGGATTGGAGGCCACCTCAATCAAATCCCACGACTTTTGAATCACCGACAGCGTTTTCTTAACCCGTTCTCCCGTCTGGACCGGCACCGTCGACTTCTCAACGAGAAGCGTGTATTTATTGGCATACCGGGCCACTTCGCGCGTGCAGGCTTCGACGAAACTCAAATCGGCTCCGCCGTCCGGGAGCGGAGGCGTGTTCACGGCGATAAAAACGATGTCGGAATTTTTAACGCCTTCTTCGATGTCCGTCGTAAACCGGATCCGTTTGGCCTTCCTGTTTTTACGCAGAACCACATCCAGCCCGGGTTCGTATATCGGAACCCCGCCCGCGTTCAGCGTGTCAATTTTGGATTGATCTTTATCGACGCAGATGACGCTGTGCCCAATTTCCGCGAAGCACGTTCCCGTCACAAGCCCCACATATCCCGTCCCGATCATGCATACATGTTTCATAATAACGTTATGAACCCATCCCTTTCTGAGAGTGTGAAAAATAATCCCATGTTTTCCGAATTCCGCCTTCAAAATCAAATAAAGGGCGGTACCCCAACATCTTTTTCGTTTTCGATATGTCCGCCCATGTTTTCTTGACATCCCCCACCCGAACCTTGCGATGGACGATTTTCATCTTCCGCCCGGCCAGTTTCTCTAAAATCCGAATGTAATCGTTGAGAGAGTGCGTTTGGCCGCAGGCCACGTTAAACACGTCGCCCGAGACGCCGGGGCGCGTCGCGGCCGCGAGCGTGGCCCACACCACATTTTCAATATAAGCGAAATCTCTGGATTGGCGGCCGTCGCCGTCCAAGGGAAGCGCTTTCTTCCAATAAGCCGCGTGCATAAATATGGGAATAACAACGGCGTATTTTGACAAGGGATCCTGCCGGGGACCAAAGACGTTGAAATAGCGAAGCGAGACCGTTGAAAGTCCCAACGTTTCGGAAAACACTCGGCAATATTGTTCGGCGGCATATTTGGACACCGCGTAAGGCGAAACAGGGTGCGCAGGCTGAAGAGTGGATTGAGGGAATTTTTTTGATTCGCCATAAACGGAAGAAGACGACGCGTAGACCACGCGTTTAACCCGGGCCCGGAGCGATTCCCACAGAAGCGTCACGGTTCCATTGACGTTCACATCGTTCGACGTCACCGGATCTTCAACCGAGCGGGCAACGGATCGCAACGCGGCCTCGTGAAGCACGTAGGTGACCCCTTTAAGCGCTTGGCGAACGTCGTGTTGATCCCGGATATCTCCCTGCTGATAATCAAACTTTCCGCGGATGTGGCTTAAATTGCGAAGAGACCCCGTGGACAGATTGTCCAACACGCGGACTTTTTCCTTCCGCCGAACCAACGTCTCAACAAGATGCGATCC
>PLLH01000006.1 GCA_003140895.1 Elusimicrobiota bacterium
GCCAACAAGAAATCCCGAAGCAGCTGAGTTGCCGAATCATTCGTGAATTGTACTTCCCTCACCCCGCCGTTGGGAATAGTACTTTAGGGCAAATATTTGATTTTATTTCTAGAGGCGTTTTTAGCTTCTCGGCAACGTAAACCAGAACCGGCTGCCTTTTCCAGGGCCATCGGATTCCGCGTGGATCTCGCCGCCGTGCGCTTCCACCCACCCTTTGGCGATGGCGAGACCGAGCCCCGTCCCTTTGAAACTGCTGTTTTTCTGTTGGACGTGAAAAAAGCTGGAGAAGACCTGAGCCACATGTTCCGAGGCGATACCAGCTCCGTCATCGTTCACTGAAACGGTGATGCTCTCGGCACTCTGCTGGATCGTGACCTCCACATGCCCGCCGGAAGTGAACTTAATAGCATTGGAGACGAGATTTGTAATCACCTGTTGGATTTTCCCTTCATCGCAAGGAACCATCACCGGCCCGCCGGTCACGTTCAAAGCTGTTTTCTGTTGATCCGCCATGGGACGAAGCAAATCAATACACCGCGTCGCGAGATCCGCCAGGTCGACATCTCGCTTACTGAGTTTCACTTTCAAATGTTGAATGGCCGCCAGATCCAGAAGCTCGTCAACGAACCGGGTTAACCGTTCGACATTCCCTTCGATCATGTTCTTGTAGTCCCTTAATTTCTCCGGCTCCTCGGTTCGAATATCCCCGACAATGTCCAAGGCGCTGGAAATAGCGCAGAGCGGCGTCCGAAACTCGTGGGTCACGTGGCTGATGAACTCTTTTTTCATGGCGTCCAGCTCCGTCAACACACGGTTCCGATCTTCCTGTTCACGATACACATGCCACACTGCCAGCGTCGTCCAGATAACGGAACAGTAAGACGCCGACTCCAAATAGAAATACTGTCCAAACAGGGGAAGCAGCGCCGCCGTAAAAAGACCGCTCAAACTGTAAATGAAACCCCCGAACAGCAATAAAGCATACCGTCGCTTTTCCTCCTGTGTCGCCGAGAAGAAAAACGCCAACAACGTCCAAAGGACAGAGATCAGTATGGTGGCGATCCCCATTCTTAAATAAGGCTCCAACGGCCCATACATCACGATCACCGTTGGGCTCAACCCCATCACTTTCTTCATACACCAGGGAGAAAACCCACCCAACGTCACGGCGCCACCGAAAATCCAAATCCCAGCGCTTATCCATTTCCCTCGAAGTTTTCCAAATTGCTCCAAAAGAAACACGAGGAAAGACACCGGCAAGAGAACACCGATCCAAGTGAAGCGCATAACGAAATCCGACGGAAAGATCAGCGCAAACACCCAGGATAAGGAGTAGAGGATAGAGAACAAGCAGACAAGTGCGACGCCATGATAATAACGGATAGATTTCCGAAGTGATTGAGCCCAACAAAGAAGAATCAGATTCCAGAGAGCGGCGAGAAAATGAAGGGAAATTCTATAGAGCATAAATTTTATTAGCTTTTCGGGAGCGTGAACCAGAAGCGGCTGCCCTTGCCCGGGCCGGCGGATTCGGCGTGAATCTCGCCGCCGTGCGCTTCCACCCAGGTTTTCGCTATGGTGAGCCCAATGCCAGACCCTTTGGCCCCTTTCCCGGCTTTCCCTTGGAAGAACCGGTCAAACACAAGCGGCAATTCGTCCGACAGAATGCCTGCTCCCGTATCTATGACGGAAACTTCAACAAAATCGTTTCTCTCCTCAACTTTGAGCGTGATGGAACCTGAAGAGGTGTATTTAATGGCGTTCGACAGAAGATTGGAAACGGCTTGTTGGATCTTCTCCGAATCGATCTTTATTGGAATCTCATGATCCGGCACACTCAAGTGAATCTCCAACCCCTTCTCCTTGGCCCGTTCTTCATTAGCGGACACCGCACCCGAGAGAATTTTCCTAAGATCCACGACTTCAAACTTGAACGGTTCTGATCCCGCGGGAAGGCGAAAAACCTTGATCAGTTCATTCACCGCCCTCTCCAGGCGCGTGGTATTCCGGTTGATCATGTCCATGTAATCGGCGTGCGCCGTTCGAAACCGGTCTCCTTCTTTAATGTCCTGGAGGAAATCCATCGCGCTTTGAATATTGGCCAACGGGCTTTTCAGCTCATGCGTGAGCCCCGCCATTTCATGCTCGTGAAAATAGGACCCCCGACGAACCAAATAGGCGTAAAGAAACGGCCCAATTGAAAGGATGACCGCCAACAAAGACACTTCCTGAATTAAAGGGCGCGTGAATTGCGGATAAGCGCTGAAGTAATGCGAATGGAGGCCGACAAGCACAGGAACACAAACCAGAATCAATAAAATATAAACCGAAATTAGGAGCACGAATCGGCGTACGAAAACCCCGATATCCATGAGCCGGTGCTTAATAATGGCGTAAGAAAAGAGGGGGATGATCCCCAGCTGAACGATGAAATGAAGAGGCGGAATGTTCCTGTTCACCTGGTTCAATATAAAAATAACGACAGCCACGATGCCCAAACCGACGGCAAGCGCGATGTAGCGCAATTGATTTCTCATATGCCCTGATGAAGACCGGAGCCCGACAATCAGGTAATACAAATCGATAGCGAGTACAACGGCAAGGAAGAGAACATAAGGGAAATATAGAATGCCGGTCAATTCCCCATTTGACATGGATGGGCTAACGTCATAATGGACATCCTTAATAACCCAAGCCGTCATGGATAGGAAGGCAAAAACAACGCTCAACCATTTAATAATAAAATATGGTTTTGAAATTTCTTTGTTAATGATCGAAAAGATGAATTTCAGAGTAAAAAATCCGATAAAGCTCCCGACGACATAACATAAACGACAAAGGACAAGCGCCAGAAAATGATTATCGACGTAGGCAATAAGCTCTTCGGAATTCCACGCCGCCAAAGCTAAATTGAATAAGGCGAAGCTTTGATTGGATTTCCCTCGAGGGTTTTTGATCAGAACCCATGCGCCGAAAATAGTGGACAATAATCCGGCGATAACGGCGGTGGTGATTCGGAAAGGCATCCTTTTCTACCGTGCTCTATAGGTCAAATTAAATGCAACGGCAGGCACAAAGGTCTTGTAGGTTCCATTGACCGATGCGCCCGACGCATTCCCAACCGTATTATCGACACGTCGATTCGCATAAAACCATCCGTTCACCGCGAAATCAAAAACAAGAGACGACCAGGACTGGGTCAAACCCGCCGTCAACAGATGAATCGCCGCGTCCGGAACATCCGGGCCGAACGTGTTATTGGGCGCCGTCTTCTCAAAAAAGGCGTACCCGCCGCGCCATTGAAAGCTGTCATTTACTTTGTAATTAGCCCCCACGCCAATCGTCGACGCGTCTTTCCAGTTTTTAGATGTTCGGACCGTGTTGACAGCGGGATTCCCCGTCAAAAGCGTCAACCGATTTGGATCCGTCTCACTCAGAGTCACATCCTGATTTTTGTAGACGCTCCACTGAGTCCATTCATAATCGGCCAGGAACGTCCACCGGCTATCCGGATGAAAGGCATAACCAAGAAGGAAACTAGCCGGGAGAACAACGCTTGTATGAGCGTCGGCAGAATAACTGGACTCCGGAAAATTATAATTAGCTTGAGTACTGGGGCTCAAGTTTGACAATTTTGTTGTCCCGTCAATCCCGATATGGACTTGGCTTCGGTACGCGGCCCCAAAGGAATGTTTTTCCCACGGTTTGTATAAGAGACCCAAATTATATCCCCACCCGTCTCCGTCGCCGGTCATCTTGGATTTTCCGTCTGGAGAATTATCCCCGTTGGCAAGCGCTTGATTCACTTCACTCTGCGATTCAACGTTATAAAGGTTTGTGTAATCAACGCCGATCCCCAAGGAAAGGGACGGCAGGAGTTTTGCCGCCAAGGACGGGTTCACGTTAACGGCTTCAAATTTTGAAACCGTGGTAACGTAACGAACCGAACTGGTCGGCGCCCATTCCGTGGTCAACCCAAACGGGCTTGTAATTCCCAAGCCGACCGCGACCTTATCATCTGTTGTCGGGATATGAACAGGAAGAGAACCCGTTAGATAAAAATTAGGAATAAGAGAGAGCTGGCGTTTCATTTGATCTTTAGGGACGCCCGTGCCCGATCTTTCGATATCGGGGAGGAGAAGCGTGGAGCCAAGAGATATCTGCGTGCCCCCAAGCTGGGTCATCCCCGCGGGGTTGTAATAAATAGCGGATGGATCATCAGCCTGAGCTACAAAAGCATATCCCTGCCCGGCCGCCTTGGCTCCAACAAACTGAGTGGAGAATCCGCTGGAACCAATACCAAAAACTGGTAGAGCTGATGAAAGGACTGAAAAAAGAGAAAGGAGGGTCCGATTGGGATTCAGAGTTTAATACCCCTCGAGCATTTTGTGCAGTTTTTTGAATTTTTCAGAATTGATCATTCCACAACCTTGGCTCGATCATAGTAGACATTTTTGCCCAACCGATTATTTTGTCTTTTTTATAGTTGTAAAAGATAACAACATAATGAGTGTTCCATCCATTTGGCCAACTTGACTCCTTATGTACTAGGTACGAATAAACTTTAACATCACCATTAAAGACCATTTGATCTGTGATAAGGTCTTGAGGATTTAAATAGTCGTAGTGTCGATCATTCCATAAAATGGCTCTTGTCTGAGACTCGGTTAGNNAAGAAATTTCAAGTCCTTAAAAAGATGATCCAGCTCAATCTTGGTCATGCCAATTTTAAGTTTCGATGTTGCCACCTTCACTTTTTCCTCATAACAACCAGAGGAAAAAAGAAGAAAAAAACATAGCAGTACGTTCCACAACCGTTTCATAATTAACCTCTCAGTGTTTTGGATTCAGAAAATCTATTAGCATCTTGATTGTTTCGGGCTCATAGATATCACCGTGACTGTTCACTTCCATACCCCACTTATTTAAACTACCCTTAGTTGCATCGATAGCAGTAAAATTCGGATGATTAACGAAACCAGAAGGCCCCGCTGCACCTGCCGCACGATCGAACTGCGTTGCTTTGTAGGCCCCAAAAACAAATCCTTGATTTCTTGAAAAAACAACGACCAATTGATCAATGTTCTGAATAGCTTTGCTGAATTTACCGCCTGTTGAAAAAACCTCATTATCCACCGCCGGTACGAGCAGAATTACAGTTCCAAATTTTTCGCCATGATCCGCAGCATTTAATAACACTCGTGCGCCAAGGCTAAACGCGACCACGTTCACTTTTATGTCTGGATTGTAGCTCTTAATTAATTGTTCTGCCTGCCCCACTCCTTGCCAAGAAAGGTCTGCTGACCCTACAGCCCGATTGAAATATAAGCTCTTAGAGAAGAAAGTATTTCCAACATCCCCCGACCATGAAATCAGAGCATTAATATTGAAATAATTTTGCTGTTTCATGAGCGATGAAAAATTATCCCTCATTTTCAATGATTTGTTTGAGCTTTCGTTATAACCATGTATAAAAAGATCAATGGATCTCGACGTTTTCAAGCCTTCAATAAATTCTGATGGAGGATTATTGAAATAGACTCCGACATGATCAGCCTTTTCTCCAGGCGCCAGTTTAACCAGAGAAAAATGAGGTAACACATTTAACAGTGGTGGCGTCCTATAACTGTGGCGCAGATCGAACACAGCGGAAGGTGAGCCGCTAGAGAGCGGCCTTTTTTTCGATTCAAAAAATTCCATGTCCTTTGGCGCCCCATCTTTTAATACTTTTAAATCGCCGTCATTTATAACAGGGTCATATCCTTTAATTGGCTCTTCCTTGATTCGCCCGCCGAAAACAACACTCAACGCCGTTTTAACAACTTCCACAATACCTTTGAATGGGGCCACTATCACTTTTGCGGCACGCCCGAAAAATGTGGGTTCTGGAGCCACCTGATTGAGTGTCTTTGCTCGTTCTGCTACCTCAGCCTTACTGAGATCGCTCTTATTGGTTCTAGAAATAGCACTCCGAAGATCACTTACCCCCATAAACCCCGGATCAGAAAAGCCGGCGGCGAGGAGGAATTTGTCGGGCGCGGTGTCTCGGAGAGAGGTGAGACTTTGGCGCATGGCTTTCACATCGGCCCATTTCCCCGTCACCATGTACCAAACATTTTTTAGGGCGTTTCCGATGGAGAAGCGGCTTTTGGACGACTCAGCATCGGGAGCGGACACATCAACTTTAATTCCCAGATCTTCTTTCCCCAAGAGCGCTGTGATGTCTTCGGCGTCCCCAAACTGTTTCGAGGCGATATCGCCGTTTCG
>PLLH01000047.1 GCA_003140895.1 Elusimicrobiota bacterium
GCTCTCTTGGAGCGTTACGGTTCGGCGGCCAGCGTGATGGAACAAGACGGGTTTAATATCGCCGCGCGGATTTACATGGTGCTGGAAGGAGAAAACCTGACCACCATGGCCAAAACCACCGGGTTGGGGATCATGGAATTGGCCACCTCCATCGACAATTTAAAACCCCATATCATACTTACGGTGGGAGACCGCCATGAAACCATCGCCACGGCGATCGCCGGATCTTATCTCAATACGACGGTGGCCCACGTTCAGGGAGGGGAAATCACCGGATCGATTGATGAAAAAGTCCGTCACGCCGTGACAAAGCTGGCCGATTACCATTTCGCTTCCACGAAGAAGGCCGGCCAAAACATCATTCGAATGGGGGAAGACCCCAAAACGGTTTATGTGACGGGGTGTCCCTCCGTTGATTTGGCGTACCTGACCGTCAAAGCGGACTCGAAAGGAATTCAGTTCGATCCCTTTAAATTGGGCGTGGGCGGTTCCTTTGATATAAAAAACCCCTACCTCGTCGTCATGCAGCATCCGGTGACGAACGAATATGAAGACGCGTTTGACCAAATCGGCGAGACGCTTAACGCCGTCTACGACTTGGGGATTCCCACCTTCTGGTTCTGGCCCAATGTCGACGCCGGATCTGACAAGGTGTCCAAAGGAATCCGGATGTTTCGGGAACAAAAACGCCCCGATTTCATCCACTTTATCCGCAATCTCCCGCCGGAACAATTTCTCTCTCTCGTCAACCGCTCCGTGTGCATCGTCGGGAATTCCAGCATGGCGATTCGAGAATGCTCTTACCTCGGCGTTCCCGCGGTTAACATCGGAACGCGCCAGCAAGGGCGGGAACGGGGGGCGAACGTCAAAGACGTGATATGCGACCGGACCCAGATCAAAAAAGCGGTGGAGGAACGGATCAAGACCGGCCGGACCCCGTCGGAAGCGATCTATGGCGACGGCCAGGCCGGAAAGAAAATCGCCGATCTCCTTTCTTCTCTTCCTCTCAAGGTTCATAAACAGCTGGTCTTTACTCCAACGGTTTCCTAACCATGCGAACCAAAGTCATCGCGGAAGTCGCTTCCAATCACGGCGGCGACATTAAGTTGGCGAAAGAATTCATCCGGCTGGGGGCCGACGTGGGCGTTGACTTCGTCAAATTTCAGTCCTGGCAAGCGTCAAAAATGAGTCCGCAGGATTCGCAATACGATTGGTTCAAAAAATCGGAGCTGTCGGACGCGGCCCACGATGAACTGAAGGCCGAATGCGACATGAGAGGCGTCGGCTTTTTAACGACGGTGTTTGATAGGGGACGGGTTGATTTTTTGGCGCGGTTGACTCCGGCGATTTTGAAGGTGGGAAGCGCGGATACGATGAACCTGGATCTCCTTCGCGCGATCAAAGGGCGGTTTGAGCATTTACTCGTCTCGACGGGCATGGCCACCGATTCGGAGATTGCGGAAGCCGCCAAGACATTGGCCGGGACGAGCTTCTCCTTCTTTCATACGTTGTCGCTTTATCCAACGCCGCTTGAGGAAAACAATCTCCGCCGGATGGATTGGCTGAAGCAATTCACCCCATCGGTGGGATACAGCGATCACACAATCGGAATTGACGCGGTAAAAATGGCGATCGATCGTGAAGCGGCTTACGTGGAGAAGCATTTTTGCTTAAGCGCGGAAGGCCCGGGCCGCGTCTGCGAATGGGACGCCACGCCAAAAATGTTTGAAGAGATTGTGAAGTACACCACCCGGGCTGAAACGATGTTGGGCTCAGGGAAATTTCAATCCAGTCCACCTCTGGAGGCGGCTCGAAAGCGGTTTATCGGCCGGTTCTCCCATTCCAAGTAGGATGAATAGCCGTCGGATGAAGATCCGTAGGATGACGATCCTCGGAATCATCCCCGCTCGTGGCGGCTCGAAAGGCATTCCGCGGAAAAACATGGCTCTTCTGAAGGGGAAACCTCTGCTCGCCTACACGGTTAAATCAGCGAAAGGGAGCCGACTCTTATCTCACTTTATCGTCTCAAGCGATGATCCCGCCATTATGAAAACGGCCCGCAAAGGGGGGGCCGACGTTCCCTTCCGGCGTCCCAGCCGGTTGGCCACCGATACGGCTTCGTCTGTTGATGTCGCCCGTCACGCCGTTGAATTCATGGAAAAGAAAGAAGGCGTCCGGTTTGATTTCGTCTGCCTTCTTCAGCCCACGGCCCCTCTTCGCTCATCCCTGGATATCGATAACGCTTTGCGTCTGTTATTGCGAAGCAAGGCGGATTCGGTGGTGAGCGTGGTGCGATTGGGGGAACCGCATCCGGCGAAGCTGTTCCGGCTCTTGAACGGCCGCCTTAAACCGTTTATGCCTCATAAATGGAAAGAAACGCTTCGTCGTCAGGAGTGCGAGCCCCTCGTGGCGTTGAACGGAGCGGTTTACGGCGTCAAGCGGGATGTATTAATGAAAAAACGATCGCTGTGGGGGGGTAAAACCGTCGCGTACGTGATGCCCATGGAGAGATCCGTCAATATCGACGATCCCAAAGACTTGGCTTTAGCCGATACACTTCTTTCTGGATTCTAATTTTTGTCTCAGTTGGCTGAGAAGGCTTCGATAAAGAATCCAATCCTCCCGCGTGATATGGAAAAGTTCTTTCCCTGATACGCCCCAAATGGTTTTAAAGTCCATCAGGAGAAAAACCAAATTAATGGTGTACGTGATTGTGGAAATGAGCGCCGCGGCGGCGATCCCG
>PLLH01000089.1 GCA_003140895.1 Elusimicrobiota bacterium
GCGATCACAATTTCCGTGAGCTGAAGATTCCGGATGTCGGGAGCGCCGACCGATCCCATGCAGGTACGAAGAGCGCCGACCAGGTTTTGCGTTCCATCATCCAAACGGGCGGGCCCGAACAGAATTTCCTCCAAAGTTCCGGTGGTGCCGACGCGAATCCGCGTCCCTCTTGGTAAGTTGTGGTGCGGCGTCGCCATCCCCCAGTGGAATCCTTTTCCCGGCGCTTCCTGAGCGCGGGCGAAGGCCGACCCCACCATGACGGCGTCCGCCCCGGAGGCGAACGCTTTGCAAATATCTCCGCCCGTGGACATTCCTCCATCGGTGATGATCGGAACGTACCGGCCGCTCTGTTTGAAATAGAAATCGCGAGCCGCCGCGCAATCAACGGTGGCCGTCACTTGCGGAACTCCGATCCCAAGAACGCCGCGGGAGGTGCAGGCGGCGCCGGGCCCCACTCCCACCAAAATACCGGAGCATCCGGTCGACATGAGTTCAAGCGTGGCGTCATAATGGACGGTGTTTCCCAAGATAACGGGGATAGACATGGTTTTCATGCAAAACTTATTGAGATCCACGGTTTTGTACTTGGTTGCCTGATGGCGGACCGTGATCACCGTGGCTTGAATGAAAAAATAGGCCGCTCCCGCTTCCTGGGCGATCGGCCCGAATTTTTCCGCGTTTTGAGGGATACACGACACCGCCGGAGCGATTCCGCCCTTCTTTATTTCCGCCACACGCCTCGCGACCAGTTTTTCCTTGATGGGCTCTTTGTACATTTTCTGAACGAGCTCCGTGGCTTCCGCCGGTTCAGCGCGAGCGATGTCATTCAAAATTTCAGAGGGATCCTCATAACGGGTCTGAACGCCGTCCAAATTGAGCACGGCCAATCCGCCCGCTTTGCCCATGGCGATGGCAAATTTGACGTCCACAACGCCGTCCATCGCGCTCGCGATAAAAGGAATCTCCAACTTGTCTTTGCCCAATTTAATCGAGATGTCCACCTCAGCGGGATTGATGGTGACGGGCCCGGGAACAAGAGCGATTTCGTCAAAACCGTACGCCCGCCGTGCTTCTCTCTCCCGTCCAATAAAAAACGCCATATATTTTTTTCCTCCTCAATAAATTTAATGACAATTTAAATTAAACTTTGGCCGCCGTCGGTTCCAATTGAGCTTGATACTTCCCCATCCGGTCCTTGTAGGAAATCGAGCAGACTTGATCCGATTGGAGGAAAAGGAGCTGCGCGATTCCCTCTCCCGAATAAATCCGCACGGGAGCCGGGCTCATGTTGCTGATGGCCAACGTGGCGAAGCCTTCCCATTCCGGCTGAAACGGCGTCACGTTCACGAACACGCCGCAGCGCGCGTACGTGGACTTCCCGAAACAAATCGTCAAGATGCCGCGCGGGATTTTAAAATATTCGACGGTTTGCCCCAGCGCCAAGCCAAAGGGCGGAAGCAGCAAATAGTCGTCGGCCCGAATGGTTTGATACAACCCCGGCTTCACGTTCTTCGGATCCACTTCTTTCGTATCGCCCGGTTTAAAAACCCGAAAGATATTGCTGACGCGCATGTCGTATCCGTAGCTCGACACCCCGAAGGAAATGACATTGCGGGAGCCCCCGTGCGGAAGCTCCGTCCGCTTCACCTGATCCCGGGCGAAGGGACGAATCATCTCGTTCTTTTCGCTCTGGTCGATAATCCAACGGTCTGACTTGATCGACATCACGCACACTCCGAATAGCCGCAATCATGGCACAACGGCCCGCTGCAGCCGGCTGAAAAACTGATATTGGAACTAAAACACTCCGGGCATTGGTCCGCCGCCTGTGATAAATTCCAGAGCTCCAAACGAGATGCCGGCGGAGGAGAGGATTTTTTCACGACGTCCTCCGTTTTTTCTCTTCCATCGTCAATCCACCCATGCTTTTTCAAATGGGTCCGAAGCGCGAGCGCGATCCCATGCGGAATGGAATTAACCCGGTTCTCTCCCAACCCCAAGGGCCGGTCTCCTTTAACAGATTGAAGATGCTTCAAGATGCGGGTGGGGTCTCCCCCCTCTTCCAAATATTTCGATAAAAGAATCCCGGTGATGGACGCCAACCCCGCGATTTCGGTCCCGAGCGGCGCGATGCTCACAAACATCCGGAAAGGCCCCGCGTCGTCATAGTTGATATGAACGTGAAGAGGACCGTGGCCGGTTTTGATCTCATAGTATTCCGATGAGACGCCGATGGAAAGATCCCGGGCTTTCTTCGCCCGCGTTTCGGCGGGAAGGAGATTCAGGACCTGCTGCTGCTTGCTCCCATCCCGGTAAATCGTGATCCCTTTGCACCCGCTCTCATACGCCAGGACATACGCTTTTTTGACGTCCTGGGCCGTCGCTTCCTGCGACATGTTGATGGTTTTTGAGACGGCGTTATCGGTATGGCGCTGGAACGCCGCCTGCATGTTCACATGAGCGGAAATTGAAATATCGTGAGACGTGCGGAACAGAGCTTGGATGTTTTCAGGGATTTCCGGGAGACCTTTCACTGATTTATGATTTTTTTCGATCCGTTCCCACAATTTTTTTTCGCTGAGACCGAAATAACGGTGTTTTTCGGCGATCTTCTTGAAGTGCGGGTTCACTTCAAAGAAAACATCCCGAGGGTCAGGGGCGATTCCTTTCTTGAGAGCGTCCAACGCCGCAGCGTTGTAACGCGTGTACGCGATGGCGAAAAAAGGCTCGATCCCGGCGCCTTGAAGACCCGCCGCCAGCGCGATGGTGCCCGTCGGAGCGATGGTGGTCCGAGCGCAATGCCGTGGGTGGCGCGCTTCTCCGGAGAAGAAGGAGCTCTCCGGATCGTAAACGCTCTTTTTCCAATTGGGAAATGTGCCGCGCGTCCGCGCTAACTCTTCGGACGCTTCCATGGCGCTTTTCGTGATACCCCCCATCACTTCTTCCGCCAACCGGATGGCTTGTTCGGAATCATA
Organism: Elusimicrobiota bacterium; assembly: GCA_003140895.1. Taxonomy (GTDB): domain Bacteria; phylum Elusimicrobiota; class Elusimicrobia; order F11; family F11; genus PLLH01. The sequence continues at coordinate 2,976 of PLLH01000089.1, forward strand.
CGGGAAACCCATCTTCACCAGCATCTCCGCCCATCCCATGATCCCAAGGCCGATGCGGCGGTTCCCCTTGGCCATATACTCGATCTCAGGCAACGGATAATTGTTGACGTCGATCACGTTGTCCAGGAACCGAACCGCGAGCCGGACGGTTTCTTTGAGCGCGTCAAAATCAACACTGGGTTCCGGCTGATCTTCTTTCACGAAGAGAGAGAGGTTGATGGATCCCAGGTTACAGGGCTCATTCGCCAGAAGCGGTTGTTCGCCGCAGGGATTGGTGGCTTCAATCCGCCCCAGCGCCGGCGTCGGGTTGGAGGACGACCGGTTGATCTCGTCGATAAAAACAACGCCCGGGTCGCCGGTCTTCCAGGCTTGCTCCACAATCAAATCAAAAATTTCCGTGGCCGATTGCCGCCCCACCGGCTCTTTGGTTCGGGGATTCAGCAAATCATAATCCCCTTGGTTTTTGACAGCTTCAAAAAACGTCGCGTCCAGGCTCACGGAGATATTGAAATTCTCCAGCATGCCGGGCTGGCTCTTTATTTTGATGAACTCCTTAATTTCCGGATGCCAGTACGGGAGGATGCCCATGTTCGCACCCCGGCGGTTGCCGCCTTGTTTGACCACGTCGGTCAATTTGTCAAACACCTGCATAAAGGAGATGACTCCGGAAGCCACCCCCGCCGTGGATTTGACGGCATCCCCGGCCGGTCTCAACCGTTCAAAGGAAAACCCCGTTCCGCCGCCGGATTTATGGATGAGCGCCTGAGCCTGAAGCGCGTGGGTGATGCCTTCCATGGAATCTTCCACCGGAAGAACGTAGCAGGCGGACAACTGTTGGAGGTCGCGCCCGGCGTTCATGAGCGTCGGCGAGTTCGGCAGGAACCGCCAGTGGGACAGGAGATCATAAAACCGGCCGGCCCACTCCTTGACCAGATCTCCCGCTTCCTTATTTTTTTCGGCGGCGGAAGCGCAATTTTGCATGAACCGCTTAAAATTATTTTCTCTCTCTTGCGACGCGGTGAGACCCGCATGGAATAAGAATGTCTTTGACGTGGGGCGAGAAGGTGGGGCCGGCTTTCCTTTGATGCCCCCCACAGGAAACACGCTCTGTTGGGATGGCGTGGGCGAATCCGTTTCGGTTTTCGACAAATGAACGCCGTCAAAAAGCCCCCAGTGGGACGCCTGAGGATGATGCAAAAGCTCCGCCAACGCGATATTCCGAGCGACCCCCGTGAGCCACGCCTCGACAGACGGGGAGTTCTTCAGATATTTATCCTGAATGACTTTTCGTTGCGTGTCGGTCAACTCAATCGCTTTCAGAGGTCCTGAAATAGATGAAGGACGTTGTGAATGATGTGTTAGGGACTCAGGCATGTAATTAATTGGTTGTACTAGAAGCGCCGACAGGCGTCGCCAGCGATGGTGCGTTAAGGCCGCTTTTCACTTTTTGCTGTTCTTTTTTGAGCGAATGCAATTCGTCTAAAAATGAATTGATATCCGAAAATTGTTTATAGACGGAGGCGAAGCGGATGTAGGCCACGGGGTCCAGCTGCTTGAGTTTAGCCAGCACCATGTCTCCAATCGCCCGGCTGGGCGCTTCCAACACGTACTCTTCTTGTAGCGCCGCCTCGACGTCCGTCACCAATTGTTCAATCTGATCGCTGGTGATGTTCCTGTTTTTGCAAGCCCGAGCGACGCCTTCCCGAAGTTTTCCTCGATCAAATAATTCGCGGCGGTTGTCGGATTTAAGGACGATGAGCGGCATGGCTTCAAACCGCTCATAGGTGGTATAGCGTTTCGCGCAACCGAGGCATTCGCGCCGTCGGCGGATGACGTTGGCCGTCTCAACAGGCCGGGAATCGATAACGTGATCTTCTTGATGGCTGCAATGGGGGCATTTCATGGAAATTCACCTCAGGACTACTATATATTGGGTAAACGGGATTCTAGTTACTACAGGTTGATGTGTCAAGCGGGGGTGTGGGCTACTGAGTTCAATGTGTTAGTGCAACACCCCTAGGTTAAGCGGGGGCAGTGGGAATTACGCCATTTTGATAAATGTCCAAGGGGTGACATTGAAACGAATGGCCAATCTCTCAATCTGATCCCGAGTCAATCGTCTTTTCCCGTTCAAAACGTCTGAAACGACGGGCTGTCCGCCAAGATCATCCGCCAAATCATCTTGTTTAAGTTTGTGTTGCTCCATAAAAAATCGGAGCATATCTTCAGCTGCAGGAGATTCTAAAGAAAATTCTCCTTTTTCATACTCAGAAATAAAATGAGAAACGGCCCCAAAGTATATTTCGAGACCAGCCCGATCAGACCCAATATCCCTTGTCAAAAGTTTTGCCAGGGCATCCAGAATCGAAGAATATTTTTCAAACATGCTCCGGTCGCGGATAGGTTGAGGAGGAAGATGGGTCACCAAATTTTGATAGAGATGACCTTCTATCTTCTTGTTTTTCCGAATTCTCTTTTCGAGTGTTAGCGTGGTCATGGCCTTGCCTCCCATTACCGCCTTTTATTTCTTTTGTCGTATTCTTCGTGAGTCAAAACTTCAAGTATTCGTATTGAGTTAATCGTATACAATACGACGCAAATTAATCTGAATTTGTTCCCGCCGATGTCAAAAATTGTTTCTTTGGACTTCCTATCGTAATCGACAGAATTAAAGGATTGTCTTAAACCAACAAAGTGGTCAAAGTTATTCGACTCTATTGTCTTAAGCCAGTAGGTTAGCGGCGGCCTCGCTTCTGGATGTCTTTCAATAAACTTTGAGATTTTATCGAGTCCAGTTACCAACATATTTAGAGTATAGCGATATGCTATAAATTGTCAACTGAAGAAGTGATTAATTTTAAACCCGTTAAAATAGCTGACTATCAACTATTTAAAGTAGTCCTGCGCCTAACAGTCTAATCGTTGCTATCGAATCTCCATCCTGGATTCAACACGGGTATGCAGAGAAATCCGGCTGGAAGGGGAAGCGCTCACCCCCTACTGTCCCTCCGACCGTTTTCGGATAGAACGACTTTCTTCTTTTTCCGATTTCTTTTCCTTTAAACCTGAAAATCTCAAAGAGATGAAAATTCCCCGAGGCTTCCAGTCTATTTTATCAATCATGTCGCTTTCACTTTTAGTCGGAAATTGTGCGAATCGATAGCCAGCTTCGATGTCAACATCGTCAAATTTAAAGATGAAAGAAGGGTTTAATTCCCATGTAAGACCAGACCATGATTCCCTGTTTGTTGTGTTCATGGTATCCGTAACGAGGAAGGGATTATGAGCAACCAAAGAAGCAGATCCAGATGATTCAATATTTTGTGTGGCACGACCGAAAGCGACTCCGGCACCACCACCAAGATGCAAATAAGCTTTC
>PLLH01000024.1 GCA_003140895.1 Elusimicrobiota bacterium
GTGTCGGAGGCGAACAGGGGATTTAAAAAGGAGGCGTCTCCAATGGAGGGCTCCACGTAGGTATCTCCGTCGACGGGAGTGAGGTCCGCGGTGGCGATGTCGTATTTGTTTTTCCCCTTCTCGGAGAAATGGCAACCGGTTAAGACGAGCGAACAAAGGACGGCGCGGACGAGGGTCCCTTTCCTCATTTTGGCTGGATCTCCACCGTGACGGAGGGGTGTGAGAAATATTTTTTGGCCGCTCGTTGTATGTCTTTCACCGAAACGTCGCCAATTTTCTTTAAATAAACTTGGCCGTAGGAAGCGTCCAAGCCCAATACGTGCCACCATCCCAGATAATAAGAACGCTGGCTGTTGGTTTGGTTGTCCAAAATGAAACTTCCTTTTATATAGCTTTTGACTTGGGCGAGTTCGGTTTCGGACACTTTTTCGGACTGAATATCCGAGAGGAGTTCCCGAATTCGTTTTTTAGCTTGTTCCATCCGGGCCGCTTGAAGGCCCAGATAGACCACGAAGGCGCTTCCATCTTTCCGTGACGGGAAGAACGCGCCCACATCATACGCCAGTCCTTCTTTTTCCCGAAGCGCTTGGAAGAGCCGGGAACTCATGCCGCCTCCCAACAGGGTTGTCAGGACTTTGAGGGTGACGAAATCTTTTGACTTCACGTTCGGCGCAGGGAAAGCCTCCATAAGGAAGGCTTGTTCAAAAGGGTCTTTTCGTTCTATGGATACGCTGGTTTTGGGATAGTCAGGGGTCTTAGACGGGAGCTTCTTTCTTGCCTGGGTGTCGGGCCAGAGGGCAGGACCAAATAAATTGTTGAGTTCCTTCATGAGCGGTTTGAAGGTGAGATTGGTCGTGATGGATAGAACGCCTCCCTTCGGGATAACCACGTGATCATGCCAGCGGTGCAAATCGCCCGGGTTTAATTTGGACGCGGTTTCATCCGTTCCGCTGGTGGGCTGAGCGTACGGATGATCTCCGTAGAGGTGGCGGTTGAGCTCTTCGCTCGCCACCGTAAAGATATTTTCCTTTTTAGCTTGGATGGCGGCGAGGAGTACGGCCCGCTCTTTTTCGACTTCCGTGGGAACGTACGCCGGGTGGAAGAGAACCTCGCTCATCATCCGGAGCGCTTCCGTGAAATAATCCGAGATGGAGTGACAGGAAACTTGAGAGTAATCTTGCGTCGCCATGGCTCCGATGTGGGCTCCGATCGACTCAATGTCTTCCGCCAATTGTTTGGACGAGCGTGCTGTCGTCCCTTTAAGAAGAAGGGACCACATGAGGGCCGAGATGCCTTTTTGGGAGTTCGGTTCAATTTGAGCCCCTCCGGGAAGAAACAAATGACAGGAGGAGATGGGATCACTGGNNGATCGAGAGGCCGTTTTTGAGTTTTGTTTTGACGAGCTCTTTTTGTTTCAAACCGGGCCTTTTTTTCTTCATGATTTGGGCTCCACCGTGGCGAGAGAGAATTTTTTCCCGGCAATATGACTCGCGTAGGCGGCCATTAAATCGTCGACGCTCAGAGCGTCAACGCGTTTCAAATAGGTGCTGATGTGATGGATTTGCCCCAGCACGCTCAAGGATCCCAAGCTCGACGCTTGTCCATGCGGTGTTTCCGCGCCATAGAGCCAATCGCTTTTCACGCGCGCTTTGGCTCTCTTCAGCTCGTCGGGTCGAATCGGATTTTGTGGGAGGGCCGCGAGTTCCACCTCGAGGCTTTTGACCGCCGTCTCCAATTTGTCCGGCCTTGTTTCGGCGAAGAACGCGAAAAGCCCTTTTTGTTGGAATCCCAAATAATCGCAGCTGAGCGAGAGGACGGATTTGTCTGTTTCACGAAGTTTTTGATAAAGCCGGGAGCTGTTCCCCCCTCCCAGGACATCCGCCAACATGTCCAACGCGATCACGTCCTCGTGCCCGAGGCCGATGGTGGCCAGCCCCATCGCCACGTACGCCAATTGGATTGGTTTTTTGAGGGAGACTCGCCCCGGTTTAATCGCGGATAAATCCACGATGGGGGTGGGCGGTGGGGTTTTCTCTTTGAGCGGAGCGAACAGCGTTGAGATGCGCTTCAGCATTTTTGTTTTGTTGATGTCGCCCACGACGACGACGTTCAGTTTGGACGGAACGTAATGAGTTCTGAAATAGGTGAAGAGGTCCTCACGCGACATGGCGGACACCGTTTTTTCATTTCCGATCACTTTAATGCCGTAAGGGGTGTTCTTGAAGACCGTGGCGGAGAATTCGTCCCACAGCGTGGCGTCGGGGCTGTCGTCTCGGCGGTGAATCTCCTCAAGAATCACAAGACGCTCCCGTTCCAATTCATCTTGAGGGAACGTGGGGTTTAAAATTGTGTCCGCCAAAATATCAATGGCGGTGTCGGCGCCGTACGACGGAATATCAATGTAATAGTGCGTCGTTTCAAGTTGAGTGGCGGCGTTCATGAGGCCGCCGTTGGATTCAATGAGCCGCGTGATTTCTCCTGTTGGCCGGGTTGTGGTTCCTTTGAAGACCATGTGTTCCAGGCCGTGGGAGATGCCGTAAATGCGCGGATTTTCGTCGATGGCGCCGCAACGCGCCCAAATATGGAGAGAGACGACGGGAGCCGTGTGATCTTCTTTCAAAATCACCGTGAGGCCGTTCGGCAGCGTGTAAACCTCCGTCCCCGTGAAAGGCGGGGGCGCGTGCGTTAACGTTTGTTTTTTCAAGTGGAGGGGTTAGATGGCTGTTGTGACAAGAGTTTCGGTGCCGAACACGCCGGGAATCACCCGGAGTTTCTCGACCACCAGGCGGCTCATCATCGGCAGGTCGTCGGCTTCGATATCGACCACCAGGTCCCACCGGCCATAGACGGCCGAAACGTGGGAAATGCCTTTGATTTCTTTGATTTTTGTCAGAGCTTGTTTTTCTTTTCCAGCTTGCAGGCGAACCAAAACGAGTCCGGTAATCATATCGTGCCTCCCAGGTGTAGTTGAAACTTTCTTACTGACCTATCGTGTGCGTTCGAGATCAGCGATGCGCGCTTCGAATTCTGCTGATCATACGAAAATTAAATGCGGCGTCCTTACCCATTTCTGTTGATTATTCGAGGGAATCGTCTGTTTCAATGGGAGCGGGTGGGATTGGATTCTCCAACTGATGTTTGGCTGTGATGTAGGCGTCCACGACGGCAAACCCCCAAACCAATATCATCAGGATAAAGAAGGAAAAAAACATGCCGGGGGCCTCGTTGATCAGTTTGGTACGGGCTTCTTCGAGCATCACTGGTTTTTGAAGCCATTCTTCCGGGGTTCCAGGGAGAAGAACGGACAGTTTTTCTCCCAAGACTTTGGATAACCAAATGAAGGAGCCGAGGGACGCGGCCAAGAGAAAAATCCCTTTTTTGAACTCGCGGTTAAAAATTTGCCCGGCGCCGGGAGCCACCAGCGCTGACAAGAGCGCCGGCCATAGCGGCGATTTGGCGAGGGGTCGTTTGGGGGCGGTTACCGGTTCAGCCATCTTAATATCTCCTCCGTTTTTAAACAGTTTAGTATATGTTGAGGCTCCGCCCATCCCCGCCGCGCGACGTGAAGGGCCCATTCGACGTTGTCCAAATCCGATGTCTGGTGGGCGTCGCTCGAGAGGACGAGGGGAACCCCCCTCTCCACGGCCCGCTTCACGAAGACATCGCTCAAGTCCAGCCGGTCCGGCTGGCCGTTGATTTCAAGCGCTGTTTGCGTTTCCTTCGCCTTTTCCAAAAGCGCGTCATAATTAACGTCGTAGCCGTGTCGTTTGTTGAGGAGCCGCCCTGACACATGGCCGATGATATCGACGTGCGGGTTTTCCATGGCGCGGCAAATCCGGGCGGTCATGAGGTCGACGGGTTGTTTGAATTGGCTATGCACGCTGGCCACCACGCAATCAATGGTGTTTAGGACCTCATCTGAATAGTCCAGTTTTCCATCGGACAGAATGTCCACTTCCGATCCCAGAAACACGTTGATTCTCTTTTGATGCTCCATGAAGCGCTGAATGTCTTGTTTCTTCTTGGCGAGGATCTCCGGCGGAAGGCCTCCCGCGATTTTGAGGGACGGCGAATGATCGCCGCAGAAATACCATTCCCATTTTTTTTCCGCCGCGGCCGCCACCATTTCTTCCATGGTGGCGATGCCGTCCGAGAGCGTTGTGTGATTGTGAACATCTCCTTTGACGTCGTTCATCGTCACCAGATGCGGGAGACGATTTTCGAGCCCGGCCTCAATCTCCCCCCGGTCTTCCCGAAGTTCGGGAGGGATCCAAGGGAGCCCCAGATGTTCGTAGACGTCCTCTTCTGTCCGTCCGGCCACGGGATGTTTCTTTTCTGTATCGGTGAGTTTGAAGAGGCCGTATTCGTTGAGCGTGAACCCTTTCTTTTGCGCCAGTTCCCGAAGCCGGACGTTGTGTTCTTTGGAGCCGGTGAAATAGACCAGGGCGGCGCCGAAGGAAGCGGCTTCCACGACGCGGAAATCGCACTGAAGCCCGGTTTTGAGCATCACGCTGGCTTTGGTTGCCCCTTGGGCCAGGACGCGCTCCACCGTGGGCGCTTGAATAAAGTGAGCGATGGCTTTCTCCGGTTGGGTGCTGGCGCAGAGGAAATCCAGATCCCCCACCGTTTCTTTCCACCGCCGGGCCGACCCGGCCAACTCCACTTGTTTGATGGAGGGTGATTTCGATAGATATGTTTTTATTTCGTCGGCGAAACGACGGGCGTTCGGTAACAACAGTCGATGGCCCGTTTGGCTTTGATAGGCGATGCTTTTGAGAAGTGTCTCCTGTAATTTTTCACCAAATCCGGGGACTTGAAGAAGTTTTCCCGACTCGGCCGCGGCTTTCAATTTTTGGAGGGAGTCGATTTTAAGGTCGTGGAAAAGATGGGCCGCCCGTTTGGGTCCCAACCCTTCGAGATTCATGAGTTCCAGGAGGCCCGCCGGGAATTCCTTCTTGAGTTTTTCAAGTTCGTTGATATGGCCTTCTTTTTTGAATTCCTCAATCATGTCCGAGATGCCTTTGCCGATTCCAGGGATAAGGAGCTGTGAGGCTCGGTCCAGTGAAACAATGTCGTGAGGAAGCGCTTTGATGACCTCTGAGGCTCGTCGGAAAGCGCGGATTCTAAAAACGTTCTCCGCTTTGAGTTCCAATAGATCGGCGATGTCGGTTAACAGTTGTGAGAAGACGGCGTTGCTCATGGAGTGAGGGTGTTCGTTCCGGTCATTTTCGAAAACCGGAGGGCGTCTTCATACGCGGTGGGGCCGTTGTTGAAGATCACGTAGCAAAGCGGTTTGTCGCAGGCTTTCTTGATGCTGTCAAGTTCCCAGTTGGTGAATTGATGAATGCCTTTCGTTTGAGTCGCGTTTCCCAGCCGGAAGTACCGGAAGGGTCCATTCAGCTTGATGCGCGCGTTGAGCGGGTTGGTGGCAGGCGTCAGATTTAATTTGGTTGTCAGTTGCTCAACCAAGGAGTGGGGCCAGGAGTGGGGCGGTTCCCAGACAAAGAGTTTGTCGTGGCGGGGATGCGCTTTAAAAAACTGATGAAGCCGTCCCACGTTGTCGGCGTGCGCCGTGAGATTGCTGGGCAGTTTGAAGATCACCACTTTGGAGGCGAGGGTCTCCGCCATGTGGATTGTCTTCTGAAACGCCTGGCGAACGTGAGCGTTGTCCTGAAAGTGGCCCGAGTGGTGGTGGTGAGTCATGGACTTGGTCGATAAAAGAGACGCGGAGGAAGCGTGATGCGTGATGGTTTCCGAGGCGCAGACAATGAATTCAAATCCTTTGCTTGCGGTTCGTCTCCATTTCTCAACGGTTCGATCCAATGGAGTTTTTTTGAACAGTTGGTTCAGCTCCACCAGCGGAAATTTTTCCTGGTACCGTTTTTGCGCCACCGGGAAACCGGAACATCCGATTTTAATTTTCGATTGCATTCTTTCTCCAAGACATTTATGCGGCATTTTGCTAAATAAATTCTTATGTGTGGAATTTGCGGACAGCTCCAATGGGGTAAGCCCTCACAAATCGATCTCTCTCTTCTGGAAAAAATGAACCGCTCCATGGTTCATCGAGGCCCGGATGAGGAAGGCTATTTTACTCAATCTTTTCTCACCTCCCACGCGGAAAACACGGGATCCATCGGTCTGGCCATGCGGCGGCTGTCCATCATCGATCTCTCCACCGGGAAACAACCCATTGAAAATGAGACCGGCGATGTCGTTGTCGTCTATAACGGAGAGACCTACAATTTCCGGGAACTCCGCGAGGAGCTCAATGCCAAAGGCCATATCTTTAAAACCCACTCCGACACGGAAGTGCTCGTTCATGGATACGAGGAATGGGGTGATCAGGTCGCCGAGAAACTGAATGGGATGTTCGCCTTCGCCATTTGGGACAAACGGTGCCATCGCCTTGTGGTGGGGCGCGACCGGATGGGGATCAAACCTCTCTATTACGCCCATCTCAAAAACAAACTCGTGTTCGGATCGGAGATCAAAGCGCTTCTCCCGGACGGCGAGGTGTCGCGTGAGATCGATCCGTTCGCCATCGACGATTATCTTTCGCTCCGTTATATCCCCATGCCTCGTTCCATTTATAAATCCATTCGTAAGTTGGAACCGGGGTCGCTTCTCATTTGGGAGAAAGGCGCCGTTCAAATCAAACGGTATTGGTCCTATGAACCGCCGGAAGAACGGGACCGGGGCCTGTCGTATTATCTTGAAAAACTGGACGCCCTGTTAGACGACGCCGTCGAGCGGCAGATGGTGAGCGACGTTCCATTGGGCACCTTCCTTTCGGGTGGAATGGACTCTCCCACGATTTCCTATTACGCAAAAAAACACAAGCCGGATCTGCTCACCTTTAACATCTATTTCTCCGAGAAGTCGTTTTCCGAGAGAGAAGAAGCCAAAGGCGTCGCGGAGTTCCTCGGGACGAATCATGTGGAACGGGAAGTGACGCCGAACATTATTGAGACGATCCCCAAGCTGGTGAACATTTTTGACGAGCCGTTTGGCGACGACTCCATGATCCCGACGTTTTTCCTGACCAAAATGGCTCGGGAGCGCATGACGGTGGCGCTATCAGGCGACGGCGGGGACGAGCTTTTAGGCGGGTATCCCACCTACATCGCCGACCGGTTGGCCATGATTTATCGGAAACTTCCGCATTTCGTCACGGGCGGCATGATTGAACCCCTGGTGGATCATCTGCCGGTGTCCTTTGACCGGATCAGTTTGGATTACAAAGCCAAAGCGTTTGTGAGTGCCGCCCGCCGAATCCCCCCGCTGGCTCATTTTGGCTGGACGGAAGTTTTTAAACTGGAGATCAAAAAGCAGCTCTACTCGGAGAATTTTTGGAATCAGGTGGGAGCGAGGCCCTTGGCCGAAAGTTTCGTGAACGCCTATAACGAGGCGGGGTCGCGCAAAGGATTGGAGCGGTTCCTGTATGTCGATCAGAAAACGCATTTGATCGACGAGTTTCTGGTCAAGGTGGACCGCCTCAGCATGGCGCATTCGTTGGAAGTGAGACCGCCGTTTTTGGACCACCGATTGGTTGAATTTTCGGCGCAGATTCCCATGAAGTACAAGATCAAAGGCTGGACGACAAAATATCTGCTCCGGCATTTGATGAAGGGGCGTCTCCCGGCCTATATCACGCAAGGAGCGAAGAAAGGGTTCGCCCCTCCCATGGCCAAGTGGCTGGCCGCGGATCTCCTGGAGTACGCCCGCCACAAATTCTCGCCGAATCGGCTGCGGGACATTCCCTATTTGAACCCCGCTTTTCCGTTGGTTCTTCTCGAGCAGCATGTTAGTCGGCAAACAAACCTCGCCCGGCGGCTCTGGACGCTTCTTATGTTCGTGGAGTGGTACGACCGGAACGTCTTGGGGCGGGATTAGCCTTTCTTCTTTTTCTTCTCGTCTGGTTTTTCGTCTTCGTCTTTTTTCGGCTTGTCTTCAAACACCGGCGGCGGAAGATTCGTGTCTCCCTTGGCCTCAATTCCTTCCTTGATGCGTCGTGCTTTTAAATAAAGAGCGTCGTAATCCAGCTTGGCTTCCGTCGCCAATTCCCTCAAGCTGGGTTTTTCTTTGAGGCGCCGTTTCCCGTATTCCTTCAGAGGTTTTCCTGTCGTTGTCGAGATGAGAATGAGCGTGACGATTTCTCCCCGCCCAAATCCCTTCTTTTCAAATTTGACCAGATCTTTGAGATCCAAATTGAAATCATGCGCCAGATGGCGGTAGAACGGAGAGCCGATTGGACTCGTGGAGGGTTCCACCTCGTCTTCAAACTCATAGGCGTGAAGAAACCCGGCGGTGAGTAGAAAGAAAATGAAGAGGACGCTTTTGGCGCGCATGCGTGCGGCGTTACGACAGGGTGTGGTGGGTTGAAAGCTTCCGGGATTTAATGCCCGCTTCTTTTAGAAGCGCGATGGAGTCTTGCCCGAGCGGATACGCTTCGTTGTACACCACTTCCTGAATGCCGGAATTGATGATCATCTTTGTGCAGAGAAGGCACGGGGCGAAGGTCGAATAAATGACGGAATTTTTAATGCTGATGCCATGATACGCGGCTTGCACGATGGCGTTTTCTTCGGCGTGAGAACAGTGGCATTCAGTTAGGTTTTGGCCGCTCGGAGCGAAGGAATTGCACCTCTCGCATCCCCCTTCATTGCAATTTTTGATGCCGCGCGGCGTTCCGTTGTATCCGGTCGAAATAATCCGGCCGTCTTTAACGATCACGGCGGCCACTTTTCGTTTCATGCAGTTAGACCGGGACGCCACCACTTTGGCGATTTTCATGAAGTATTCATCCCACGACGGCCGGCGACGCCCCATGAGAAGGCGCGAAAAAAGTTTATCCAATGTTTTGTTGAGGTCTTGAAGAGAACCTTCGTTCTCGACATGGTGATTCGCTAACTTGGCGCACGCTTCCAGGTTTTGTTTGGTGGGCTCGGAACTCGTCAGTTCCCGGTTCTCTTGTTTGATGAAGTCCGCCAGCGTCTTGGCGTCTTTCTCGCGGTTGCGCTCCTGCATCCGTTTAAACCGGATTTTCTGGGAGGCTTCAATGGACAGCAAGACAAATTCACTGGTTCGCCGGAAGGCTTTCACTTCTTCGGGGTTCCGGAAGGAATCAATCACGTAATGCCGATCGACTTCCAATTTATCAATGATTTTATCGGCGAGGACGGATGGGCCTTCTTCATCCCGGAGTTTATTCCCAAGCCAGGTGAGATTGTCGCGCGTGATCGACTTTCTCATTTTCTTGAGTTCTTCCCGCAGGACGTCGGAGAGGGAATAAAAAACAAACCCTCTCAATTTGAGATAAGCGGCGACTTCGCCTTTGCCGGAGGCATTTTTTCCCGTCAGACCAATGATCATAGGGGTGGGATTATAGCTAATACCTGATTTTTAAGGAAAAACTTCGTGCTCGCTGGGATTCGAACCCAGAACGGAAGCTTCGGAGGCTTCAGTGATATCCATTTCACTACGAGCACAGATGTGCGACGACTATTTGATGAGGCTCGGAATCATTTTGAGGACGGCCTGGAGCTTGTCTTTTCCTTGGCCGCCGCCTTGAGCGAAATCGGGCCGGCCCCCGCCGGAGCCGTCCAGTTCCGCCGCCACCGCTTTGGCGAGTTGGCCGGCGTTGAGTCCTCTGTCTTTGAGATCGGGTGTCACGGCGAAAACAAAGGAAACCTTCTCCCTGTCTTCGTCCATGATGGTCGAGGCGGCGAAAATAACGCCGGACTTGATTTGCTGCTTCAACCTGTCCGCCAGCGTCCTAAGACCGTTCACATCCAAATTGTCGCTGACGTTCATGAGCAGCTGGATTCCGTTCACCATTTGTGTTTCCGGCGAACTGGAACTTCCTCCCCCGCTTCCTTGAGCGAGTTTGACTTTCAGATCCCCCACCTCTTGCTCCAATTGTTTTTGTTTCTCGATGAGTTTTCCGACGCGAATGAGAACGTCCCCGGGCGATGTTCTCAGCTTGTCCGACACCGCCATGAGATCCTGTTCTATTTTTCTAAAATATTCGACGGCTTTAAGTCCTGCCACCGCTTCAATGCGGCGCACGCCCGCGGCGACGGAAGAGTCCGTTAGAATTTTAAAGGCGCCGACTTCTCCTGTGGCGGAGCAATGGGTTCCGCCGCAGAGCTCCAGGCTAAACGCCGCTTCCGGGGCGTCCGGTCCTTTGTCGGACACAATCAGGCAACGGACTTTGTCTCCGTATTTTTCTCCAAAGAGTGCCATGGCTCCCATTTTGCGGGCCGCGTCGGGCGTTGTCACAATGGGAGTGACTTTCAAATTTTTTAGAATCGCTTCATTGACGATGTTTTCAATTTCAGTGATCTGTTGAACCGTGAGGGATTGGTTATAGCCGTAATCGAACCGGAGTTTCTCCGGCGACACGAGGGAACCTGCTTGCGTTGCGTTTTTTCCGAGGACTTGCCTCAAGGCGGCGTGTAAAAGGTGAGTTGCCGTGTGGTGGCGCATGGTGGGTTCTCTGAAATTTTTATCAACAACCAGTTGGACGGTGTCTCCCACTTTAATTTCTTTCGAGACTTCAACGATATGGGAGATGAGACTCTGAACCGGCTTTTGAGTGTCATGAACCGTGGCCACTTTTTCGCCGGAAGGAAGCTGAACCCAGCCCACGTCTCCCACCTGTCCTCCGCCTTCCGGATAAAACGACGTTTCAGAGACGATGATTTCCCCTTTGTCTCCAGCGTTTAAGGACGTGACTGGGACTCCTTCTTTCAGCAGCGCCTTCACGGCGGATGTAACCTTCAACGTTTCATATCCATTAAATTGAGAGGCGCCGGCTTTTTTAACCAATTCGTTATAAACGCCGACATCTTTGGCGCCGGAACCTTTCCAGCCTTCGCGGGCGAGGGACTGGGCTTCATCCCGGGAGTGCTTGAATTCGGCTTCGTCGAAGTTGAGTTTGGACTCAGCCAAAATTTCTTTGGTGAGTTCAGGCGGGAATCCATAGGTGTCATAAAGTCGGAAAACGTCTTTCCCGGAGACAACTTTCTTTTTCGCGGCGTGAGCGGTTTCCACCAGTTCTTTCAACCGGCTAGATCCGGTTTCGATGGTTTCAATGAACCGCTCTTCTTCTTGTTTGACGATCAAGGCGATGGCCTCCCGCCGGCTCACGAGATCCTGAGCCGTGTCTTTCATGAGATCGGTGACAAGCGAGACGCCGCGATACAGGAAGGGCTCTTTCAGGCCGAAGAGGTTTCCTTGGCGGACGGCTCGGCGGAGAAGGCGCCGCAGAATATAGCCGCGGCCTTCGTTGGAGGGCAAAATGCCGTCATAAATGAGGAACGTGATGGCGCGAAGATGGTCGGCGATGATGCGAAGGGAAATGTCTTTCTTCTCATCCACGCCGATTTTCTGTTTGCACAGCTCTGACCCAAATTGCATAAGGGGCGAGAGAAGAGAGGTGCCGAAATTCCCCTGGACGCCTTCAACAACGGAGGTGAGCCGTTCAAGGCCCATGCCGGTGTCGATGTTTTTCTTGGGAAGCGGCAACAGTTTTCCATCCGCCTGGCGGTCAAATTGAGTGAACACGAGATTCCAAATTTCCATCCACCGGTTGGAGTCGTCCGGACCCTTGGAGGGCCCGCTTCCAAAATCCCAGTAAATCTCCGAACACGGGCCGCAGGGGCCGGTGGGACCCATGGTCCAAAAATTGGTTTCATCGCCCATGCGGACAATGCGCTCCTTGGGAATAAATTTGGTCCAAATTTGATGAGCTTCGTCGTCGTTTAAATAAACGGTGGCCCAGAGGCGGTCTTTGGGGAGGCCTAATTCTTTCGTGAGGAATTCCCATCCCCAGGCGATGGCGTCTTCTTTAAAATAGTCTCCAAAGGAAAAGTTGCCGAGCATCTCGAAGAA
>PLLH01000038.1 GCA_003140895.1 Elusimicrobiota bacterium
CTCATAACCCGAAGGTCGTAGGTTCAAATCCTACCCCCGCAAGATTTTAAACCTTTCAACCTATCAATAGAGAAGCCTCTCAAGGACAATTCTTGAGAGGCTTCTTTTTTTTCTGGGAATTCGTCGGTTAGAACTGATAACTCACGCGTGAGATGAATTCCCGTGAGCCGCCCGGCAAGGGCGTGTGCCCGCTGTTGTAGGGCTGGATATAGCTGTAGTTGGAACTCAGCAGGTCGAAGACCCCAATCCCGATGTCTAGCCCTTTGCGGAACGCGTCTTTTTTCTGAATAAAGAAGTTAAGCAGGAACACGGTGGGATACCGGCGCAACGTCATATTTCCCGAGGCATCCTGCGGATCGTAGCCGTAGCGCTTGACGAGAAGGATGGCGGAAGGATTGAGGCTGACGCCGCGTCCGAGATTAAAGTTTGAATTCAACGCGATCTTGTGCGTCGGCCAGCCGAGCATGGAGCCGCTGTGACCGGGCACCGAGTAAAGCGGTACGCGCTTGGTGGCAGAATAGAACGAATAGGAAAGATCCGCGTAGCCCAAACGTCCTTTCCACCGACTGGTGAGTTCAAAGCCGTGAGTGCCTGTTGGATCGTCGTTGCTGTAGTACTCCGTGCTTGTCAGCGAGTCATAGTGATAGATGATGGGTTTTCGGATCGTCATGTCAAAGAGAGCGATGGAGGCGAACAGGCTATCGGAAAATTGATAGCCTGTCTCCACTTCGTAGGTTGTCAGTTTCTCCGGCCGAATGTTCGTGTTGAGGCGAATGTTCTCAAGGCTCGGTGTTCGGAAGGCCTGACTGTAGAGGGCCTTTATATTCAGCCGTTCCCACAGTTTTGTCCAGGCCAGGCGCGGCACGAAGGAATCTTTGTAGGCGCTGTGGTATTCATATCGCCCGCCGCCCACAATGGTTCCCATGGGCAGTTTGACCTGCCCCTGCGCGAAATAGGCCTGGTTATCGTAATTAATGTGGCGTTGGTTCCCCGGCCAGAGCGCCGTGTCGGGGGTGTCCTCGGAGACCTTTGCGTGGTCTTGTTGAAATTCCGCGCCGCCCAGAAGAGTGAGGCGCTGCGAATGCTCATATTGAGTGGTTATGGTTTCTCCCGTTCGGGTGTACGTCTTATCGTACATGAAATAGTCGTCATGTTCGTTCCAAGGTTCGTGGCGATTCAGGTTGAACCGAGGCGTGATCGTCCAGTGTTGGCCGAGCTTTAGGTCATAGGCGGCTTCGGCCAAATAGAGGTGGCTATTGATCTGCGTGGCGGAGGCCTGATTCACGCCGAAGGCATCACGCTGGGTGGTGAGGAACTCGTCGACGATGATCCGGCTGTGAAAGCCGCCTTTCTCGATCCCAATGTTGGCGCTTTTCGCTGTGAGATCGGAGTTGTCTTTCATCGAATACGCATTCCCGGTCGAGTCCGTGTAATGGCGGTCGCTGCGCGGGGTCTTGGAAAAATGCGCCGCTCCACTCAGGTGCAGACTGTCGGGGCTCTCGCTGCCGGTGCCATAGTGGACGTCGAGCGCGCCGCGATCGCCGCCATTCGAACTGAAGCCCGCGAGTCCCGTGGCCTGGACGCCTTTCTCGCGCGCCCCGCGCGTGAGGATGTTGATGACGGCCAATTCGGCGTTTCCTCCATAGATGACGGAGCCCGGTCCGCGGATGACCTCAACCCGTTCAATTTGCGCGACGGGGATACGGTCGATCTGAGTTCCCGCGTATCCGAGGTCGTTCAGCATCTGTCCGTCGACCATCACGAGCACTTTCCCTTCCTGGCCCCAAATCCCCCGAAAACCGATCCCGATGATTCCCTGAATGTCCACGCCGAATTCGATGCCCGGCACCAACCGGAGGACGTCGAAGATGTCGCGCGCGCCTGAGTTTTGAACCTCTTCACGTGTAATGATGGTGATGATATTGGGAGACTCGCGCGGCGAGGCGGGGGACTTGGTCGCGACGTTGGTCTTTAAATTAAGGGATTGTTCGAGCGTCAGATTTTCATACTCAAAAAAAAGAAAATCCTCGTCCGCCTGCGCCCCAACCGTGGCGAAGAGAAAGAGAGCTAGCAGCCAACCGCATCGGGAAGCGAGCCAGCTCCTCTTCGGCTTAGCAAAAGAGACGGCGGTGAGTAGCTTTTTTTGAATTCTTTTCATTACTTTGTTTGATTAGACCTCCGTTTCAATAAGATTTTTTATGGTTGACCTCATTTCATGAATGGCAAAGGGTTTTCGCAAGAAGCCGCCCACGCGCATCGTGAGAGCTTGGCTGACGCGTTCCTCAATGGCATATCCCGTCATTAAGATAATCGGCAGGGTGGCCCATGTCTTTCGAATCGCTGTGATGGTATCGAGGCCGTCCATGGGGCGCATCTGCATGTCCGTGATGGCGCAATCCACTTTTGTTTTTTCCAGGATTTTGATCGCCCCATCTCCGCTGGCGGCGGTCAGTACGCTGTATCCGATTTTTGATAAGTCCGATGATAATAGAGCTCGGTAACCCGCTTCATCGTCGATGACAAGAACTGTTTTCCCCATTGCTTCTCCTGTTATGTCGTTATAATGTCGAGATAATCATCAAGATGTCTTTGATGTCAAACGGTTTCTGAAAACACGCGTCGGCTCCGAGTTTGTCGGTTTCGTCTTTCACGTCCGCCGAATTGGCTCCGCTGGATAGCATGACGATTCGCTGGTGTGGTTTTATCGCTTTGATTTGTCTGAGGACTTCCTGCCCCGTCATCTTCGGCATGTGAATATCCAGGAAAATAACGGCGAAATCCCGTTGTTGGGCCAGCTCGAGGGCTTCTAATCCATCGTGCGCGGAAACGACGTGAAACCCTTTCGGTTCCAGAAGGTAGCGAAACAGAGTGTGGAACCCCAGCTCGTCGTCAGCGACGAGAATTTCCTTCTTGGGATCTTTCCCCTGCGCATTCGTTGGCATTGGTTAGGTTTGAGTGGGGAGAAAAACGGTAAAGGTTGTCCCTTTTCCCATTTCACTTTTGAGTTCAATTTTTCCTTGGTGTTTCTGGACGATTTCAAAAACCAGTGAAAGGCCGAGTCCCGTTCCTTTTCCGGTTTCTTTCGTCGTGAAAAATGGATCGAAAATCTTGGATTGGATGTTGGGGGGGATGCCCGTTCCCGTGTCCGAAACGTCGATCGTGATCCACGGGGTTCCTTTGTCTTGAACCACATTTGTTCGTACCGTCAATGTCCCTTTGTCGGTCATCGCGTCCATGGCGTTGTTGCACAAATTGATAATGACTTGCTGAATCTGATTTTTGTTGGCGATAATGGGAGACAAGGTGTCTTTGAGATCTTTAATTAATTCGATGTTTTTGACACGGCTCTGAGCTGTAATCAACGTGAGGGCTTCCTCAACGGTGTCGTGAATGTTGACGTTTTCCTTTCTGTCGAGTTGGGAGGATCGTGAAAAGACGAGCAGATTTTGAACCAATTCTTTGCAACGGAGGGTTTCCTTCTCAATGAAATTAAGCCCTGTCGCTAGTGGGGAATCTCCTGGGACGTCGGCTTTGATGCTTTGGGCAAAGCCGAGGATAATTCCCAGGGGGTTGTTGATTTCATGAGCGATGCCGGCCGCCAGCTGCCCGATCGCCGACATTTTTTCAGACTGGAAGATCTGTTTTTCTAGTTTTTTCCTGTCTGTGATGTCACGCACCACGACAATATATCCGGTCGCTTGTCCCATCCCGTCGTGGTGTTCAACCGCGGAGGCCAAAACGGAAATGTCGCCGTTCTTGGCTTTTAAGCTCATTTCGACGTTTCTAAATGTTCCTTTGGACGCTTCGGCCACAATGAGCGTGAGTATGGGTTCTTTCTCTTCCTGGAATAAGGAGTTGATGGAATGGTTGTGGAGGGTGTCCGTCGTTTGTCCAAGTAAGGTTTCCGCCGCTTTATTGTGCAATGTGATGAGGCCGTCCAGATTAATGACGAAAATGGGATCTAATATGTTGTTGATGATGTTGTTTAAATAGTCTTTGGATACCGTGGTTCTCCCCAATTCATGGCTCATGAGTGAGAAACGTTGCGCCAAGTACCCTACTTCGTCTTTCGACGTGGATTCAATGGAGATGTTGTAATTGCCCGCCATGATATTCTCCGTGGCTTTCGTGAGGCGAATCAACGGATCCAGTATTCGTCCAAGGAACAGAAGAAGGAAAATAAGAGCGACGATTCCACCGATCCATAATATAAGGAGGGACTGTTTGGTGATCTTATCGGCGGTCATATAGGCGGATTTCATTGATATTTCGGCCATGAATATCCCTATCCGATTTTTCGCATTCTTTTCTTCTCCGTTGCTTAAGAGAAAAGAGTCGTCTCCCGTTTCCTTGACGGATGTTTCGAAGATAGGGGCGCCGACATGAAGAATGTCGACCCCATTATTATTTTTATCGTTTATGAAATGAAAGTAAGGTGTCTGGCTGTCCAAGGCGGATTGTCTTAACGGGCAGATGAAGAGTCGGCCTCGCTCTGTGATTTTTGAGTGGGCGATAATGGTTCCGTTTAAATCGAGTGCGAACGTGTCACGCGCGTTGAGCTTGTTTTTTGTATCGATCAGCACCGGGAGTAATTTGATTTCGCTTTTCTCTTTAAGAGGTCCGGCGGCCCGGACGGCGGCTTCTGAGACTTCTCTAATGCCTTCGGTAATGGTGGATTCAGTGATGATGCGAACCACCGTTTTATGAATAAAGAGGGAGATAACCCCTGAGAAAATCAAAAATGAGGGGATGAAATAGACAAGTAGCTTATTTTTCAGTTTCACGGATAAACTTTGTCGGCGTTTTTTTGAATCGCTTGAGCGTTTTCAGGGCTGATCAGGTTGGCTGTTTCCATGTTAACGTGGATCTGCGTGTTTGAGGGGAAGACGACAGGCGGCACGTTGGCTCCCTTCATTAACTGATGCGCCGTTTGTCCCGCCGTGACTCCGATATCGTGAAAGCTGATGACCACGGCGCCCATGGCCCCTTTTTGAACCAATGTGGTTGTCGGGACGTAGAGCGGAATTTTGTTTGAAAGGGAGAATTGTTTCAGAGTGGCGAAGCAGTCTTGTTTGATGAGATTGGGGTCGGGAAGAAGCCAAATAGATTGGGCTTGGGTGTGAATCTCCCTCAACGTTTCCGGAAGCCGGTCTGATGACGTCATTCGTTTCGAAACGAAGGCGAGATTGGTGGTCGATCGTTTTGTGAGATCGGCTACGTAACCGGAGAAGACATCGGCGATCCAAAGGACGGCTATTTTCCCCGATGGGGGGGAGAGGAGGGCGATGCGATTGGACAGCACTTCAGGAGAGGGCATCATTTCAATTTTGACGGTGGCGGCATCGCGCTCGGCGGGATCGATGATTGTTCCCGGCGAAAGGCAATAAATCAACGGGGTGTTCTTGGGATAGCTATAGGCGGCGGCCCGGCCTCCAAAAGCAACAATCAGGCGAGTATCTGATTTGACGGGGGGGAGCGTTTTTGAGGCCAGAATGGTAACAGAGGGTGAGCCTCCAAACGTATTGGTAAAACCATCGAGCGCTTCACGATAGGCATCAAGGTCGGAACTCAAAACAGCCACGACCTCAGAAGCGGTGGTTCGTACCGGTAACAAGAAAAATAAAAGAAGAGCAAAAAAATGGCGGTCCATTGGGTAAAGAAGCGAATAAACAGATTTCATTTTCATGGGCTGTGGACAAGATTAACACTTGGAGATTTAAAAGCAACGTTTTTTTATGAAATGAGTTATTGATGTCTTTAATCTTCTTTGGCTATTTCTTTGGCGGTTCCTTGGCGTCGGCGAGAGCCGTTAGAACGGCTTGCTTGAAGCTTTCGTTCGTGAACGGTTTGTGGAGGAATTGATAAGGCCCTAAATTCTCTATGCTTCCAAGGCTGTCTTCAGGAGTGGGGGAGCCGGTCATGACAATAAGTTGAATGTCCTTGTGCTTTTCTTTGACCCCGCGGATCACATCGACCCCGTTTCCATCCGGGAGTTTGAGGTCCGTGATGAGAACATCTGGAGACAGAGTATTGCTAATGGTCAGCGCTTCTTGAACCAATTGAGCGAAGACGAGTTCGTGACCTTGGTCCTCTAACAAGCGTTTGCACAAGTGTCGAATGATTTCTTCGTCTTCAACGATGAGGATTGTTTTCTGGTCCATTATCTTTCTCACGGTAGATGGGTAATTCGATGGCGAATGTTGTCCCGACCCCTTCTTCGCTTTCAACGCGAATGGTTCCCTGGTGCTCTTGAATGATCCCGTATGAAATGGATAATCCCAGCCCGGTTCCTTTCCCGACGGGCTTGGTTGTGAAGAACGGATCAAAAATCTTCCCCATATTTTCTTTTGAAATACCAGATCCGGTGTCCTTAAAGAGGACGGCCATTGTTTCCGGCCCTTCTTTTATTTGAAGCGTGAGGATCGCCGGCTTTCTTTTCTCCATGGATTGCCGGGCGTTTGTGATGAAATTTAAGAATACTTGCTGGATTTGAGCCGGGTCGGCGAACACGAAGGGTTCCGAGGGGGGCACTTCCTGGATGATTTCGACGCCGGAGGTGGTGAAGTCATACTTGACCAGTTGAAGAGTGGATTCAAGAAGAGGGGCGAGATAAATGAGTTCTTTTTGGGATTCTTTGCGCCGGCTGAATTGCAGGAGATTTTGAATGATTTGCCGGCATCGTTTGCTTTGCGTGTAGATGGATTCAACATCTTCTCTGACTTGTTGGGGCAATTCGATGCTTTCCAAAACGATTTCTGAAAACCCCATGATTCCCGTGAGGGGGTTGTTGAGTTCATGGGCCACGCCCGCGGCCAACTGCCCCACGGCGGCCATTTTTTCGGATTGGAATAATTGAACCTGCGTTTCCTCAAGGCGCGCATACGCCTTTTTCAATTCCTGAACTTTATTCTCGAGCTTGTCATACAACTTGGCGTTCGACACGGCTTGCGCGATTTGAGATCCCAGGATGATGACACTGTAGAGATCTCCATTATTGAAGGGCAAGCGCTGAGCTGTTCGATTGATGTTAAGAACGCCGAGGGGTTCGCCGTTCAAAATAAGAGGATAGACGATAGAGGACGCGATATCTCGCAGCGGGGGGATCCCTTCAAAACGCGGGTCTTTTGAAATATCTCCCGTTAAGATGAGAGGTTCTTTCCAGAGAGCGGCTTTTCCCGCGATGCGGTCTCCAATGGCCAGGCTGGCTTCCCGGCGTTGCTCGTCCTGGAGCCCGGCCCCGGCGGCGAACGCGAGGTTCCCATCGGGTCCCATTAACAACAACGAGGCGTCGTCGGCCTTTAGAATTTTTAATATGAGTTGCATCGTGATCGGGAGGAGCGAGTCCAGTTTGATGGATGAGAAGATGGCTTTGCTGGTTTCGTAGACGCCGATGATCGTTTTCAGTTCGCTTTTCTCAAGAGCCTTCTCAACAAGGGCGAAGATCTCTTCAAGATTAAATGGTTTTTGAACAAAATCGTACGCCCCTCGTTTCATGGCGGTCACGGCGGTTTCGATGTTTCCAAAGCCGGTGGCGATGATGACTTCGATTTCAGGATTGTCTTTTTTGAGAGCTTCGAGGAGTTCTAGGCCTCCCAGTTTCGGCATTTTGACGTCGCTGATCGCCAGTTGGAACTTTCCCGCCTTTATTTTTTCGAGGGCGTCTTCGCCGTTGACGGCGGTGGTGACGTTGTACCCTTTTTTGGTGAGTTCTTGCGAGAGGAGAGCCCGAAATCCCGGTTCATCATCAACAACGAGGATGTGCGCTTCGGAGGGGTTGTATCCAGATTTGTTTAGATCATCTAATGTGTTTTGATTGTTTTCGATCACATCGAATCCTTTGATTTGATGATACATTTGAAAAAACGCCTTGTCTTTTAAATATATAGGTCGAATAGCGAGCTTTTGCCAGATATTCAATTATTTTATTAAGGGGATGGATTCGAGGTTGGCGTGAGCCTATAACGATGAGAGTTCCTTGCCAATGAGAGTGGTGTCTAATCCGTTATGCTCGAATTTGACGTAGAGCTCTTGCAAAAGACGAAGACGTTCGGTGGCGGAGGCTCCGGCCGCTTTCCGAGAAAAATAGATTCCGACGGCTTTGTTGAAGTCATCCGGGAGAGAGAGACCCTGTTGCTTCGTGGGTTGTTTAAGGGATGACGCTTCTCGGATTTCTTGAGAAGCCGGTTTCTGGCCGAGGGTTCGCGGCGCCTCCTCTGGCGTTCCCCATCGGAATGACAACGAAACCTGGTGGTCGCCTTGAGTTTGGGACAGATTGCCGATGGGGAAGGTGAACGCGTAATCCAGATGAATCCAACGGAAGGAGAAGGACGCGCCGCTCGCAAGCATCTGGTATCCGCGGGAGCCTTGGGCGTAACCGGCGCGAAGCCCCATGGATCCGATGCTTGACCACGACAACGTCCGTTCTATCCCGAAGGCGGTATCGGTGTCCTGCTCGTTCGCCATACGTTTTGTCCGCCTCACTTCAACCGATAGCAGCGCCCAGCGGGTTTGATGGGCCATTCCCACGCGGGCAATTAATGGCGCTCTGTCTTTGTCGTGGCCGAGAGAGAGATCGGGTTGGTTGATATTGGTCAGGGAAACCCCGAATTTTGTTTTTCTGTTTTCTCCCAATTGATACATCGATCCCAGGTCAACGGCGTAGGCCTGTTTCGAATATCCATTTTTTTCGAAAAGAGGATCGGGGCGGCCGGTGGCGGTTCCGGCGTCGTTTAAGGCGTTGTTTGTGTACGCGGATGCTTCGTATTGCCGATTGAATTGTTTGACGTTGATTCCCAGCGACCATTTCCCGTCCCATCCAAAGGTGAACGGGGCCAGTTGTTTACCGTAGCTGAGAGTCATTGTCCGGTCAGTGAAATAGTCTGCTCCTTTGTAATTCTGATACGCCAATCCGAACGTTCCCAGACGTCCCCCTTGAAGTTGTTGCAGATAACTAACGTAATTGCTTTTAACGGAAGACGCGTCGTCTAAGCCTTTTAAAAATTGCCCATAGTGAGTTGTGAATTCCCTGCCGTTAATTTGAGTTGAACCGGCGGGATTGTAATACATCGCGTTGGCGTCGTCTGATACGGCCACGAACGCCTCCGCCATGCCTCGGGCGCGAGCTCCCGCCCCCGCGTCCTCAAATCCAGCCAGCGCGGGTTCGAGGAGGCCCATGAAGCCGATGAGAACAATCGTTAACGTTTTCATCGGGCCACCGCCACCGTTCCGGTCAGGACTTTGTTTTCACCGTTAATGCGATAGACATAGAGTCCGCTGGGAACGACCGATCCGCCGGAGTCCATGCCCGACCAGACCAGCGTTGTTGCCGTGCCCATGGATGAAAGAGGGGATAGGGTGGCGACGTATCGGCCGGAGGGTTCAAAAATCTTTCCTTCAACGGAGGCGCCATTCGGGTTTTCAAGAACGAAATAGACTCGGTCGTTGTAGCCGTCGCCGTTGGGCGTGAAGAGGGACGGATAAACGTTCGTTTGACGCAGAGTGAGTGAAGCGGCTTTGGGCGCCAAGCGCAGTTGGTAGCGTCCTAGGTTTGAGGTCGCCACACTCACGGTTTGTCCGTGGGTGTCCACGGTTCCGCCGACGTTCACCCATGTGACGCCGTTAAACCAAAAAAGAGCCAGTTGATCGGGTGATCCGCTGGAGAACGCTTCTTGTTGGGACAATCTGTTCCCGGGAGCCCCAAGGGCGATCTGACCATCGATCGTGTTGTATCCCACGTTGATGATGACCGGCGACGTGAACGCCATGTCCGACACCTCTTCATTTGTGTCGCCCCGGTGAAGTTGTATGTTGATGCTGCGGACGACGCCGGCCTGAGCGGGCGTCGTCTCTTCGTTCAGTTTGACGGTGAGGGGAACTCCGTATTTGTTGTAGGCGGGGCGTAGGATGTCACTGGCGTTACCGGGGATGGTGATGGCCGAATGGCCATCATCGGCTGTGAAAATGGTATTGAGTTCCGGGCTGGAATCCACCAGGAGCGATTCTTTGGATTCGTTGCCGGATGCGTCCGCCGCCCGGACGGAATAGTAATACGTCAGACCGTCGACACGATCCGCGAACACCGTTAGGGAGATGGGGGTGGAGTTGATCTTGGAGGCGGCCCCTTTTGGTGATGTTCTCCGGTAAATGTTGTAACCGACGATCTCGGACAGGGCCGCCACGTCCCTCTGTTGGCCAACGGGTTCCCATATCAGGGTAAAGGTCTTTCTCCATGGATCCCCAAACCCTTTAAGTCCCAGGGGTTCAATGGCAAGAACAGCGGGAGTGGAATTGCTGGACGCGTACGGCGTAACGGGAGATACCATTACAAGAAAGAACAGGGAAAAGACCAGTGCGGATCGTGTCGATTTTTCTGGTGGGTTTAAGAGATCGAGGCCGGTCTTTTTCATATCCAATTTACCCCTGTATTCCACATAATCAGATAAATACAATCTCTCTAATTAATTATGTATATCCAATAACTGAATTTGTCAACGGGGGTAGTCTGTCTATATTGCAAGTAATTGATAATCAATTACTTGCTTATATTCTTTGGTAAGATGGGTTTGTTTTTAGTTGGACGGTAAGGGAGGTAAAAAGGGGTTTAAAGCACCCATTCTCCTTTCTGTTTTTCATCGTTTAGGAACGCGGTGATTTTTTGCCGATAGGCTTCGGGCAGGGGGGATTTTTCATATAGCAGTAGGAATTTGAGGCTTCTGAGAACCTCGCGCTGGACGTCCGGATTGGGGTCTCGGAGGAGCTTAAAGAGAATATCAAGGGTTGTGGTTGTCCCGATTCGAGCCAAGGAGGCGACAATGCTGGCTCGGGTCCAGGGGTTTTTATCCTCCGCCAAGCCTTTCAAAAATTGAAGAGCTTCGTCGGCTGATGTGGTATATAAACTCATCACCTGATCCGCGATGCGGTCCCAGGAGGTTCTTCGTTCGGGAGGAGGGATGTCGCCCATGACGCCTAAAATTTGTTCTTCTTGACGTTTGGCCAGCGAGAGATCGAGTTGAGCGGCGGTGGATGTTGCGAAGGGAACTCCGCCCGGAGATGTTTTTCTTTTCTCCGCCCATTCGGCCTTCATTTTCTCTTCTTCCTGTCGCCTTTTCTCGGCTATTTCGGCGAACATCTTCTTCTCTTCGTTTCGTTTTAATTTGTCCATTTCAATATGAAGGTGTTCCTCTTCTCTTCTTTTGATCTTGGCCAGCTCGGCGGCTCGCTTTTCGGCTTCTTCTTTGGCTTCCATATCTCGTCGGAGAGCGGTTCGTTCCGCTTCCTCTTTTTTTATCGTTTCCTGAAATAGTCTCGTTTGGTCGAGCAAGGTGCGCCGGTAATTTTGAAGAGTGAAAAAGAAAAACAGCGCCATAACCAATCCAACGAAGAAAAGCAGATAGATAAACAGGTTGCTATGAAAAAAGGATGGTTGGTTCTGCGCGGTCGATGAGAGGGGGGCTTGTTTTAGGGAAGGCGGATGAACCGCTTCTTCATGATCATGGGCGGGCGGGGGAGCATAGACAGGCGCGCTTTCCTGTCTTTTGGGTTTGGGGGTTTCTTTTTTGACAACGCGCCGGACCGGTTCCGCCTGTTGCGGGGGCGGCTCCGCGAGGGGGGCTCGTGTGAGAGACCCGTATAGGCTTTTTATTTGTGGATCAAACGGGAGATATTTTTGAGATTGCAGAATGAGGTTTTGCGCGCTTTGCGAATCACCGATTTTGATTTTCGCCTGAATCGTTCGAACATACACTTTAAGGAGAAGTTTTTTGGCTTTTTCGTTCTGGCTGTTTTGATCCAGGGCTTTGTTGAGATGTGTAATAGAGGCTTCGTCGTTTCCGTCGAGAAAGGCCTGAACGCCTTCGCGGTACGGATCGGCGGCGGATGAATCGGAAGAGGAGGATTCGTTCAGGGGAGCGGACGATAGATTCCCGGACATGAAGAGTGGGAGGAAGAGGAAAACTCCCGCCTGGAGTGCCGCCGTCAGTCGATGCCCATGGGGTCTGTTTAAGCTGTTCATCTTATTCGGTCTCGCTTAGATCTTTAACTCGCCCGTAGAGCCGTTGCGCTTCTTGGTTGTCCGGATCGAGTTCCACGGCTGTGATCAATTGCTGCGCCGCTTGTTTGTAGTCTTCTTCAATGAGATAGATTTGCGCGTGAGCCATTGCCTTAAGTGTATTCACTTTTACGGAAGGCGCAATCTTCTCGATAATTTTTAAGCACTGCTGGTATTGTTTGGCCGCGTAAAAATCTTTGGCTTGATCGAACTTGATTTCAGAGGTGTCTCTGGATTGTTTGTCTTGAATCGCTTTTTCCAGCGCCACCGTTTCCGGGTCGTTCGGCCGTTCATTTAAGATGAGGGTGACAATGCGTTGGGCTTTTTCATAGTCGCCTTCATCGAAAAGCGTTTGCGCTTTTCGCCGGAGATTGTCGATGTCCGCGGAATCTTGTCTTTTCTGCGGTTTTTCTCCTTTTAATTCGTGCGTGAGCCGTTTTAAGGCCGCCTCCCTTTTTTGGATGCGTTCCCACTCTTCCCGGATTCGTTCTTCCGCGAACGTGGGGAGGTTTCCAAAACGGATGGTCACTCCAAAACGATGGAGAATTTCAAGCTCGTTGAAGCTCGTGGAGTAGTCGATGACCAGCGGATCCTTTTCAATTCCAAGCCCCAGCGTGTATTCCTTTTGGTTGATTCCCATCCGGAGGAAGAGGGGCACCACTTTCGTTTTTAAGAGTTGCGCTTCCAACCCGACTCCCCACCGGAGTCCTTTGGCCGATGTTTTTTGCGACGTTGTGTCCGCGCAAAAAAGGAAGGAACGGTCCCAAAGCGTGAAATGGAGAGCCGCTCCTGTTTTTATGGCGAGAGGAAAATCATCTTTTGTGTCTTTTAGTTTGAGAGAGGGGGCGATGGCGTTTTGAAGCGATAACCCCAGGTTAAGAAAATCGCCGAAGGGATGCGTCTGAACTCCAATATCCATTCCGTACCCCGTGGCGGAGTAACCCGCCAGGGATTGCCGGACGACTTTAATGTTCATGCCGGTATCCAGATAATCCTCCAGGAGCTCCCGCCCATAGGTTAACAGGAAGGCCATGTCTTGTTCGTCGAAGGTGCCGTTCGCCTGGCCGAACACATCCGTTCGTTCCGCTTGGCCCGATCCCAAATAGAGGAACGAGAGGCCGGCGCTGTCCAAATGCGTCATGGGATACGAGATGGTGAGAGATTGATAGCGGCCCGCCGACACGAGAGGCGCCACCATAAAGCCGGCTTCACCGGTTTGATTGCCGACGATGCCGGCGGCGTTCGAATAGGGGATGGCCGATCCTTTAAGCGCCGTCGCGGCGTTGGCGAGTCCCGCTTCCCGGGCGCTCGCGGCAAACGAGTTGAGCCACTCTCCAGGGGTTCCGCCGTCGGCCGTCCGTGTTCGATAGGGAAGTTCCAATGCCAGTGACGCGTTTGCCAAGAAGAGGGCACAGAGGAACTGGGCGGCGCGCTTCACTTGAGCACCCCGATCCGGCGAATTTCCTTATCGGCGCTTCCAGACGTCTCCGCTCTGATTTCCATGATGTAGACGCCGTTGGCGACCGTACTCTGGGAGTCATTTTTTCCATCCCAGGTTATTTCATTCGTATAACCGAGGGGGTTTCCCATGCCTCCCGTTGAGCCCGGCGAAAATTCTTTGACGCTGACCAAATCGCCCAGAAGCGTATAAATGCGGATCGTGACGCGTGAATCCTGCGTCAAAATATACCGGATGCGCGTCACCTCGTTCCCGGCCGCAAACGGGTTTGGAAAGTTGGTGAGACCCGTGAGATTTTTGGAGGGGGTGGCGGATCCGACGACGCTGTAAACGAACAAACTGTTGACGGTCGCGGTGATGTCTCGTTCACTGGAGGAGCGAACGGTTTGCGTGGGGACAATCTCCCAACGCCCGCGGGTTTGGTTCAAGCTCGCGATCTTGAGAAGTTTGATGTCGGTGGCCCCTGGATCAACGCTTTGGGCGGTGCTCGTTCGAGCGGTGCTCGTTCGAGCGGCGCTCGTTTGAGCGGCGCTCGTCTCTGCTGTGATATGGCAGGTGATCCGAGCCAGTATTGAAGGGGGGGGGAGGGCGTCTCCATTAATGTCGCTGATCTGAAGATTCCAGACGGGGTAGTCGAGGACATGGATGAGGCGGTCGCCGATGGAATCGCGATCGCTTTGATCAAGGATCGTCTTATGGGTGTTTTGAGCGTCCCGGATCCGGATGAATTCCTGCGAGCTCAATCCGGAGAGTATTTCCACCGTCAACAAACCATCGGAGCTTTTGGCTTTGGAGCGGGCCAGCATGAA
This sequence comes from Elusimicrobiota bacterium, assembly GCA_003140895.1. Classification (GTDB taxonomy): domain Bacteria; phylum Elusimicrobiota; class Elusimicrobia; order F11; family F11; genus PLLH01. The sequence goes on from PLLH01000038.1 coordinate 14,315, forward strand.
ATGCTCCGTCGCGCTTTGAGTCTCCAGAGAGAGGGAGTTCCGTACCGTGACGCGCCAGTAATACGTCGTGTCCATAAGCAGAGAGCCGATCGTGGGGCTGTAGTTGGTTTGGGCCAGGTTTGAGACGGTCGTTCCGCCAAGAAGTGAGCTGTTCGTCGAATACAACAAGGAATAGACCAACCCGTCTTTTGCCTGGTTGGACGGAGCGTCCCACGAAAAAACGAGATCAAACACGGTTGGGAAATCATTCTCCAGGGGTTTGAGCAACGCGAACGTCTTTGGCGGCAACGGGTTGTAGATCTCAAAGAGGTCGGTGAAGATGGTGGTTGTGAGCGGAGGGGCGCCTGAGTCCGACGCGATCAATTTGAATTTGCACGTGGTTGAATTGGGCCATGTTTTGGAATCCAGCACATAACTGGTTTGCGTTCCGGAAGAAAGAAAAACGTAGTTCGTTCCTCCGGATGACGATAAATAGAGGGCATAGGAATAGGAAATGTAGGGGCTGGGGTTGCGTGTCTCCCACTGCACCGTCAACGCGTCAGATAGTCGCTGGCCCTGCGTTGGGGCGGATGTGAAGGCCACATCCGGCGCCTGGCTGAAACTTTGTTTCTCGAAATTCGCGTCAGAGGCGTCCGTGGCGGAATACCCCATCGGGTCAACGACCTCAACTTGAATGCGAAAGGAGGAACCGTTCGGTAAACCGCTGGAGTTCCATTGATAGCTCGTTGTCCCGGAAGGGATTCCGCTTGAAAGGAGGATCGGATAACTGATCCCGCCGTCAAACGAAAGGCGCAGAGCGCTGGTCAACGTTTCCCCGGTGTTGGGATCGGAGACCGTCCAAGAAATCGGTGTGAGTTGATTGACCTGTTCTCCACCGTTGGGGGACAGAAGCGTCACCGTGGGAGAGGCATTCGTCATCGCGTACGGGCTCACGGTTGAGAGCGGCGAGACGCCGCCCCGGTTGTCCTCCGTTTTGATGGCGAAATAATACGTGGTGGCGTCGGAGAGACCGGTCATGGTACTGACGACGGTGTCGCCGGGGTTGGCGACGAGCGGAAGCGTTTGCGAGTTCGGGGCCGCCGTCCACTCCGCGTTCGACAAAATAGGCCCTTGCGTTGAGGCGCGCATATACAATTTTCCGTTGTCGACTCGTCCCTCATCGTCTCCGGGGAAAGTCCAGGTCACTTGGATTTGGCGATTACCGGGTCCTCGCAACGCAGCCATTATCGTTACCGGAGACGGAGGTCCGTTGCTCCTCGCCGACGGGCTCACCGTTGATAAATTAGACCTGTTACCCAGGGCGTCATCGGTTTTTATGGCGAAGTAATAGGTGGTGGCGTCCGATAGCCCTGTCACAACGGTGTGGATCGTATCACCCAGAGAGGCGTTTAGAGCTTCCGAGTAGGACACCGTGGCGGCGGTCCAGGACGTTGTCGTGAGAATGGGGCCTTCCGTCGAAGCTCGGACGAGGGTCAGCCCGTTGTTGACCCGGCCCCCATCGTCCCCCGGGAAAACCCAGGTGAGGGTGATCTGCCCGTTTCCAGGGCCCACCGCGGCCGTCATTTGGGTCACGGGTTGCGGAGGGCCGTTTGTTCGAGCGAAAGGACTCACCAAGGAGAGAGCGGACCGGTTTCCCAGTTCGTCGTCCGTTTTTATGGAGAAGTAGTAGGTTGTGGCGTCTCCCAGCCCCGTCACGGTGCTCACCACCGTTTCTCCCGGATTGGCGTTTAAGGTAAATGTTCGTTCTTCTCCTGCGGCAGCGTTCCACGCTCCTTCCGTGAGGATCGCGCTTTCCGTCGAATATCGGACAACGGCCAATGCATTGTCCAACCGGCCTTGGCCCAAGAAGGCGCCCGAGGAGACCCAAGTGAGAACGATTTCTCCATTGGCCAGACCCATGGCGGCGGTCATTTGCGTAACAGCCCCAGGAGGAGTTGTGGTGTCGATCACCAATCTGTACGGGTCGCTCCACTCTCCGTAAAGACCCCAGGTGTCTTTCGCGCGCGCTCGCCAAACCCAGGTTCCCTGAGGTATGTTTGTCTGAGGGATAAACGACACATTGGAACCATCTTGAGGAATATTTTCAGTTGATATCACGGGATGAGTGAAGTTGGTCGAGTTGTCAATCTGGAAGTGATAGGTCACGGGCAAGTCGCCCGCTCCGTCGTTATCCGCGGAGAGTTGCCATCGAAACGTGGGTTTCGATTGATTGGTTCGGGCGGCGTTAACAGGGGTGGTTAGAACACCGGACGAAGGGGCTTGGTTGTACGCGAAATTAAAAGCCGATACCAACGGACGAGAAGGGATGTTTGTTGAGATAAAAAGCGCGTCCATTTTTAAATAACGTTGATTGGCGTGTCCGGCCCAGAGAGCTTGAGAATATGAACTTGTAAAGACGTAATAACTGTTCGTCGTTCCATCGGGCCCCCGAAATGAATCGTACGTGACTCCGTCCGTCGAGGAGGCCACCCGCGTTTTGATTTGAGTGCCCGCGGCGGGGGGCGATGCGTTCATGGGATCACTGAATTGAAGAGCCAGCGTGTCCCATGTGAGCGGGGTTGTTCCGTTCACGTGAAGCGCCGGCGAGCTCCACGTCCCCGTGGATCTCAGCACATACGACCAAAGGAGGTTTGTGGCCACATCACGCCGACCTCCGAACACCAGGCCCTTGTTGGTGTTGGAGTTGTAAACCATTTGATGCCCGTACCGGCCTGACGGAGCCGAAGGGACCGAAAACGAAAGCCATCGGTTCTGAGTGGCGTCATAAAAAAAAGTGTCTCCCACATACCCGGTCAGCGCGTTTCGTCCGCCGAACATGACGATTTGACTATGGAGGGAGTCGAACGCCATGGCCGTGTCGGTTCGCGGGCTTGGTTTTTGAGCCGGGGCTTTTTCCTCCCATACATTGTTTGTGATGTCGTAGGCCCAGGTGTCATCAAATAGATCTCCGCTGTTCCAACCGGTGGTTCTTCCGCCGAAGAGAATCATCCGGTGACGGACGGGGTCGTAGGCCATCGCCGCTCCCTGTCGGGCGGGCGGTGACGGGATAGGGTTATACACCGACCAACTGGCGGCGGCCACGTCAAACACACAGGTGAAGGGTTGCGCCAGGAAACCACTTTCGCTTTCACCTCCGAACATGACGATTTTATTGTGATCGGGGCTATAGGCCATGACAAACGACGATCGAACGTCCGGAGACGAGGGGGTGACAATATAGCTCCATGAGCTGGCGGCGGGGTTGTACATCCACGTGTCATTCAATAATTGGTCGGACAAATTTTTCCCGCCGAAGAGAATGAAATTGCCTCCGGCCCAGACAAGGCGGTGGTTGCTACGGGCGGTCGGCGCCGTGGAGGGGGATTGTTGAGTCCATCCGGAGGAAGACAAAATCCAGGTGTCGCTCGAGACAACGCCATAATAGTCCCGCCCGCCAAAAACCAAGGATTCATTTCGATTTGGATCGTACGAAAACCCCATGTCGTATCGCGCGGAGATGACGGGGGAGCTGTAGTCCCAATGGCTGGTCAATGTCAGAAGGTTGTCTTCAACTTCGACGTTGTCTTTTGTGCCGGATCCGAAGGAGGCCGAATCGAGGGCCGTTGATCCTCCTCCATACAAGGTGGGTTTTAAAAGGAGGAGGATACACAGGAGAACCGTGAGCCGTCCGAAGGGCTTACTCGTGTGTTCGAGAAGAGATTTTGGATGTGGGTCTGGGGTCATCTCATCTCCTCATCGAGCGGAGGCTTTTTGAGGGCGCTCCGGCTCGGTTGCGACTAGCTGGTCTTGAAAATTTCGCTCAGCTTTTCCAATAACAGGGCGACTGGAAACGGCTTTTCTAAATACGCCGTCACTTTTAAATCTTCCCGGATATCCAGGAGTTCTTTTAAGTGGCCTTTCCCGGTCACGATGATGACGGGGATTTGCGCGGTCTGTGGATCCTCTTTGAGTCGCAAATTAACGGAATGGCCGTCCAGCTTCGGCATCATGAGATCCAAAATAATGGCGTCCGGATGGAAGGCCCGCACTTTCTCCAGCCCTTCAACTCCATTGGACGCCGCCAATGTTTTATAGCCGTTTTTTTCCAGAGCCATTTTGAGTACGAACACAACGTCGGGCTCGTCATCCACGATTAAAATGGTTTTTATGCTTTCTTCGTTGCTCATGGGGTTTCACCTTCCTTTTGAATCGGTTGTTTTGGCAGTGAAATATAAAATTGACTCCCTTTTCCCAGTTCGCTTTCCACCCACGCGTTTCCGCCGTGCATCTCAACCACGGCTTTAACGATGGATAGACCAATGCCGGTGCCTCCCGTTTCCCTCGTTGACGAACCGTCCACTTGATAGAAGCGATCAAAGATTCTCTTTTGATCGTGTTGATCAATGCCCGGCCCCGTGTCCCAGACGCAAATTCGAATATCATTTCCTTGGTCTTCGAGCTTGATTCCCACTTTCCCTTTTTCCGGCGTGAACTTAATGGCGTTTCCAAGGAGGTTGATCAACACGTGTTGAATTTGTTCTGGATCGGCCGTGAAACGAGTCGTGAAAGGGGATGGATTCGTTTCAAAGACAAAGTCAATCTCGCGCCGGGCAAAGAGGGGGGCCAATCCGGCCGTCGTTTCTTTTATGAGGTTGGATAAATCCAATTCGCGCGGTTTAATGTGCAACGTCCCGTTTTCAAGGCGGGAAAAATTGAGAATATTTTCAATCAGCCGTCGAAGGCGTTCGATGTTATTTCGCATGACGTCACACAACTGTTTCATGGGGTCGCTTAAGGATTCATACATATCTTGAAGGAGGATCTCCAAGGCGGCGGCGATGGCGAAAAGAGGCGTGCGCAGTTCATGGGATACATTGGAAACGAACTGGGCTTTTAGCTTGTCGACTTCTTCCAGACGGAAAACGGTTTCCTTGAGGCGCCGGGATTCGAGTTCTTGATCATAATGCCGTAAGCAACGAAAGGCCATGGCGGTGAGTTCTTTCTTCTCGCATGGTTTGGAGAGGTAATCGCACGCTCCCAATTGCATGCATTCCACGGCTCCTTCGATTGTGACCAAGCCCGTGATCATGTTAACGCAGGTGGCGCTGTGTTTTTGTTTGACGTATTTGAGAAGGTCTTTGCCGCTGATGCCGGGCATGTTGATGTCGGTGAACATGACGGCGAAGGTTTGGTCTTTGAGAATTTGAATGGCTTCTTCTCCGGTGGCGGCGGTGACGACATCAAACCCTTCCGACGTTAAAAAACGAGTCCAGACGCTGAGGACGCTTGTGTCGTCGTCAACGACGAGGATTCGTTTCGGGTTTGTAACGGAATTAATCACCATGATTCGCCCCCAAACTTGACCTTAATCGTTTCGCTATTGTTGAAGGAGCTTGAGGAGCCTTTCTTTTAATTCCTTGTTTTCGAAGGGCTTCGGAAGGTAATCATTGGCTCCGGCGCTCAAGATTCGTGTTTTCGCATCAGGAAAATCCTTCCCTGTGATAGCCAGGATTTTGGTGTGATTGAACCTTTGGTTGTTGCGAATGTGTTTGCAGACGTTAAACCCGTCGATGCCGGGAAGGCCTAAGTCCAGGATGACGATTGAGGGGAGAAACTCCAACGCTTTGGCGCCGGCTTCGAATCCGTCGCTGGCTTGATAGACTTCCGCCGCCGGATCGATGGATTTGATGACGTGCGTGATCACCTTTCGGATATCCGGTTCGTCGTCGACAACCAGACATTTGATGCAGGCGTATTGGTTGAGTTGGGAAGGGATTGGCATCTTGTATTGTTTTAAAAACTTGATGAGATCGTCGGGACTGATGCGGCGGTGTCCTCCCGGGGTTTTAAAGGCCTGCAATTTCCCTTGTTGGCACCAGTCAATGACGGTGGCCATGTCGACACCCAGCAATTTGGCGGTGTCAAACGTGCTGAGTAGTTTTGGCGTTTGAGTTGTTATGTCCATGAGTTCCTCCCTGTCGGAATCTAATAAATCCAATCTTTCTAATCTAGCCTAAATCTCCAACCTGGTTTTGTCAAGGGCCTTTATTTATTAACATCCAGTCGTTATGGGCCAAAACTCCAATAAAGTCTTTTTCCTTCTTTTTCTAGCGATTTTTCCGCTCTATTTGTGCTGGACATTCGACCATTCGTTGTGGAATCCGGACGAGACACGAGACGCGGGGATGGCTCGGGAAATGTTTATTTCGAAAGACTTCGTTGTTCCGCGTCTTAATGGCGTGGCGTTTCTTGAGAAACCTCCTCTTTATTATTGGAGTTGTTCTCTTGTTTACGCGGTTTCAGGGCGGGTGACGGCGGGACTCACGCGTCTTCCGGCGGCGCTCTATGGTTTTTTAGGGGCTTTATTTGTTTTTTTGATCGGGAAACGGTTTTTTAACGCCCGGGTTGGTTTCGTGGCGGCGGCCATCTTGGCCACGTCCATCCAATATTTCAAGATGAGTCATTTCGCGCTAATGGATTCGTCTTTGGCGGCGCTCATCACGGGCAGTTTTTATTTTTATCTGATCGGTCAAAATTTCCTTTTTATCCTCGCGTTGATCCTGGCGTTTTACACCAAAGGATTTGTCGCCGTCGCCTTGGCCGGTGTTGTGATTGGGACCGATCTTCTGCTCCAGAAAAAAATCAAAAAGTGTGTTTGGCTGTCCCTGGCGGGTTTCGCGCTTCTTTTGTTGGCGCTCTTACCGTGGGTGATCGGGCTTTGGCGTTCTGGCGGCGAAAATTTTCTGCGGATCTTTTTTATCGACAACAATTGGAAACGGTTTGTGTCGAGCGGAGCGGATCATCACAGCCCTTTTTATTTATATTTCGGTTCGTTCTTGGGCGATTTCCTTCCTTGGACGTTGTTCTTTATCGGAGGCCTGATCGGCTTTTTGAAGAGGGAAAAATGGAGAGATCTCCCGCCCGTTCATCGATTTTTTTGGATCTGGTTTGGCGCCATGTTTTTGTTTCTCAGCGCCTCATCGAGCAAACGGAGCATGTATTTAATGCCGGCGTTTCCCGCCGCCGCTCTCCTGTCGGCTCTTTGGGTTGAAAAAATCTTTCAGTCGATGGATGTGCCTAAGATGGACCGGATTTTCTTTGTGGGAACGGCGGTTCTCGCAATTCTCGCGGGCGGTTTTGTTTTCGGCTTCCATGCCGTTCGACATAAAGCTTTTGTCGCTCCTCTTGTTGGGGGAGTGGCTCTCACGGCGTTGGGTTGGTTTTATTGGGCCGCTTTGAAAAAGCGACAACATTGGCATGCCTTCCTGGCGGTTCTCTTTATATTTATGGGATCTTTGGTGTCGGCCAACCGGTTTTTTATTCGCGATTTGGAAGCGGACAAATCCTTCGTTCCCTTCTGCGACACCGTCAAGTCCCGGCTGGGAAATGGAACCTTGATCGCCTATGACTTGAGCGAAATGGAGAGGGGGGTTTTCTCGTTTTATTTTGAGCGATTGATTCCCAACGCGCTCAACTTGAATCAGTTGGGGGCGGATTTGATGGCCAACCAAAAGACGAATGTTCTGTTGATCGCCAGTCGAAACAAAGACGCGGAACTCATTCCGTTCCTAGAAGATCAAATGGATTTGATTTATTCATTCCGTGAAAACCAGAAGACGCGAGCGTATCGGCTTTTTTCCAACCGGACAAGCCATGAGTGAAAAGCGAATCCTCACGCTTTTTCTCGGCATTTTTCTTTTCCTCCTTTTCCTGGAGCTTCCCGGTTCGTGGCTTTTTGAGCCCGATGAAGCCCGGTACGCTGAGATTCCTCGCGAAATGCTGGCGTCCCACGATTTTCTGACTCCGACGCTGAACGGCTCGCATTATTTTGAGAAGCCGCCTCTCTTTTACTGGCTGAACGCGGGATCGATGGCTCTTTTCGGTCAGACCCCGTACGCGGCCCGGCTTCCGGTTCGGCTGGCCACGTTGGGCACGGTTCTTCTCCTCCTTTTCGGATTTCGGCGTCGTGAGGCACCCAACGCCGGTCTTTGGGCGGCGGTGGTTTATCTTTCAGCGCCTCTGTCGTTCGCTTTGGGACGCATTAATATCATCGATGGCCTTCTTTGCTTTTCGATGACGTTGGCCTTTCTGTCGCTCCGAGGGTTTCTTCTGGATCGAGAGGAGGGGAAAACAGGACGCCTGAACCAGGCTTTGTTTGGCCTTGGATGCGCGATGGCGTTTCTCTCCAAAGGCCTCGTGGGGATCGTTTTTCCAGGGCTCGTGTTGGTGGCGTGGGTCGCTCTGTATGGGCGATGGCGGCGCCTCCCCGAGCTTTTGTTTTCCGTCGCCACGCCGATTTTTCTTCTTTTGACGGCGCCGTGGTTCCTTCTTATGGAAAAAGCGAACCCGGGGTTTAATTGGTTTTTTTTCGTCCACGAACATTTTCAACGGTTCGCGACCAACGAGGCCCGCCGAGAAGGCCCGGTCACTTATTTTCTTCCCGTGTTTATCCTGGGTTTTCTGCCGTGGACAAATCACTTTCTCAAATCCATCCTTCCCTTCTTTAAATTTTCCCGCTCGACCTGGTCAGACAATAAAGACCAGGTTTTTTCGATCCTTTGGTTTTTCGTGATTTTCTTGTTCTTCTCTTTCTCGAAATCGAAGCTTATTCCCTATATTCTTCCCGCCTTCCCGGCCGCCGCTCTTTTGGTGGGAGGATGGATGGCCCATCGTTCCGAACATCCGAGGCATCGTTTTTGGGCGCTCTCTCTTGTTTTTTGGTCGTCCGTCATTGTGGCGGGCCTCGCGGTTGGCTTTTATTCAGGATTTTTCCGTCAATACGAATTGGTTCCGCAGGCGATTTTCATGGCTGTTTCTTTGTTGGCGGGGATTTGGACGGAGGCCTTTTTGGCGGGCCGGGGGGGAACGTCCGGCCCGCTTGCCGTGATCGCGGGAATGGCGGGTTGTTTCTTGGCTCTTATTTTGTCGGTTCCCGTTTTAGCGAGGGGGTATTCCGATCATGATTTGGCGGTGACGGCAAGAGAGGTGGGCGCAGATCAAACGGTTTGTTTAATAAATTATTCTCAGAGTTTTCCTTGGGTGTTGAAAACACCTGTTCCCGTCGTTGATACCCAGGGGGAATTGGCTTCCGATAAGCGGTTGTCTCCAGCCCTTTTCTGGAACATAGAGACATTCTGGACCCATTGGAATTCCACTGAACACGTGGTGGCCTTTGTAAAAAAATCCAACATGGATCTTTTCTTGGCGTCTGGAGTTAAGAACCCGATGACGCTCGATCAAAATCGAAAATCTCTCGTGATCGCCAATTTTATTCCTTCGAAAGAAAAAAGGTAGGATTGGTTCTTATGCGTCAACACTTTCTGCCTTTTGCCAAGCCAGCCGTCGGAGACGAGGAAATCGCCGAGATCGCTGATTCCATTCATTCGGGTTGGATCACGACCGGCCCCAAAGTGGAGCGGTTCACCAAAGAGTTCGCCGCCTATGTCGATGGACGGTTCGCGACGGCCTTGTCGTCCGCCACGGCGGGCCTTCATCTGGCCTTGCTGGCCTTGAAAGTGGGGCCCGGAGACGAGGTGATCACGACGCCCATGACCTTTGCCGCCACGGTGAACGTCATTGAACTGGTTGGAGCCACTCCGATTTTCGCCGATATCGACCCCGGCACTCTTCAGATCAGGATCGATGAAATAGAGAAGAAAATCACCCCTCGAACCAAAGCGGTCATTCCCGTCCATTACGCCGGCCAGCCGGTGGATCTGCACCCGTTGTTGGAATTGGCGGGGACGCACCGATTGGCGGTCCTTGAGGACGCGGCCCATTCCGTTGGAACGGAATACAAGGGGAAGAAGATCGGTTCGTTCCCGACGGTGTCCGTTTTTTCCTTCCATCCGAATAAGAACATGACGACGGGAGAAGGCGGCATGGTGGTCAGCCACGATGAGAAATTGATTGAGGCTGTGTCGCTTCTTAAATTTCACGGGATGGATAAAAACGCGTGGAAGCGTTTCGATAAAGCCGGGTCGCCTCGGTATGATATTTTGGCGCCGGGCTATAAGTTCAATATGATGGATATTCAGGCCGCGATGGGGCTTCATCAGCTTCGCAAGTTGGATGGTTTTATTGAAGAGCGCCGTCGCCGCGTGATGAGATATCAGGAGGCGTTCCGCACCGTGGCGGGGCTCCAACTCCCCAAAGAAGTGCCGTATCCTCATCGGCACGCGTGGCATCTCTATACGCCGCTTGTTGATATCGACCGCCTTAAAATTGATCGGGACGCTTTCATGTTTGAATTGAAGCAGAAGAATATTGGTTCCGGGCTTCACTATTCGGCGGTTCACGAGTTTTCGTATTACGCCAAAAAATACGGATATCAGCCGAACGATTTCCCGAACGCCCATTTCGTTTCCGAGCGGATCCTGTCTTTGCCGCTCTTTCCGACGATGACCGATCAGGATCAAAATGATACCGTTGAAGCCGTGATAGAGATATGCCGGAGGTTCGCGCGATGAGTCAAACACCGTCCAAAAAAGTATCCGTTGTCATTCCCATTTTTAACGAAGAAGCCAACATCCCTTCATTGTTGCCGCGCCTGATGCCGGTGCTGGAAAAGTTGGGGCGTCCGTATGAAGTGATTTTCGTCGATGATGGCAGCCGGGACCGCTCGTTGGAGATGCTTCTCGCCGAAGCCTCACGGTTCAGCGGGCGCGTGAAGATTCTCGAATTGGCGCGAAACGCCGGACAGCACCCGGCGATTTTAGCCGCCTTCCGTCACGTGACGGGCGACTACATCGTGACGTTGGACGCGGATCTTCAGAATCCGCCCGAAGAGATTCCGAAGCTCTTAACTCTGATGGACCAAGGGTACGACGTGGTGGGAGGAGTTCGCCAGCATCGTCAGGACAGGTTCTACCGGAAGTTCGCCTCCAAAATCGTGAATCGGATGACGGTTCTCATGACGAACATGAAACTGCGGGACTATGGGTGCATGTTGAGAAGTTATTCTCGCGACGTGGTGGACCAAATCAACCGGTGCGAAGAAAACTCCACATTTATCCCGGCGCTTGGGTTGCTCTTCGCGCGAAAACCGACGGAAGTGGAGGTGGCTCACGCGGCTCGTTCCGCCGGCCGCTCGAAATATTCTTTATACAAGCTCATTCGGCTCAATTTCGATTTGATGACCGGTTTCTCCGTCGTTCCGCTTCAACTCTTTACGCTTTTCGGATTCGTCGTCGCCTCCGGCGGCGTTTTCTTCGGATTCTATTTGCTGGTCCGGCGGTTTGTTCTTCTCCGTCATTCGGAAGCCGAAGGGGTGTTTACTCTCTTTGCCTTGGCGTTCGTCGTGATGGGGATTTTGATGGCCGGTATCGGCATCGTCGGAGAATATATCGGTCGGATCTATCAAGAAGTTCGGGCGCGGCCCCGGTTTATCGTTCGGAAAGTTCACACGGGGCAGCCGCAGGGGCCCGCAAAAGTCGGATTGGAAGCGTGACGAAGAAGACTATCCTTGTTTTTGCCTACTCCGATGTCGGCCACGCCTGTCTCTCGTATTTGCTGGAGCGCGGTGAGCCTGTGGCGGCGGTTTACACGCATGAGGACGGGCCGAGTGAAACAATTTGGTTCCCTTCTGTCCTGAAACTCGCTCAAGAAAAGAAAATCCCTGTCCGGACGGTGTCCAGTTTGAAATCGGCCGAAGAACAGTCCTTCATTGCTTCTCTTTCTCCTGATCTCATTTTCTCTTTTTATTATCGGAATATGATTCCGATGGAGGTTCTCCGCTCGGCTTCGCTCGGAGCGTATAACATGCACGGATCGTTGCTTCCCAAATACAGGGGTCGCGCGCCGATCAATTGGGCTGTTCTTCATGGGGAAAAAGAAACCGGCGTGACGCTTCACGTGATGGTTGAGAAACCCGACGCGGGAGATATCGTCGATCAAGAGTCGGTTCCGATTGGATTGGATGACACGTCGGCTCTCGTGCAGGCGCGCGTCACGAAAGCCGCCGTGACGGTTCTTTCCCGACAAATTGATTTATTGAAAGAAGGGCGCTCGCCCAGGACGCCTCAAGACGCGTCGGAGGCGACTTATTTTGGCCGCCGAAAACCGGAGGATGGCCGGATTGACTGGAATCGTCCCGCCCAGGACATTCACAATTTGGTTCGGGCGGTGGCGCATCCTTATCCAGGGGCGTATGCTGACATCCATGGAATTAAAACGTATATTTGGGCCTCCCGGCTTTCGGGCGACCTCCGGTTGGATAAAAAACCCGGAGAAGGAGCGTGTGACGGAGATCGGTTTTTTATTCAATGTGGCGATGGACGGGCCCTTGAAGTCGTGTCCGCCCAACGAGAAGGGGAAAAAGAAACAACGGGCTCAGGCTTGGCCCCCATTTTAAATCACAACATTAAAAAGAGAGGCACACAATGAAAGTCCTTATTTTGGGAGTGAACGGTTTTATCGGAAACGCGTTGGTCGAACGGATTTTGAAGACGACCGATTGGGAGGTCTTCGGGCTCGACATGATGTTCAACAAGATCGAGCCGTTTCTGGAAAACAAGCGGTTCCGGTTTCTCGAAGGCGATATCGCCATCAACAAAGAATGGATTGAATATCACATTAAGAAGTGCGATGTCGTGATGCCTTTGGTGGCCATCGCGACGCCGGCCACCTATGTGCAAAATCCGCTTGGCGTGTTCCAGCTTGATTTCGAAGAAAATCTGCGGATCGTGAAGCAATGCGTTCAGTATAAGAAGCGGATTGTTTTTCCGTCGACATCGGAAGTGTACGGAATGTGCGCCGATTCAAAATTTGATGAGGAGACGTCGCATTTCGTGTACGGGCCCATCAATAAACAGCGGTGGATTTATTCCTGCAGCAAGCAGTTGTTGGATCGCGTGATTCACGCTTACGGTCTAGCGGAAGACCTTCAGTACACGCTCTTCCGGCCGTTTAACTGGATGGGTCCCAATTTGGACAACATTGATTCTCCAAAGGAAGGTTCCTCGCGCGTTTTAACGCAGTTTCTCCATAATATTCTCTATGGGGAAACCATCAAGTTGGTGGATGGGGGGAAACAGCGGCGGTCGTTCACCTATATTTCAGATGGGATCGATTGCCTGATGAAAATCATTGAAAACAAGGGCGGCGCCGCGAGCGGTCAGATTTTCAACATCGGAAATCCAAAGAACGATTTGTCGATTCGCGAGCTGGCGGAGAAATTGCTGGCGGCTGTCAAATCCTATCCGGAGTACAAGACCGTCGCCTCCAAAGCGCGGATTGTCAGCGTGGAATCCAAGGATTATTACGGTAAGGGGTATCAAGACATCATGACTCGGACACCGTCGATCCAACGGGCCAAAGACAAATTGGGATGGACCCCCAAGACCTCCTTCGATAAAGCCATTCGGTTGACCTTGGATTTCTACCTGAAAGGGCGAAAAGAAACTCCCGTCCCTTAAGTTTTTTATGACCTCATCCCATCCTCGATTGGCTCTCAAAGTGGATTGCGATACTTTTGAGGGAACCCAAAAGGGAATCCCGCAACTTCTCCGGCTTTTTGATAAGGCATCGATACGCGCCACCTTCTTTTTTACCTTGGGGCCCGACACGTCCGGGCGCGCCGTCATGCGCGTCTTCACGCGGAAAGGATTCCTCAGGAAAATGCTTCGCTCCAACGCGGTGGCTCTTTACGGGCCGAAAACAATGCTCTATGGAACGCTTTTGCCGGCTCCCATGATCGGGGAAAAATGTTCCGAGGTGATTCGCTCCGTGGCCGCGGCGGGCCACGAAGTGGGAATTCACGGATGGGACCATGTTCGCTGGCACGACCGGCTTGACCGAATGAGCGAAGACCAAATCACGCGCGATGTGGAGCGGGCTCATGGCGTGTTCACGCAGATTTTTGAAAAAAAAGCCCACGCGGTGGCCGCTCCCGGATGGCATGTCACGCCGGCTTACCTCCAAATCCAAGACGCCTATCGCCTCTTATATGCCTCCAACACGCGCGGCGGCTCTCCTTGTTTTCTGGAAGCGGACGGCGTTCGGTTCAAGACGTTGGAAATTCCGAGCACCCTTCCGACGTGGGATGAAGTTTTGGGAACGCCGGAGGATCAAAATGAGGCCGCGTTCATCGACTATTTTCGAAAACAGATCCGCCAAACGGAAGTTCACTCCATTCACACCGAAGTTGAAGGCAGGGCGTATTCAGGACGATTTGAGCGCCAGCTCGATGCCTGGCAGGCCGATGGGGTTCAGTTCGTCACCCTTGAAGAAGTTGCAAACGAGGTGTTGGCCGACCGTTCGCGCATCCCTGTTCGACGCCATGTCCGAATCGCCATTCCCAACCGGGCCGGTTTTGTCAGTTCCGGCGCCCCGTCAACCCGTGCCGGAGATCTTCCTTCTTCATGAGCGCGCGAATCAACAAGGGAATTCTTTGGTTTCTCTTTATTGTCGCGTTCTTTCTTTTCCTGGGGTTTCAGTATTCCAGGGGTCCTTGGCGCGGATTTTATTATGCGAACCGGTCTTTCGAAGGGAAACCCATTCTGAGTCGTTCGAGGCGCCTGTTGTTTGATTGGGGAGAGGAAACACCGTTCACGGAGCTGCTGACCTCTGGTTTTTCAGCCCAGTGGGACACCTGTTTAAGGGTCAAAAAGCCTGAGACGGTTTCTTTTAGCTTCGGCTCGTATTCATCGGCAACCTTTTATATGGATGGAGAACTCGTCGCTTTTTCTTCCGGGAGCAATCTGTTTAATGATCAGATTGTGCAGCGGGATCTTTTTCCGGGGATGCATCGGCTTCAGGTGAACTTCATTAAAAATAGACGATTGGGCGCGGTTCGGTTGGCGGCCCGATCTGATTCTTCCCGAGATGTGTTGGTGTCGAGGAATCTCGTTTATCCGGATGCGTGCCGGGAGGAGCGAGCGCCATGAACCTGATCGCTGATCTCGGGCAGACTCTTCGACGGTTAAAAAAGGTCAGGTTGAATTTTTTTGATGTGTTGTCCTTGGTGGCGTTGCTCGTCCTGGTGGAGGTTGTTTTTTTGATTGCCGGTGATTACGGCATCACGTGGGATGAGGATTATTGTCTCGCCACAGGGGAAAACATCATCAAATTTTACGCTTCCGGATTCAAGGATCACTCGGCCTTGATCCAGGGAGAATGGCATTGGGTGCAATATGGGGGGCTCCCCTTCGTCTTGGCGAGTTTGGCGGATTGGTTCTCGACGGGGGATCCGTTTCTCTTAAGGCATCTGTCGAACGCCTTCCTCGGAATTCTGGGGATTGTCGGTGCGTGGAAGGTGTCCCGTTTTTTAAACGGGCCTTCCGCTGCTTTTTGGTCAGGCCTGTTTCTTGCCCTTACGCCGGTGTACTTTGGTTTCATGTTCAATAATCACAAAGACGTTCCCTTCGCCGTCGGCTATGTGTGGGCCCTCTATTTTTTGCTTCGATTTTATTCCGCGTTGCCAACGCCCTCGGTGTCAGACGCGTTGAAACTAGGCGTGTCGGCGGGTTTGTGTTCCGGAGTCCGGGTGGGGGGGCTCATGATTCTTTGTTATCTGGTTGGATTTTTTGCGATCTATCCATGGATGAACGGGGAGCTGAACAGGAACCGGATCAAAGAGTATTTTCGAGAGGTTTTTCCACTCGTGTTTCTGGCTCTCGTGATAGGGTTCTCGGTCATGCTTCTTTTCTGGCCGTGGGCGTTGGTGGATCCTCTGCGCCGGCCCTTCCTTGCTTTGTCGGAGATGACGCACTATCGCCATTGGGGACGAATTTTGTCGACCACATTCGAAGGGGTGTCCATCCCCGGAGATCGTTTGCCGATGGTGTACATTCCGCGTCTCCTTTTTGTGACGCTTCCGGAGATTGTTGTTGCTCTTCTGGGGTTTTCAGTTTTTTTTGGCATGATGCCGCTGGTGAAGGCTGGAATGACTTTCAAAAGGCCCTCTAAAAAATACCAGCTTTTTGGAATCGTGGTTTTCTCGGCCCTTTTTCCTATTGTTTACGTGATCGTCCGAAAATCCCATCTCTATAATAATCATCGACAAATGCTCTTCGTGATTCCTCCGCTTTGTTGCCTTGCCGGATGTACTCTCGCTTTTGTTTTTTCCTGGACGTATCAGCGTTGGAAATCGGTGGCCGGTGTGTTGGGAGCCGTCGTTTGCGTTGCGTTGTCCCTTCATGTCTACACGATGATCCTGCTGCATCCCAATCAATACGTGTACTTCAATCGGTTCATTGGGGGGCTTCAAGGGGCGCGGGGAAAGTACGCCATCGACTATTGGGGGAATTCGGTTAAAGAGGCTGTCGAGGGGTTAATGCGTTACCTGAAAGAAAAAGACGGGGAGGCGTTTAAAACAAAACAATATCGAATCTCTCTTTTTTATAAGGACTATTTCTCCGGCGAATATTTTTTTCCGCCCAACTTTATTCTTGTGAGGAATTCGTTCGACGCGGATTACGGGATTGTGGCACCGGACCTCTTTGATGATAGAGAAGTAGTTTTCGCGGTCACTCGGTTGGGCGTTCCGCTTAAAAAGGTCATAAAAATGGACCGCCAGCTTGGACGTTAAGGATTGTTTTTTTAAATCGATGTTTAATTCGAGGGCACTATGAACCAGAAGATCGTTGTTATTGGAGGAGTGGCGGCGGGGGCGAGCGCCGCCGCCAAAGCGAGGCGAGTGAATGAACGGGCTGAGGTTGTCCTTTATGAGAAAGGGCCTTATGTGTCGTTCGCCAATTGCGGGCTTCCTTATTTTATAGGCAATAAGATCCAGGATCGAGATTCTCTTTTTCTCCAGACGCCGGAGGGCTTTTGGAAAAGGTATCGGGTGAAGGTCCACGTCTTGCACGAAGTTCTCCGCATTGATCGATCAGAAAAAAAGATCGACGTTAAAGATTTGAAGACCGGACAGGTGAGCCGGGTGTCGTATGACAAGCTGATTCTGGCTCCGGGGGCCGGAGCGGTCGTGCCGCCCTTCCCGGGGATTCAATCGAAAAACATCTTTACGGTGAAAACAGTTCCCGATTCCGATGCCATCAAAGACTTCATCCTTCAACATTCTGTTCGAAAGGCGGTTGTGGTGGGCGGCGGGTTTATCGGCCTTGAAACCGCCGAAGCGCTAGCGGGCCGCGGGATTCAAGTGACGGTGATTGAAATGTTACCGCAGATTCTTCCGCCGTTTGATCCCGATATGGCCGCCTTCGTTTCGACGCATCTTGAAGAAAAGGGGATTCACCTGGTTCTTGCGGACGGCGTCAAAGCCTTCCACGGCGGCGAATTGGCCACGGAGATTGAACTTCAGAGCGGGCGCCGTTTCCCGTTGGATCTCGCCATTCTTTCCATCGGAGTTCGCCCGGAATTGGCGTTGGCCAAAGACGCCGGGTTATTGATCGGTGAGGCGGGCGGCATCAGCGTGGACGACGCTCAGCGAACGTCGGACCCCGATATTTATGCCGCCGGGGACGTCGTTGAAGTGGTGAACATGATTACCGGGCGTAAAACACGGATGCCATTGGCCGGCATTGCCAATAAGCAAGGCCGGGTGGCCGGGGCCAACGCGGCGGGAGATAAGTTGACCTTTCCTGGCGCGATTGGGACGGCGATTGTTGAATCCATGGGGATTATCGCCGCCAAAACCGGTTTGAGCGAGGCGGATGCCAAAAAGGCGGGTCTCGCTTCCTATATCTCCCTGACGCATTCCTTGAGCCACGCCGGGTATTATCCCGGGGGCGAGCTTCTGCATCTTAAAATCGTTGCCGAAAAAACGACGGGCCGGCTTTTGGGGGCGCAAATCGTCGGAGAACAGGGAGTCGATAAACGGATCGATGTCTTGGCGACCGCCATCGGCGCGCGCCTGACGGTCACCGATCTGGAAAATTTGGATCTGGCGTATGCCCCGCAATTCTCATCGGCCAAGGATCCGGTCATTATGGCCGGCTTTGTGGCGTCCAACATCGGCCGGCAGACGATGAAAGCCATCACGTGCGATGAACTAAAAGGGAGACTGAAGGCGAACCCGGATCTTCAATTGATTGATGTTCGCAGCGTTCGTGAATTTTCGTCGGGGCATCTTGAGAACGCCCGGCTGATTCCGATTGATGAATTGCGGGAGCGCGTTCAAGAGTTGGACCCGAAGAAGGAAACAGTGGTTTATTGCAAGGTTGGGTTTAGAGGATATTTGGCGGCGCGCATTCTTCAACAACTGGGGTTCGATCAAACCTCCAATTTGGCCGGAGGCATTTTGGTGTGTCAGGAGACCGGAAGCGCCCCCGCGGCGTCTGTTTCTTCGACGAAGGGAGGCGTGGTTGACGTTCATCGGCTCAAAGCGGTTCTGGCGGGGGCCGCGGCGGTGGTTCTGGACGTTCGTGATGAGGATGAAGTTCGATATGAACACATCGAAGGAACGACCAACGCGCCATTTGACCGGCTTCATCAGGCGGTCTCGACGTTGCCGACCAATAAAGAAATCTTTGTCTTATGCCAAAGCGGCGTGCGGTCTCCCCGGGCGATTGAAATTCTTTCCGGGCTCGGAGTGAAGCCTCTCTTTTTGGTTGAGGGCGGCATCAACGCGTGGCGGAAAGCCGGGTATCCCCTTGTTAAAAGCGGAGGGCCGATCCCGGTGATGCGCCAAGTCCAAATCGTCGCCGGGAGTTTGGCATTTTTGGGCGGATTGATACCGGGGCTCAGGTGGGTCGCGATTCTTGTGGGGGCCGGTTTGGTGTTTGCGGGGGTTTCCGGATTCTGCGGGATGGCCGTTCTTCTGGATAAGATGCCGTGGAACCGCGGGCGTTTCGCTTCTCCTCGCGGGACGGATCGATGCGGTTCCTCCTGTGATTAGGTATAACGGCAAGCGCCGGATATTATTTTGTAGATTCAGTTCATTCTGGGCGGCCTTAAAACAATGAAATCAACAACATCCTTTCTTTTTATTCTTTGCACTCTGATTTTCGTGGCGGGAAGCGCCTTCGCCGTCGATGAGCGCATTCACTTTTGGAACGTGGGGGTTCATCCGGGGCTGTCACTTCCAGGGGGAACCATCAACAATCTTCAAACCGAATCGGTTTCTCTTCGGGCCAGCTGTGAATACGCGTGGAGCAAGCGTTCCTCCGCTGGATTTGAAGTCGGGCACGATTTCGGCCATCGGTTGGACGGGGAACTGGTCGTCGACATCGATCATGACGGGATCATGGATTATATTAAGGCCACGGGAAATGAGTCCGTTCAGATTAACCAGCTCACCGCCTTCCTTAAAAAAGGAACCATCAGCGATTGGGGAACATGGAATTCGCGGCTGGTTCGCACCTTTTTTATTTTCGGCGCCGGCGTCTATGAAACGGTCGTTCACGCGGGGCAATACTCCCTGAAAGGACGCTCCTCCGGAGGAATGGATTTGGAAGGCGTCACCTACCCCATCCAGGCTGAGCGCCATGCGAATTTCGGAGTCAATGTGGGGCTCGGTTTCGATGCGCAGGTGTTCGGCCCGGGGCGTTTGGGATTTGATTTTCGTTATCACCGGATCATTCAGCCCGGAGATGATTCCGAATATTATATTCCCTCGCTTCGAATGGGGGTCGTCTTTTAATATGAACAAGATCCTTGTGCGGCCTATTGTTTCAATGCTCTCCTTCCTTTTGATCCTCGGGATATTTCCTCTTCAGGCGGGTTCGGCGGCGCAAACCGATCCGCACGTTCAAAAGCTGATCGGCAAAATCATCGGTTCGTTGAAGGCGGCCGAACGTCCTGGAGCGTCGGAGAAGAAAAAAGCTTCGCTTCGAAATAAAATGGCGGCCTCTATGGATCAGCTTTTGTTGTCGGGACCTTCCTCGGCTGAGGCCATTCAATCCCTCTTATTCCCCAAGCTTCAGAAAGGGAGTGAAGAAGAAGTCTTGCTCCTGGGAGCGTTGTTAAGGCATCCGGTTGGCATCGTCGCCAGACAAGCGGCGGGCCGGCTCCGAGATGCGGGCCCAAAAGCCGCCGGGGCGTTGCCCGATCTTCTAACGTACTTACGTGGCGTGTGCGCCACGCAGAAAGGAAACGAATTGAATGTGAACGGGTTTCCAGCCATCATTAAAAAAATCGGAGAACCGGCTGTGCCTTTTCTCGTCGAGGCGATGGGAGATTCGTCTTCATGCGTGCGTCAGAATATTATAGCGGCGCTTGAAGAAATCCCGTCCGAAGACGCAAGAGCGGCGGTCAAACGGTTTCGATGAAAGGGCTGAATCGCGGATTCTGATCTAAAAGACGAACAGCTTTTATATTTTGAACCCTTGAATTACGATGGGGCGCCGTTAAAATTAATACGGAAACCCCATGAGCATTCGAATCTTAATTGTTGAAGATGAAAACGGGATCAGTTCCGTTCTTCAAGACTATCTTTACGAAGAACGGTTCGAAGTCCGCGCCGTTCCAACCTTGGCTGCCGCTCGGGCGCTCATTAAAGCAGAGAAATTGCCGGATCTGGCCCTTTTGGATGCCGTTCTCCCGGATGGCACCGGGACTGATCTGCTCGCGGAACTTCGTTCCAACCCCCTGACGAAAGAGATGCCGATTATTATGATTTCGGCTTATAAAACGTCCGTCCAAGACCGGATCGATGGTCTTGATCGCGGCGCCGATGATTATTTGGTCAAACCTTTTCATTTGCAAGAACTCAAATCCCGTATCGAACGCCTTTTGCGCCGGGTGAAACAGATTGAAAAATCACATCCGCCCCGGTCTCCTGTCCAGGAAAAACAACCCGTTTATGAAAAGTCTCTGGAGGCGAGCATTCCACCCAAAATCGAAGAGGCGCCGCCCCCGGCGGAGCCCAATTTGGAGTCCGTCTTAAAGAAAATTATTACGTCGCCGAGGTCAAAAGGAGAAATCTTCAAGACAAAGCCGCCCTCCGTGGGACTGCCTGTTCATTCATCAAAGGTTTCGTTTAAGAATAAATTGGTTCAGTTGTTTTTAGATCCCGCCGCGTTCCTGGCTTACTGGAAGGAGCAGATCGATTTTTTTGTGCCGCTTTTCCTGGCGGGGATTTATTCGCTGGGAATGGGGCTGCAGTTCGGCGTTCAAGAGAAAAATTTCGGCGCCGGGTTTGTGGGCGTGACCGTGTTTTTTTCTGGATCGCTCTGCGTCGTCGCGCTAGTCGCTTGGCTTGTTGAATGGGGGCTCGGATTACAGCAAAGACATGTTCCCTTTTCGCATTTGACCTATTCCTTCGGACTGTTGTTCGGCCCTTTGGCTTTGGCCAGCGTTTTGGGAGCGTTCACGGTGATCCTCGGAGGGGGTCGGATGGGGGAATTGACCGCGGGGCCCCTGCTCTTCTTTTTTTCTCAATCTCCTTCTTCGGCTGTCGGGTTTGTCTTTCGTCGGATGGACATCTTCGAGTTATGGGCTTTTTGGATATCGTTATCGGCCTTCTCCTCTGTGGCTGGGATTAGCCGCCAAAAGGTTCTGAAATGGGGGCTGATGATGTGGGGAAGCGGTGTGGCGGTCATCGCTCTCGTTTTATGGAGTGTGCGGTCATGAAACGCATCACAGTCGCCTCCGTGGCGTTCGTGGCTTTGTCGCTCTTTATCTCAATGGCGCCGGCGGTTCCAAACCAACCCCCGGTTGACACGCCCCAAAAGTTGACCATCGATAATTTCGTCGCCATTGTTCTCTCCCAGGGGGATCGGGCGTTGACAGCCTTCAATACCTTTGAAAATGCGACGTTGAGCTCTAAAGTATCTTACCGGCAAACGCGGCTTCCCCAATTGAGCGCGACCTCTTCTTTTAATGCGGCCAGAGAAGATGTTTCTTCCGTGGTCACTCGTAATAAAAGCGCGACGGGGGCCACTGTCCTTTCTCAACCCGTTTACCCGTTAGGCGGCGATCTGTCCCTTCGAATGGAGAAAACGGAATCGCAAGCGGGAATAAACGATTGGACCGGCGTTGATCCCACGTATTCCGCTGCTTTGACTCAACCGGTGCCTTTGTTTGTCGGAAATACCAAGTGGCGAGCGTGGCGGCGCTCTTCCATCGCTTATGCGTTGGCTCAGGAGTCGTATCGGCGGGAAGTTCAATCCATTGAAAAAGAAGCGCGCTCGAAGTATTTTGATGTTCTCCTCCAATTGAAAACGCTGGATGTCGAAAAAGCCAAATTGGAATCGTCGCAGCGGATGCACAACATCGTTGAAGCGATGGTCGATGCCGGGCGTTACGCCGGCATTGAATTGGCCCGCTCCAAAACGCGCCTCCAAACGGACCGGCGTCGTATTGAAAATGCGACCACCTCTCTCAAACAGTCCATCAACGACGCTCTTTCCTTCGCTTCTCTTAAAATCGGAAGCTCAGCGGATTTCGTTTCATCCATCAATTTCGTGCCGCTTCGAATGTCCGTCGATCGTTTGACGGAATTCGCGCTCAATCACCGGCCCGATTATCTCGCCGCCCAGCGCCAGTTGGAGTTGTCGGAGTTGACGGTGAGAGAAACATTGGAACAGAACAACCCGAATATCAACATGAGCGCCAGTTATTCCCGGAGCGCCGCTTTGTCGGACGCAACAAAAATCATTACACGGAATTGGACGGGAGGGCTTAATCTTTCCTGGTTGTTGTTTGATTCGCGAATCGTTTATTTGGAGGCCAAAGCGGCGCGGAACAACCTTATTAACGACCGGATAGCGCTCAGGAATTTGGAACGAAACATTCGCAATGAAGTGGCCAACGCCTATTTGGGAATTAAAACGTACGAGAGCCAGTTCAGCGATCTGGAGGAGTCCCGCGATCTGGCTCGTCAAAACGTCGAAGTGGTGAGGACCCGTTACCAAAACGGACGCGATCGTTTGGTGGATGTGTTTGATTCAGAAAATGAATTGCGGTCGATCGAGCTTGAATATTTGGGGGCCCTGATCAGCGCCAGCAAGGCCAAAGACTCATTGGAGTTGACCATCGGCGGTCGGCTGGCCGAGGTCGCCCAGTGAAGGGGCATGAGATATGAGTAATAAAGGAACTCTTTTATCGGGAGTCAACCGGTTTCGGGTGAGGGCTGTCTTCTTGCTCGTGGCTTGTCTTGGAATCTTGATCTGGAACATCGCGCTTTCTCCCATACGGAAAAATTCAGACGGCTTGCTCGCCCTTGTCAAAGAGGAGACGGTGGTGCTTAAAGTGGCGTGCCCGGGGAAAATTGAATCCAAAGTGGAACGAACGGTTCGCTCCATTTTAGATGGCCGGAAGAAAACGGTTTATGTTCAAGAGGGAGAATCGGTGAAGAAAGGGCAACTTATCATGGAAATTTCAGACGAACAGCTCTTGGGGGAATTAACGGCGAAACGGATCGCCGCTCAAAATTCTCAAGACGACTATAGCAAAGCGAAAAAGGAATACGAGCTGGAAAAACGGCTCTATCAACAACAGGCCATTCCCCGGAAAGACGTCGAGAACGCGGCGCAAGTGTTGACGCGGGCTTCTCAAAGCCTGATGCTGTCCCGGCAAGATTTGGCTTCCACAGAGAAAAAAGTGGGAGGGGTTCGCGTCGTGTCTCCGTTGGACGGGGTCGTCGTGAAAAACTTTGTATCGAACGATGAGTGGATCGTGAACGGAAAGGAGTTGGTCAAAGTGGCTCAGCTGGATCGGTTTATCGTTCGTGGGCGCGTTGACGAACTGAGTATTTCCCAAGTCCATACGGGCCAAGAGGCGGTGGTTACGTGCGACGCGTTTAAAGGGGAGGAATTGAGGGGGCGGGTGAATTGGATTGGCGCGCAGGCCGCCGAGGGGGCTTTTGCTGAAATCGAGACAGTGTTGGATATCACGGACGATAAAGGGTTGCCCCTGAAACCTAATTTGTCCGCCGAAGCGTTCATTATTACCGGTACGCTTGACAAAGCGATCGTCATTCCCTCCGCCGCGGTCCATCATGGATCGGAAGGGGCTTATGTTCTGCGCTCGCAAATCGGGGGATGGCTGATTCGGCAGCCGGTGGTGGTGGCTAAAATAAACGGCGATCAAGCCATTATCGAGCGTGGGCTGAGGGCTGGCCAACGCGTTCTTGCTCCTCAGGAAGAGGAATAAACGTATGAAACGATTTTGGGCGATTCTATGTCCGCCATCACGCTAGAGAATGTCAGCAAGTCCTATCGGATGGGCCAAGAAGACCTTCCCGTTCTTCGCGGGATTAATCTGACGATTGAAGCGGGAGAGTTCGCGGCGATCATGGGGCCTTCGGGATCCGGCAAGTCGACGCTCCTTCACTTAATGGGCGCTTTGGACCGGCCCACCTCCGGCCGGGTGGTGATTGCCGGGTCCGATGTCGCCGAGTTATCGGATGTCGATTTATCCTTTCTTCGAAACCGGATGCTCGGCTTTGTTTTTCAAAATTTCAATTTGCTTTCTTATTACACCGCGTTTGAAAATGTGTGCTTACCGCTGGTTTATTCAGGGACGAATCAAGAGGATTACGAATTCGCCAAGGAAATCCTTATCCATGTCGGGCTCGGGGAACGGCTGCGGCATAAGCCACATGAGTTGTCGGGGGGAGAACGGCAACGTGTGGCGATGGCTCGTGCGCTGGTCAACCGGCCTCACATTATTTTGGCGGATGAGCCGACCGGTAATCTGGACAGTAAAAATGGAGAGACGATTATGGGGTTCTTGCAGGAGATTAACCGCGCGGGAACGACGGTTGTTTTGATCACGCATGACTCGTCGGTTGCGTCTTACGCGCATCGCGTTTTCCGGATTCAGGACGGGGTTTTCCAATGACCTATCTCGATAGCGTTCGCGTGGCTTTTCTTAATTTGAAAGCCAATATGGTCAGGTCTCTGTTATCCATGCTCGGGGTCATCATCGGAACGGCGGCCGTCATTGTTGTGATTTCACTCGTGAATGGTTCTCGCGAATCGGACATAGAGAGTTGGATGGCTGGCATCAAAGGGGTTCTCACGATTCGTGTGAAATACAGCGGGGGAGACGTGCGGCGCATTACCATGGATGATGTCGAGTATCTGAAGAAAACCCCTCACGTTGTTGATGTGCTTCCGGATGTCAAGACCATGACGGATATGCGTGGCCCTCTGGGGCGCGCCAATGGAACGCTTGGCGGCGTTAACATGTTTTATGTTGAAAACAATAAATATGTGTTGGTGAGCGGTCGCCTTTTTTCCGCCGCTGAAATTGAAACCAGGAGCTCGTTGTGCCTCATTACCGATCAATTCGCCAGAAAAATGTTTCGGAATCAGTACCCGATCGGTCAAAAAATTCGTTTGCCGGAGGCCGCGGTTGAGGTGATCGGCGTCGTGCGCCCCCCGGCTAGGAGTCTCAATCCCTTTTTGGACATGGATGTGATGGTTTCGATTCCAACCGCCATGCGTTTCATGAAAAAATTTCCTATTTATTCCATTGATATCCATGCCGGCGAAGAAAATCTAGAGAAGGTCAAGGCGTCCCTCACGCAACTCATTTCACTGAATCCTGAAAAATCCGATTATCTCGAGCTCATCGACCCGCGCGATATGTATCGGGAAGCGTTTGAACGGTCCCGGTCTCTTATGATTCAAATGATTTTGATCGCGTGCATCTCCCTGATGGTTGGCGGAATTGGGCTTATGAATGTGATGTTGACTTCTGTCGCGGAGCGGACTCATGAAATTGGTTTGCGGAAAGCGTTGGGAGCCAGCTCACGGGTGATTCTTCATCAATTTTTGATTGAGTCCATGACGTTGAGCGGTGTGGGGGGCTTAAGCGGAGTATTTTTGGGAACCATGGTGTCCTATTCCCTCGGCGTGTTGTCGCATGGGAAGATTTACGTGTCCATTCCGTTCGTGGCGCTCGTGGTCTCGTTTGTGTTTTCATCTGTCATCGGCCTCGTGTTCGGGTTGTTTCCCGCGTCAAAGGCCGCTCACCTGTCGCCAGTTGAAGCTCTGAGATACGAGTAGTTTTCTCGCCTCGAATTCCGCTTTCGGAACAAATTAACCGAATCTTAATGAAATCATAATCCGCTTTGAATTAACTTTGTTTAGTGCTATGATTCCGTCGATAAGTGGGGAATCTCCCTTCTTATAATGGCTGCAGTTCGAGTTCGTATAATTTTCTATAGGTGTCAATGGGAGGGGAGTTATGAAGGTGAGGTCATCCAGTAAATTCGTTACTGTCATATCTGCGGTACTCAGTTTGTGTCTTCTCGGATTCGTATATTTTCTTCTGGACGTCTCATCGCCTTCTTCGAAAATTGAGGC